>DASSMQ010000049.1:0-10047 GCA_035688805.1 Candidatus Limnocylindrales bacterium
CCGGTGTCGACGAATGTCCCCGAAGGAGCCGCGAGTCCGTGGCCGGCCGTCGCGGCGTCGAGATCCATGAGCAGGCAGCCGCCTTCGGCCTCCGCGATCCGCCGCCCCGAGTCGACGGTCGCGGACCGCCAGCGCGATAGATCGATGACGAATCCGTCGTCGGGCATCGAGTGACCCGCGACGCTGTGGCCGCCGCCTCGCACGGCGATGGCAACGTCGCATTCCGACGCCCAGCGGACGGCAGAGACGAGATCATCCGTATCGGCGGGGCGGAAGATCAGGCGTGGACGACGATCGAGCATGCCGTTGAACAGTGCCCGCGCGCTGTCGTACAGGCGATGGTCCGGGGTGATGACAGGGCCACGGGTCCGGCCAGCAAGCGATCGCTCGAGCACGTCGATGGTCATAGCCTCCGACTTCTCCTACGGTGGGTCACCGATGCGATCGCATCCTCACGTTCCACTCCCATCGAGTCAATCGCGCGACGCAAGACCCCTTCAACACCAGGTCCCGACAGCCGCGCGGCGAGGTTCCGCACGAGCTGTGCTCTCGGCGTGCCCTGAGGTGGGCGGGAGCGATCGGACGGGACGGAAGGTCCGATACTTGGCCCGGTGGTGAGCAGCACGCACGAGGTGGAGATGGAGACCGCACGGCCGCAAGCGATCGGGCCAGCCCAACGAACGGTCGCCGCCGGACCCGCGACGCCCGGAATGGTCCGCGAGCAGGCGTTCGCCTCCGACGATCGATGGGTGGGGGTGGTCCGAACCGAACCCGGCGTCCGGAGCGGGTGGCACCACCACGGCGACACGGATACGTACTTCTACGTGCTGAGTGGCGCGATGGAGCTGGAGTTCGGACCGGGTGGTCGTGAGCGCCTCGGTGTCGTCGCCGGCGACTACGCCCACGTGCCGCGTGGCTTGGTCCACCGGGAGGGAACGCCGCCCGACCAGGCGGCCGAGGTCGCGCTGGTGCGTATCGGTTCGGGTGCACCTGTGGTCAACGTGGAAGGCCCGGAGCCTGACTAACGGTTGGCCACGGGAGAGCGCAGCGAGTCGAGCGAGCGCTTCGGCTCGATTCGCAGCGTACGGCGTGACCCAGCGTCCCTGCCCAGCGCCCACCACGAGGGCTGTCCAGCCAGAACGAGAGGAGCACGAGCAGTGTCACTCGCACGCGTCCAGTTCTTCTCCGTCTCCCTCGATGGATTCGGGACGGGCGAGGGCCTGACCCGCGACGAACCGTTCGGCCACGCTGGCGACCGGCTGCACGAGTGGATGTTCGCCACCCGGTGGTGGCACGAGATGGTCGGCGAGGGCGGCGGCAGCCGCGGGATCGACGATGCCTTCCTGCGGCTGCACGATTCGGGTGTCGGCGCCGAGATCATGGGGGCCCGGAAGTTCGGCTATCCCGGCTGGCACGAGGACCCCGACTGGCAGGGCTGGTGGGGCCCGGAACCACCGTTCCACACGCCGGTCTTCGTCCTGACCCACCACACTCGCCCGCCGATGGAGATGGAGGGCGGGACGACGTTCCACTTCATCGACGCGTCGCCCGCCGAGGCCCTCGAGAAGGCCCGGCAGGCCGCGAACGGCCAGGACGTCCGCATCGGCGGAGGCCCGACGACGGTCCGCGAGTTCCTCGCTGCGGGGCTCGTCGACCACATGCACGTGGTGGTGGTCCCGATCCTGCTCGGCCGCGGCGTGCGCCTGTGGGACGGGCTCGAGGGCCTCGAGAAGGGCCACACGATCGAGGCCACCTCGTCGCCGAGCGGCGTGCTCCATGTGACCTTCAGTCGGGCGGCGCATTGAGGGCCGTGGGCCGAGTTCGAGGAGCTGCTCGGCCGTAGGGCCGATCGGCGCGTCGATCCTACGGTCCCGCGGGCCGCAGCCGATCTGTTCAGCGCGGGTGAACCGACGGCGCGTCGAGGCTTGGCGCAAGGAGCGACGCCTCGGCGCGACCCGGCCCGTCCGGCTGCCGAGGCCGACGCTCTAACCGATGAGCTACAGGCGCGCGAGCTCGATCCTACATGGATCGAGGTCGAATAGCCCGCAAGGGCAGACTCGTATGCTCGGGGCATCCGGCACAGTCGAGGCGGTGACCGCGTGCACCGGATTTGCGGACCCGCGGGCGACTTCCACCCACCCATCGGTCGATCGACCGATGGATCGTGACCAACGCGCGATACAGTCGCCGTTGGCGACGGGGCTGTGTTTGCCGCTTCAGTGGAGGTGCCATCCATGTCCCGACTCAGCCGAGTGGCGCGAGGCGCCGGGATCGCCGCTGCGCTCGCGCTCGTCGTCGCGGCGCCGGCCGCGGCGGCCGCACCGACGCCGATCCGGACGGTCCACGCCCTGTCCCCGTTCACGATCCCAGCTGGCCAGGCCTGCACCTTCGATGTCGAGGGCCAGCCGGACTGGGGCTTCAGCGCGAAGACCGTCTTCCCCGATGGCCGGGTGTTCCATTCGGTCCGCGCCCATGGCGCGTACGTGAACGCGGACACCGGCGCTCGCTACCCGACCGCCGACAACTTCTTCGCCATCGACAACGTCGACTCCGTGACCGGCCTCGACTACGTCGTCCTCGACGGCATGGGGGCTGACTCCTTCCTGCCCGGCGACACGGGTCCCTTCGGGATCGTCGGGCCGGATCCGGCGTTCTACGACTTCGTTGGGCGAATCACGTTCACCTACAACCTCAACACCGGGCAGACCACGGACTTCACGTATCGGGGAACGGTCACGGATATCTGCGCCGCGCTCTCCTGAGCCGTCGCAACCGACCGGGGCTGGGCGGGCAGCCCCCCAGCGGAGCGCCGGCCCTAGACTCTTCGCATGGGACTCTTGATCTTCAGCATCAATGTCACGCTGGACGGCTGCGTCGACCACCGCGAGGGGATCGCCGACGACGAGACACATGCGTACTTCACCCGCCTCATGGACGAGGGCGGGGCGATGCTGTGGGGCCGCGTCACCTACGAGATGATGGAGAGCTACTGGCCGGCCGTTGCCCGCGGCGACGAGGCGGCGGCGCCGGCCATGCGCGAGTGGGCGGTCAAGCTGGAGGCCAAGCCCAAGTACGTGGTGTCATCGACGCGAACGGACTTCCCGTGGACCAACAGCCACCACATCGCCGGCGACCTGCGCACGGGCGTGCAGGAACTCAAGGACGCGACCCCCGCCGGCGTGCTCCTCGGTAGCGGGAAGCTCGCGACCGAGCTGGACCGGCTGGATCTGATCGACGAGTACAAGTTCCTCGTCCACCCCAGGATCGCCGGCCACGGCCCGACCCTCTACCAGAGCGGGCTGCCCAGCACCCGACGGCTCGAGCTGGTCTCGGCGAAGCCGCTCCGCAGCGGCGCGGTCGCCATGCACTACCGGCGCGAACGCTGACGCAGAGCAGCCCCGGGACCGGTGAGTTTCTGTCGCCCGCCGAGATACGATCCGTCGGCGGGAGCGTGGCGCAGCGCTAGCGCCATGAACTCGGTCCGACTCCGGGGTCGCGCTGCTTGCGGACGGCCGTGACCGTAGCGGCCACGAGCGCAGGTGGATGCTGATCGGGCTCGTCCCGAGGACCTTGAAGACCATCAGGCAGCTGCTGCCTGGCCCGGTGAGCACGAACAGGTGTCCGGCGCCCCACTCCCCGAATAGCGGTCCACCTGCGTCGATGGCATGTTCCTCGTCGCGGTGGCCGTCGTAGTCCAGCCAGCTCACGCCGATCGGCGCCCCAGTTTCGTTGTACAGCGTGACGTGGACGGCCGCCCACACGGGCGGGCTATGCGCCGCTCCCTCGGCAGCGCAGGACGGATCGATCCCCGGAGGGTCGCCCAGCGAAACCGAGACTTCCCGATCGCTACTGCCGGTTGCGCCCGGCGCCGGTGCTGCGGCGGGTCCCGCGGCGGCGCTCACTTGCCCGATCACGCGAACGTTGGACGGCACGTAGAGGGGGGCCAGGGGGACAGCGACCGCCAAGGCGAAGGCGATCGCGAAAGGTCGCCAGCCCGGACGGGCAGCAGATGTAGGCTGGGAGAGCTGGATCGCGGGGTGGAGGCGCCACCGAAGACCCGCGGCGAGGACGAGCGGCAGCGTCAGGGCGGCCAAGATCGATGTCGGGATCACGATCGTCGCGTATTCACCGAGCGCGAACGGCCAGGTAGCTCCGGCCCGGAGCAGCGGGTCGAAGACGACCGGGAGATACGCGATCGTCGTGACGAACACGCCGGTGATGGCGGCACCCGCGAGGCGGTGGTCACCGGATGGTCGCCAGGAGCCGGGCAGGTGTCCGGGGAGCCAGCCGGCGAAGAACCCGCCCAGTGCGCCGGCCACGACCCAGTTCCACGTCTCGGCCAGATCGTACCCAGCGAGCACGAGGGTCATGATCTGGCTCGCGACCCCGGTGATCAGGCCGGCCACTGGCCCGAACAGGAGGCCGATGGCCAGCTTGACCGGCGCGAGCGGCCAGATCATCACCGGCACGAACACCGGAGGATCGGTGGGCTGGTAGTAGACGAGATCGAGCAGTGGAAACGACAGCGGCACGACGCCGCCGAGGGCGGTACCCACGAGCACGCCCATCCACGTCAGCGCGCGAGATGCACGAACCTGCGCGCGGCTGGCCATGCAGGATCCCTCCTCCCTCATCGCCCCGCACCACCCGTGGGACAGCGGCCAGCGTAACGCACGGCAACGACGCTACGAGTGTTGAGCCGAGGCCCCCGCAACGACGAAGCACCGCGCGGAAGCGGTGCTTCGTCAGGTTGCGGCGGACTGGTGCGTCCCAGCCGATGGACCCAAGCAAGGATCAGGCTGGACCTGCGATCGCGGCGCCGCGATCGCCCACGCGGGCCGTCCCGTCCGGGCCGGCGACGACGTAGGCGATCATCGCGACCCAGCCGAAGCTGAACAGCCCCAGGACGAGCAGCGCGGCGAACCACGTCTTGTCATCGAGCCGAACGGTATTGAAGAGCGCGGCGATCCACGACGCCACGGCTGCGACCGAGCCGCCGGCGCTGAACAGCATGGCGATCACCAGCCACGGCAGCGAACCCGCGAAGACTCCGCCATCCACGGTGACCACATTGGGTCCGCCGATGGTGACGACCCCGTCGAGGATCGCGGCCACGACGGTCACCGTCGCGACGATGAGACCGACGACCAGCGCCAGCACTGCTCCGATGAAGATCCGGGTGATGGTTGCTTTCGACATCTGACGACTCCTATTCGTGATCTGGCAGGCCGCGTCGACGGGCCGCGCGCCATCCAAAAGACAGCGCGGTACCGCCGACCAGGCCGAGGAGGGTGAAGACCAACGGCGCCACGATGGGCCGTGGCCGAAGATCGATGGGTCCATGACCGGGGACCGGTCCGACCAGGTGGGCGATGGTCCCGGCGAGGCCGCCGAAGGCGACGACCGCCCAGAGGACCAGGACAGCTCCGACCACGACCACCGGCATCCGCGAGGAACGGAGCAGGGCCAGGTTGGCGGCGGCGGCGCCGCTCGCCAGGACGGCGGTGAGGAGCCCGTAGATCTCGGCCCCGGTGGTGTGGCTGAGCGCGAGGCTGATGCTGTACTTGATCGCCCAACCGAGGACGACGATCGACGCGATCAGCGGTCGGTGTTCGATCACCGTCCGCCAGACGCTGCCAGGACGAGCGCTGATCTGCATGGCTGCTCCTTTGTCGTGTGCGTGGTCAGCACGGGGAGCGTCGGCGGTCGCTGGGTGAGGCGTCATCACGCAGGCTGCATTTCACCCTGCGTGAACGCCGGCCGCCGCGGGGCCGGGCATCCGAGCTCGCGTCAGACGCTCAGAGCAGCCCCAGTTCTCTGGCGCGCGCGACAGCCTCGGCCCGCGAGGTCACGCCGAGCTTGCCGAAGATCACGCGTGTGTGGGTCCTGATCGTGTTGAACGACACATAGAGCTCTGCCGCCATCTCTCGCTGCGAAAGACGGCTCGGCAGAAGACGCAGGACATCGATCTCCCGCGGCGACAGTTCCCAGTAATGAGCCTCCGATCCAGCACGATCGCGTGTCGCGCGAAGTCGAAGTGCCTTCTCGGTCCGTTCGAGTCGGGCGACGCCATCGCCTGGGTCCGGTTGCGCCCCCAGGATGTCGCGGACCCGCGTCAGCAGGCGTCGAGCCGCGGGGGCATCGCGTTGTCGCTGGCGGACCTCGGCGAGCGCGAGGGTCGCGTGGACCACCAGCTGCCACGCCCCGAGTCGCTCGCCGAGCGCGAGCCCGTGCTCGATCTCGGCGGCCGCGGCCGCCAGCTCACCGTGCCGACCAAGGATCGTCCCGTGGACGATGTGAGCCATCGCCGCCCACGGATGGTCGTCGATGCCCGCTTCCCGCATGAGGTCTATCGCCTCGCCTGCGAGCGTGGCGGCCGACTGCTCGTCTCCGTCGTCCAGCGCGATCGCTCCCCGATTGCCGAGCGCATATACCGTCGCGGCCGGGATGCCGGCGGCTCGACCCGTCCGCGTCACGGTCTCGAGGACCGTCCGTGCCTCACCCGGTCGCCCGGCCCACCAAAGCGCCGGTGCCAGCACCATCCGGGGCGCGAGTGCCCACACGGGGTCGCCGGCAGGCCCCGCCGCGAGCGCTCGACGAGCGGCGGCGACGGACGCGCCGATGTCGCCCCGGAGGAGCCGCAGGTAGCCTGTCAGCGCCGCCAGCGATCCGGTCGGTTCCTGGCCGTTCCGGACGACCTGTGGGGCGCGCTCCGCCAGAGCGAGCCAGTGCTCGGCCTCATCGAATCGGCCGGCATGTGCGTAGACGACGGCGCCCGCGAAACCCAACAGCCAGTCCGCCGAGGCGGCGTCGTCCGGCAGGGCTTCCAGCCAGCCGATGACCGTCGTCAGCTGCCCCTGATCGACGAACAGGCCGTAGTGTCGACCGACGAGCTCTGCCATCGCCTCGAAGTCGCCCGCCGCGATCGCGTGACGGGCGGCGTCGACGATGAGCCCGACCTCCCGATACCAGCCGCTGGCGCGCCCATGCAGGATCGGGACGAGTTCCGGTTCGGTCGCTTCGAGCTCGTGGCGCAACAACTCGCCGAAGAGATGGTGATAGCGATACCACTGGCGTTTGGTGTCGAGCGGGATGAGCAGGAGATTCGATCGTTCGAGGTCGGCGAGAAGCGCCGACGATCCCTCGCGGCCGGCCACCGTGTCGCACAACGGGCCCGAAAAGCGCGCCAGGATCGACGTTCGGAGCAGGAACCTTCGGAGCTCGGCGGTCTGGCGCGCCAGGACCTCGGTCGTGAGGTAGTCGACGACGTAGCGATCGTCGCCCGAGAACCGCTCGATACGCTGGGTTGCGTTCGCCCGTCCCTGGAGCGACAGCGCCGCGAGGTAGAGAGCGGCCGGCCAACCCTCGGTTCGCGCCTGCAGCCGCGCGATATCCGCAGCCGAGACCTCGATACGGAGCCCGTCACGGAGGAATCCCTGTGCCTCTTCGTCGCTGAACCGCAGATCGGCGGCCCGGAGCTCAAGCAGGTCGCCCCGGGCGCGCAGGCGCCCCAGCGGCAGCGGTGGGTCTTGCCGCGTCGAGAGGATCAACCGGACGGTCCTCGGGGAGCGCTCGACGATGTAGGCGAGCGCTCGGTGCACGTCCGGGCTGGTGATGACGTGGTAGTCCTCGATGACGAGCGCCACGTCGTGGTCGAGGCCCGCAAGGTCGTTGAGGAACTCGGGAAGCACGCTCTCGATGAGGTCGGCGCCGGGGCTCCGTAGGGCGGCCAGAGCGCGGCTTCCGAGCTCGGGTGCCATCCGCCGCAGGGCAGCCACGACATAGCTGAAGAATCGGGCCGGGTCGTTATCGGTCTCGTCGAGCGACAACCAGGCAACGGTCGACGCGGCGTGCGTTGCTGACCAGGCAGCCAGCAACGTGGATTTTCCGAACCCGGGCGGGGCGGCGACCAGCGTCAGCTTCCGGGCGCTTCCAGCCTCCAGTGCGGCGACCAGGTCGCGCCGCTCGACGTGTTCCGACCGCGCCGGAGGTGGCGTGAGTTTCGTCTCGAGGACGACGGCGTCCGGCGCGGCGATCCGCACTGCCGTGTCCGTAGGCCGCTCGTCGGCGCCCAGGGCGCGATCGGCCATCAGGCGTCACGCGGTCGCCACGCCGGGACGGGTGATCTCCGCGACGGTCGTGGTGACTCCGTCCGGAGCCGCTCGGAGTCGTGCCGCGATCTGGGAGGCGCGTCGCTGGAAACTCGGGTCGGCGAGCGTGGCCGTGATCGCCTTCGCCACCGACGACGCGGACGCCATCCGCAGCAAGGGCGCCCGGGCTCCGAGTCCGAGTCGGACGATCCGATCACGCCACAGGAGTTGGTCAGCCGCCACCGGCAGCACGATCTGCGGGACCCCGGCGCGCGCGGCGGTGGCGATCGTTCCCGCCCCGCCATGGTGGATGACGGCGGTGACCCTGGGGAACAGGAGGCTGTGTGGCACGTCGTCGACCAGGAGGGTCCTGTCCGCGGGTCCGCTGGGCGTGATCCCAGCCCATCCCCTAGCCATGATGAGGCGCGTCGGGACGCGTTCCGCGGCCTCGACCAACAGCCTGCCGATCCGCGCCCGATCACTCATCGGCATGCTGCCGAATCCGGCGTAGATCGGCGGCGGCCCCGCCGCAAGGAACCGATGCACGGGTCCGCTCAGTCCGCCGTCCTGCGCTAGGATCGGATAGCCCGTCTGCGGTGCCCTGAGCCGTCCGCCATCCGGCAGCGTCGTCAGGGCCGGATCCGTGGCCGCGATCGTTCCAGGTCCCATGAGCTGGCGCATCACGTTGTCCGCGCGCGGGAGTCCGAGGTCCGCTCGCCCGCGGCGGAGTGCCGGCCCGTACGCGAGATCGGCGTAGCGGTCCGCCAGTCCCCGCACCAGGCGGACGCTGACCGGATCACGCGTCGTTCCGAGGAAGTCGGCTGGGATGAACGCGACATAGCGGTAGGGGATCCCGAGTCGTTCGGCGACCGGGCGCACGCCCCACACCAGACCGGATGCGATGACCAGGTCGCAACCATGGAGGATGCGAGGCAGTTGACGGATTTGGAGATCGATCTGCCGTCGGATGAACCGGTTGAACGCCCCGAACCCCCATCCGCCGAGCGACG
Source organism: Candidatus Limnocylindrales bacterium (assembly GCA_035688805.1). Taxonomy (GTDB): domain Bacteria; phylum Chloroflexota; class Limnocylindria; order Limnocylindrales; family CSP1-4; genus SPCO01. Next base: position 9,101 of record DASSMQ010000049.1, read on the forward strand.
CGTTGTCGCGGAGGGGTTCTCCGATCGCCTCGAAGGCGCAGCCGAGACGACGGACCCACTCGCCATTGTCCGGAGACGAGCAAAAGACCGCGTCATGACCTGCGGTCTCGAGGCCGATCGCCAGCGCGAGCATGGGCTGGACGTCGCCCCGGCTCCCGCTGACCACCACTGCGACACGCATCGACCCCTCCGTCGACAGCCGCTGCCGGGCCGACATCGCCCGACCCCGCGGTTGGCGGGGCCTGGACGCCAGGCAAGCGTAGTCGTCCGTCCTGCTCGGTTCAATGGCATTGGGTAGCTACCGGCGGTGGGTCGACTGCGATCCATTTCGCCCTGGGTGAGGTCGCCGATGGGTGATGCGTGCTCACGCAGCCAGGGCCGATGGTGTCGCCATGAACACGACACCGACCGTCCGGATCACCGTCGCCGGACGGATGAGTAGGCGACTCACGGTCGCCTTCGACGGCATGACCGTGGTCCGGCGCACCGGAACCACCGAACTCATCGGCGAGGTCGTCGACCAGGCCCAGCTGCATGGACTGCTATCGCGCATCCGCGACCTGGGGCTCGAGCTCGTGTCGATGGACGTGCGCGGGACAGACCGACGGGAGGCGTGATATGAGCCGGACCATCGTCTTCATCCATGGCGGGTGGGTCACACCGGCCTGCTGGGATCCGTTCCTCGCCTACGTCGAAGCGCGGGGACATCAAGGGCTTGCCCCGGCGTGGCCGGGCAAGGATCGTCCGATCGAGGCCATCCGGGCCGACCCGTCACCGTTGGCCGGTCTCGGCATCCGCGAGATCGTCGATCATTACGAGCGGATCATCCGGGCCCTCGACGAGCCGCCGATCCTCGTCGGCCACTCGTTCGGCGGCCTCTTCGTCCAGTTGCTGATCGACCGAGGGTTGGGAGCCGCCGGCATCGCCATCGACTCGGCCCCGCCGAA
>DASSMQ010000050.1:0-19987 GCA_035688805.1 Candidatus Limnocylindrales bacterium
GTACTGCCGGGCGATGGTCCGGGTCATGGCCACCACACCCGCCTTGGCCGCGGCGTAATGCCAGAACTCGGGGTCCTCGCCACGGAAGGCCGCCCGGCTCGCCAGGTTGATGACGATGCCGCCGCCGTCCTGGGCGGCGTACGTCTGGATCGCGGCGCGGCACAGGATCGCCGGCGCGACCAGGTTCACGCCGAGCGACAGATCCCAGACCGCCGTCCACTCTTCGAGCGAGAGGTCCAACGGGGCAGGTGGGTAGATCCCCGCGTTGTTGACGAGCACGTCGATCCGGCCGTGGATCGCCAGCGCGTCCCGCCAGAGCGCATCCGTGGCCGCTCGATCGCGCAGGTCGGCGGGGAGTGCCCGCGCGCCCGCGCCCAGGTCCGTCACGAGTTCGGCCAGCGCCGGTGACGGGCGATCGTGGACGATCAGGCTGGCGCCGGCGCGGGCCATCGTCCGCGCGGCGGCCGACCCGATCCCGCCCGCGGCGCCCGTGATGAGGACGATGCGGCCACGCAGATCGATCATGTCTCCCTCCCGACCATCGCCACGACCCGAACCTGCGGTTCGCGCGGCACAGACCTGTCTTGACCCCGCTTCGGCGTAGCGTAAGACTGTCGGGCGTGAGGAGCGGGCGCGAATGACAGGCTCCTCCGCGCCGACCGCGCTGCTCGAGGTGGACGGCCTCTCGAAGTCGTTCCGCGGGCTCCAGGCCTTGACCGACTATGACCTGCGACTCGTGGCGGGCACGATCCACGGCGTGATCGGGCCCAACGGCGCCGGCAAGACGACCCTGTTCAATGTGCTGTCGGGCTTCCTGCGCCCGACGTCCGGCTCGATCGCCTTCGACGGGCGGGACATCACCGGGTCGCCGGCCTACCAGGTCGCCCGACTGGGCATGGCCCGGACCTTCCAGAACATCCGGCTGTTCGGCGACCTGCCGGTGCTCGACAACGTGATGGCCGGCCTGCAGAGCCAGGCGCCGCGCTCGCTGGTCGGGACCCTGCTGTCATCGCCGGCGTTCCGCGATCGGGAGCGAGCCTTGGAGGACCGGGCCACGGAGCTGCTGGGGTTGTTCGGCCTGGCTGCCCACCGAGATCGGCTCGCCCGCCACCTGGCGTATGGCGACCAGCGCCGTCTGGAGATCGCCCGAGCGGTCGCGACGGGACCGCGCGTCCTCCTCCTGGACGAGCCCAACGCGGGCATGAATCCGGTCGAGACCCAGGAGTTGCTCGGACTGATCCGGCGGATCCGTGACGAGCAGTCGATCACGGTGGTCCTCGTGGCCCACGACATCCCGCTCGTGATGAACCTGTGCGACCGGATCCAGGTCCTCAACTACGGCCGCATCATCGCCGACGGGGATCCCGCCGCGGTCCGCCGCGACCCCGATGTCATCGCCGCGTATCTCGGCCAGGCCCGACATGCTTGAGCTGACCGACGTCCACGTGCGCTACGGCAACATCCGCGCGCTCCAGGGCGTGTCACTCCGGGTCGGGCCCGGCGAGCTCGTCGCGCTCATCGGGTCCAACGGGGCAGGCAAGACGACCGCCCTGCGGACGATCTCCGGACTGCTGCGGGCGGCGCAGGGAGCCATCTCCTTCGAGGACCGCGATATCACCTCGGCCTCCACGGATCGGATCGTGGCGCTGGGCATCTCCCAGTGCCCGGAGGGCCGGCGCATCTTCGGCAGCCTGTCGGTCGCCGAGAACCTCCGACTGGGCGCGGTGGCCCGCTCGGACGCAGGGTCGATCAACGCCGACCTCGACATGGTCTTCGGGCTGTTCCCGCTGCTCAAGGAACGCCTCGCCCAGGCCGGCGGGACGCTGTCCGGCGGTGAGCAGCAGATGCTGGCGATCGGCCGTGCATTGATGAGTCGGCCGCGCCTGCTGCTGCTCGACGAACCGTCGCTGGGCCTTGCCCCACTGATGGTCGAACGCATCTTCGGGACGATCGCGGAGCTCAAGCGTCAGGGCCTCACGATCCTGCTCGTGGAGCAGAACGTCCATCAGGCCCTCGACGTGGCCGACCGGGCGTACGTCCTCGAGACGGGGCGGGTCACGCTGGACGGCCCAGCCGCCGTCCTGCGCCACGACCCGAAGGTCGAGCAGTCGTACCTCGGGGTGGGCGGGGTCGTGTCGTGATCGACTACACGATCCAGCAGATCGTCAACGCGCTGAGTGCCGGCAGCCTGTATGCCCTCATGGCCGTCGGCCTCGCGATGGTCTTCGGCATCCTGCGGCTCATCAACTTCGCGCACGGCGACCTGATGATGATCGCGGCCTACCTCGCGGTCTTCTCGCTGGGCGCGGGCCTTCCGCTGGCGGCCGCCCTGCCCGTGGTCGTCGTGGGGACCGTGATCGTCGGGCTCCTGATGGAGCGCGTCGCGTACCGGCCCATCCGGGGCGCGCCCGATGTGGCGATGCTGCTGACCTCGTTCGCGGTCGGCCAGATCCTCCAGAACGGGACGTTGCTCATCACCCGGCTGATGGGGAAGCCGACGCTCATCGCTTTTCCCAGCCCGGACATCCTGAGCGGCGTCGTCCAGCTCGGCGCCATCACCATCCCGAAGGTCAATATCGCGAGCTTCGTGGCGGGGATCGTGCTGCTCGGGCTGCTCAGCGTGTTCGTGACCCGGACGACGCTCGGGCTGTCGATGCGGGCGGCCGCCGAGGACCTGCCCGCGGCGCGACTCATGGGCATCAAGGTCAACCGGGTCGTTGCGACGGCCTTCGCGATCGGTGCGGGATTGGCGGCCGTGGCCGGCCTGCTGTACTCGATCCAGGCGGGCCAGATCAATCCGTACATGGGCTTCACGCCGGTCCTCAAGGCATTCATCGCCGCGGTCATCGGCGGGTTCGGCAGCATCTCGGGCGCCGTCCTGGGCGGCTACGTCCTCGGCTTCCTCGAGGTCCTCGTCACCTCGCTGGCTGGGCTCGGCGACCTCCTGCCTGCGGGGTCGGTCCCGCCCGAGCTGCGGTCGTTCCTCCAGCAGTGGCTGCCGAGCGGGCTTGCCAGCTGGCGTGACGCCGTCGTGTTCGTGGTGCTGATCCTGGTCCTGCTGGTGCGACCGCAGGGCATCCTCGGCCGACGCATCCGGGAGGACGAGCTGTGAACGCCCGACGGGCCGCCGGTCCGGGCCTCGTCATCGTCCTCGCCAGCATCGGTCTGGCGCTGCTCGACGCGAGCGGCCAGGCGTTCTGGCAAGGGCTCGTCATCAACCTTGCGATCTTCACGATCCTGACCGTGTCGCTCAACCTGACCAGTGGGTTCACCGGGGTGTTCTCGCTCGGGCAGATCGGATTCATGGCCCTGGGTGCCTACACGTCGGCGATCCTGACCCTGCCACCGGCCGAGAAAGCGTCCTACCTGCCGAACCTGCCGTCGTGGTTGGCCGGCGTCCACCTCGACCACCGGATCGGGTCCGTGCCAGTCGGGTTCCTCGTGGCGACCGTCGTGGCCGCTGCGCTGGTCAGCGTCGTCGCGTGGCTCGTCGGCCGGGTACTGATGCGCCTGTCCGGTCATTTCGTGGCGGTCGCGACGCTGGGCTTCCTGGTCATCGTCAGGGTCGTGCTGTTCAACGCCGACTCGTTCACCCGCGGCTCGAGGACGTTCTCGAACGTCACGCCCTACACCAACCTGTGGTGGTCGTGGGTGTGGGTGCTGATCGTGGTCTACGTCGTCTGGCGGATCAAGCGCTCGTCGTTCGGGCGGGACATGTTCGTCCAGCGCGATGACCGGGTCGCGGCCCAGGCGGTCGGCGTCCGGGTCATGGAGCCGCGCCTGCTGGCGTTCGTGGTCGGTGCCTTCTTCTCGGCGGTCGCCGGATCGCTGTACGCCCACTTCATCACGTCGTTCTCGCCGACGGTCTTCTACTTCGACCTGACCTTCCGGGTCATCACCATGCTCGTGATCGGCGGGATGGGCTCGGTCAGCGGCTCGATCCTGGGCGCGATCCTGATCGTCGGTCTGACCGAGGCGCTCCGACGCGTCGAGGACGCCACCCTGCTCTACGGCCTCAGCCAGATCATCCTGGCGCTCATCTTCATCGTGGTGATCACGGTCCGACGCGAGGGTCTGCTCGGCCAGCGCGAGGTGCCGCTCGATCGACTCTTCCTGCGCCGTGGCCCGCCACCCGACCAAGGTCCCACGACCGAGGCTCAGAGGCGGTAGACCGCCTCGGCGTTGCGCCACAGGATCCGCTCGGCCCAATCGAGCGCGACCGACGCATCGATGGCCCCGTCGGCGATGTGCTCCTCGAGCACCCGCCCGAGTGCCCGTCGTCCAACCCGGGCCCCCAGCCAGTACAGCTCCGGGACGAGGGACGCGTCCGTGCTGAACAGCAGTTTGCTGGCCGGCGCGAGGCCGATGAGTTCCCGGTAGATCTCCGTCGCTTCCCCTGGAGCGAACAGGATCGTCTCGCCCATGTCCGCGTAGACGTTCGGGAACATCGCGGCGAGGTAGGCCAGCGAGCGCACGTAGGGATAGCCGGTATGGAGCAGTACGATCGGCGCCGCTCGGAACCGATCGGCGAAGAGGAGGCGGAGCGCCGCCGGGTCGACGAGGGTCAGGTCGAGATCGGGATCGCCCAGGCCGGTGTGGAACTGGATCGGCACGTCCTGGCGACCTGCCTCCTCGACCGCGATGACCACGAGATGGTCGAGCAGAGGCTTGGACTCGATGCGCAAGCGTCCCTCTCGCTTGCCCTGGTCGCTGACGGCCGCGAAGGCTCGCCGGGCGTCGTCGGGTTCGACCGCCCCGATATGCAGCCCGGTCCGGTAGGCGATGACCGACTTCATGCCGACGATCCCCCGGTCGCGCAGTCCATCGAGGGCCGCCCGGTACGCATCGATGAAGCCGTCGAAGTCCGCCGCGTCCAGGATCAGCCCCTCGATCAGAGGCTCCAGGCGGACGATCTCCTCGATCCGGCATGGGACGAGCGCCCGGAGCTCGTCGAGGGAGTAGGTCGCGTCCGCCCCGTAACCGGTGTCGATGAGCCAGGTCTTGAACGCCGCTCGGTCGACGACCTGGCGGGTGAGCCACTCGACACCCCGCTCGCGACGCGCGGCGTGGACGGCGTCGGGAGTCGGCTCGCAGTCGAGCAGGATGGCCATCTCGCGGATCGCGATGTGGTAGGCCAGCGACGTGGGGACGTGATCTCGGGCGATCTCCGGGAACGTCGACTCGGTGAGGTGGTTCCGGAATGCGTCGTCATCCGCCGGCTGGCGCCGCAGCAGCGAGTGGCAATGGTTATCGACGATGGGGACGCCGTCGAGGTCGAGGCTCACCGTCGGCGGGACACTCAGTACTTGAAGAAGTGCTGGTCGAGCTCGAAGGCCTCGTCCTTCTCGGCATAGGCCGCTGCCTCCGCCCGGCGCACCCGCAGGTACTCCGTGGCCAGGGGGCTCCCGAGGGCGCCGGTCAGGACCGCATCGCGCTCAAGCTCGTCCAGGGCCTCGCTGGCGCTCAGCGGGAACCGCCGGATGCCCCGCCGCTTGCGTTCCTCATCGCTCAGGTTGCCCGGATCCTCGTTGACCGGTTCGCCCGGATCGAGGCCGCGCTCGATGCCGTCCAGCGCCGCGGCGATGACACCGCCGAGGGCGATGTACGGGTTGGCGCTCGAGTCGCTGGCCTTGAGTTCGAGGTTCGTCGAGCCCGCCTCGTCGTCCCAGTAGCGGCTCGGGACGCGGACGGCGGCCTCCCGGTTCTCGATGCCCCAGGCGGTGTACGCGGAGCTCCAGAAATGCGGCTGCAGCCGACGGAACGAGTTCACACTCGGCGTGGTCAGACCAAGGAGGCCCGGCAGGTGCGTCAGGACGCCCGCGATCGCCTGGCGAGCCAGCGGCGACAACCCGGCCTGGGCGCCCGGCTCGGAGAACAGGTTGACCCGGTGGTCGGCGTCCCAGATGCTCCAATGGAGGTGGGCGCCGCTGCCCGCCTGGTCGGCCCACGGCTTGGGCGCCAGTGAGGCGACCATGTCGTGCTGGGCCGCGACGGCGCGGACCGTCTGCCGATAGGTGATCTGGTTGTCGGCGGCGCGCAGCGTCGGCCCATGCCGGATCGACAGCTCCTGCTGGCCCCAGCCGAGTTCCGGGTGGGACAGCTCCACGGTCAGGCCCTGATCGGTCAGGGCCGCGATGATGTCCTGGATGACCTCCTCGGTGGACTCCATGCCGATGGCCGAGAAGCACAGGCTGCGGTCGACCGGCACGAAGCCGTCATCCCGCCGATAGGCCAGGAAGAACTCGTTCTCGAAGGCGGCATCGAACGCGAATCCCTTCGCGGCGGCTGCAGCGATCATCCGCTTGAGGAACGCCCGCGGATCGAGCGCCCAGGGCTGGTGGTCGAGCTCGATCATGTCGGCCATCATCTGGCCGCTCCGCGGCGCGTACGGCAGCGCCACGAAGGTCTCGGGGTCGGGCACGAGCCGGATCTCCCCGACCGGGCCGTACGAGGCGTCCGGCGCCAGGAAGTCCAGGCTCGTGAACGACTGCATCCCCTTGACGAGGCCGATGCCGCTGGCCATCCGTCGGGCGAGTTGGCCCACGTGCGCGCTCTTGCCGCGGATCACACCGCCGTTGTCGCAGTACAGGAAGCGAACGAGCTGGAGACCCCGCTCGTTCGCCTCGCTGACGATGTCTTCGGGTGTCATGGACATGGTCGGTGGATCGCTACGGCGCCGGCACCTTTTCGGGCACGACCTCGGCGCCGAGGGTGAACTTGCCGCCCTTCACCGAGATGACCGTCACGCCCTTCTGCGGGACGTGGGAGTCGGCCGAGAAGGTGATCGCGCCGGTGATGCCCGGGAAGTCCTTGGTGGCTTCGATCGCCGACTTCACCGCCGCCGAGTCGGTGCCGCCAGCGCGTTTCACGGCGTCCGCGAGCAGGTACACGGTGTCGTAGCCGAGGGCCGCGAAGGCGTTCTCCGGATCGTTGCCGTACTCGGCCTTGTAGGCGGTCATGAACTTCTTGATCCCGTCGGTCCCGCCGGTCGCGTCCATCAGGGCGTGCGTCGTGAAGTACACGTTCTCGGCGGCCGCGCCGGCCACCTTCACGAGGTCGGGCGTGTCGTAGCCGTCACCACCGACGATCGGGCCGGTGATCCCGGCGTCACGGAACTGCTTGACGAGCGGGCCGATGTTATAGGGCATCGCCGCCACGTAATAGAAGTCCGGTTGCGGGTTGAGCGCCTTGATCTTGGTGATCTGCGACGAGAAGTCCGTGGCCTTGTCGTCGTACGAATCCTCGAGCGCGATCGTCCCGCCAAGCTCGGTGAAGCGGCTCTTGAAGTAGCCGCCCAGGAGCGTCGTGTACTCGACACCCTTGTCCCACAGGAAGTAGGCGTTCTTGCCGAACGTCTTGAACGAGTACTCGGCACCGACCGCGGCCTGGACGTTGTCGCCGAAGCAGGCCAGGAACATCATGTCGCCGACCTGGGTCGGGATCTTCGGCGAGGTCGCGCCGACCGTGATGAACGGGATCTTCGCGTTCTGGAAGGTCGGTCCCGATGCAAGGACCGAGTCCGTATCGGTGTAGCCGATGAACAGCGGGACCTTGTCCTGCTCGACGAACTGCTTGGCCGTCTGGGCGGTCACATCCATCTTGTACTGGCTGTCGTGGACGATGAAGTCGATCTGCGAGCCGTTGATCCCGCCGGCGGCGTTGATCTCCTTGACCGCGAGCTTGGCCCCGTTGGCGGCCGGCAGGTCGAGCGCCGACTCATCGCCCGTCAGGGCGAAGCCGCCGCCGATCTTGATGGTGCCACCGCCGGTCGCCGGGCTGGCGCCACCCGATGCCGAGGCTTCGGTGGAGGGGGCGACCGAGGCGGGCGCGGACGTCCCGCTCGAGGACCCCGGGGACGAGCTGCTGCAGGCGGCGACCAGCAAGATCGCGCTCGCCAGCACGAGGGCGTTGCGGCGCATGACTCCTCCTCCGACGTGCCGCCGACCACGAGGTCGCGGACGCTTGACCACGCTCCGGCCGGCGTACGACGATCGTCGCCGCTTGGGGCCATGGCGGTCGCGAAACTATCCCGCACCACCCGGCGGATGACAAGGGGCAGCAGTGACGATCGACCCGACGGTTCCGCGCCCGCGCATCGTCGTGACGCTTGCGGTCGCGGCGGAGCAGCCGCGGCCAGAGCTGGCGGCACGCCGCAACGAGCTCTATCTCGCGGCCGTTGCCCGCCACGGTGCCGACGCCGTCCCGCTCGACGCCCGGACCTCGAGAGAGGCGCGCGACGACGCGCTCGAGCGGATGGACGGGTTGTTGTTCTCGGGCGGAGCGGACATCCACCCGAGTCGGTATGGCCAGGCCGTCGTCGGGGCCGAGTCGATCGAAGATGCGCGGGATGCCCTCGAGGCCATGGCCTGGCAGCGTGCGGGCGCACGTGGCGTGCCGGTCCTCGGCATCTGTCGCGGCCTTCAGGCGATCAACGTCTTCTCGGGCGGGACCATCCTCCAGCACGTCGAGGGTCATGCCGGACCGGGTTGGGGTACCGGCCCGGCGGCCACGCATCCGCTCCGGGTCGTCGCGGGGACCCGACTCTGGGACGTGCTGGGGACGCCCGACTCCCTCCTCGTCAACGCGTACCACCACCAGGGCATCCGCGAGGGTGATCTCGCTCCGGGACTGCGGGCCGCCGCCTGGGCCGACAGTCCGGCAGGCCCGCTCGTCGAGGGACTCGAGGCGACCGATGGGCGCTTCGTGATGGGCGTCCAATGCCACCCCGAGCGGACGGAATCGACGCCGGTCGAATTCGAGCGACTGTTCGCCGCCTTCGTCGCCGCAGCCGCAGCGAGTGCGGGTCGCTCAACGCGGGAGTAGCCAGCGAGATTCGACGCCGGTGCTATTATCCGACCGACAGTCGGTTTATCGAACCACGGATGCTGCATGGCCCGAACGCTGGATCCCGTCACCCACACCGTTCGACGCGACGCCTTCATCGAGACCGCCTCGCGCCTGATCCAGACGAAGGGCTACGAGCGGATGAGCGTCCAGGACGTGCTCGACGACCTCGACGTCTCGCGCGGCGCCTTCTACCACTACTTCGACTCCAAGGAGGCCCTCCTCGAAGCCGTGGTCGACCGGATGGCCGAGGCGGTCATCGCGAACGTCGGCGCTGTGCTCGACGACCCCGACATGCGGGCACCCCAGAAGCTCGAGCTTCTGTTCTCCACGATCGGGCGGTACAAGGCGGCGAGACGCGATCTGGTGCTGGCCATCCTGGACGTCTGGCTGTCCGCGGACAACGCCATCGTCCGCGAGAAGGTCCGCCGCGGGACGGTCCCGCGCATCGCCCCGGTCCTCGTCTCGATCATCCGCCAGGGCGTGCGGGAGGGGTCGATGGCGGTCGACGACGCGGACGAGGCGGCACTCGTCGTCGTGGCGCTCTTCCAGGGCCTCAGCGAACAGGCCGGCGACCTGTTCGTGGCCCATGCGGCCGGCATGGCCTCGATCGACGCGGTCGTGCGCACGTACGGCGCGTTCACGTCCGCGCTCGAGCGGGTCCTCGGCCTGCCGATCCATTCCCTGAAGCTGATCGACGAGGCGACGCTGCGCTGGTGGTTCGAGCCCGATGAAGGAGCGGCATGACATGACCATGGTCATCGAGACCGACAAGCTGACCAAGAGCTACGGGACCCACCGAGGCATCATCGAGATCGACCTCCAGGTCGCCGAGGGCGAGGCGTTCGGATTCCTCGGCCCCAATGGTGCCGGCAAGACGACCACGATCCGGACCCTGCTCGACCACCTGCGACCGACCAGTGGCCGGGCCAGGATCTTCGGCATCGAGACGACCGTCGATCCCATCGCGATCCACGCCCGGGTCGGCTACCTGCCGGGCGAGTTCGTGCTCTACGACAAGCTGACGGGCGGCCAGACGATCGAGTACTTCGCGAACCTTCGCGGCGGGGTCGACGCGGGCTACCAGCGCGAGCTCATCGAGCGGCTCGACATCGACCCGACGCGCCGGTTCCGCGAGTACTCGAAAGGCAACAAGCAGAAGATCGGGCTGGTCATCGCCCTGCAGCACCGGCCCGAGCTGCTGATGCTCGACGAGCCGACCTCGGGACTCGACCCGCTCGTGCAGCAGACGTTCTACGAGGTCATCCGCGAGACCAAGGCCGAGGGCCGGACCATCTTCCTGTCGAGCCACATCCTGTCCGAGGTCGAGAAGACCTGCGACCGTGTCGGGATCATCCGCGACGGCCAGCTGGCACGCGTCGGGCGGGTCGAGGATCTGCGTGATCTGGCGCATCACCAGGTCGAGATCGTGTTCGCCGGCGATGTCCCGCGGGACGCGTTCTCGGCCCTGCCCGGCGTCAGCGACGTCACGGCCCTCGATCACACCCTGCGTCTTCGGGTCGCCGGATCGATCGCGCCCGTCGTGCGCACAGCGGCGGCCTACGAGCTGCTCGATTTCGTCAGCCGCGAGCCGTCGCTCGAGGAAACCTTCCTGGCCGAGTACGGTCGGGGCGCGGCCGGCACGCAACCCAGCGAGACCGTTGGAGCCGCCTGAGATGTCGGCGACCATCGGCGCCCGACAGGCCCCCTCCCCCGCCAGCCCGTCGCTCGTCCGCCGGCTCTACGGCTTCGGCGGCGTTTTCGCCAAGACCATCCGCGATTCGCGGCGTGCGACGATCGGCGTCGGCCTCGTGCTCGGCCTGATGCTGCTCGGCGTCAGCGCCGCGATCGTCAACGAGTTCACGACGACCGCATCCCGCCAGCAATTGGCCCAGCTCGTCGCGGCCGTGCCGCCGATCCTCCAGGGCCTGGCCGGCAAACCGATCCACGTCGAGACCATGGGCGGCTACGTCTCGTACAAGTACGGCACGTTCTTCCCGCTGATCGTGAGTCTGTGGTCGATCCTGGCCCTGTCCGGCACGCTGGCCACGGAGTCGCGCCGAGGCAGCATGGAGTTCCTCGCCGCGACACCGATCGCCCGTCGCCGCATCGCCATCGAGAAGGTCCTGGCCCATGTCGGCGGGCTCGCCATCGCCAACGTCGCGGTGTTCGCCGCGCTGTCGATCGCCGGTTCCGCGATCGCGACCCTGCCGGGCGACGAGATCACGGTCGCGATGGCGGCTGGGTACGCGATCTGGCTCGGCCTCGTGTCACTCGCCGCGGGCGCCCTGGCGTTCGCGATCGCCCCGTTCATCGGCCGCGGAGCGGCGGTCGGGATCGCCGGCGCGGTGATGTTCGGCGGTTTCATCCTCAATGGGTACCAGACCGCCATCCCCAGCCTCGCCCCATTCGCGAACGTGACCTGGTTCGGCTGGACCTCGAACCACATCCCCCTGGCGGGGCAGTTCGACTGGGCGCCAGTGGGGCTGGTGGCCATCGTCGCGCTGGCGCTGCTCGTCATCGGTGTCGAGGCGTTCGCGCGGCGGGACCTTGGGGCGACCAGCGCGGTCCCCGTGCCGTCGATGCCCGAGCCACTGGTCGGGCTCGGCGGACCGACCGGTCGGGTCATCTCGGAAGCGTTGCCGACGGCCGTGTCCTGGGGGCTCGGGGTCGGGATCTTCGGACTGGTCCTGGCCGGGTCCGGCTCGTCGTTCATCGACCAGTTGCGTGAATCACCCGACTTCATGCGGCTCATCTCGACGGTCTTCCCACGGGTCGACATCGCGTCGGCCGGCGGCTTCCTGCAGCTCGTGTTCGTCGAATTCGGCCTGGTGCTGGCCGGGCTGGCCGGGGCCACGCTCGTCGCCCGCTGGGCGTCGGACGAGACCTCCGGGCGGCTCGAGATGCTGCTCGCGGCACCGCTGGCCCGTGTCCGTTGGGCGCTGGCCGGCGGACTCGGGACCCTCGTGGCCATCGGCCTGGTCGTGGCCATGACCGCCGTAGGGATCTGGATCGGCGCGCTGATCACGGGCGGCGACATCCTGACGCCCGTCGTCGGGACGCTCGTCATCGGGCTCTACGCGGCGGCACTGGCCGGCATCGGCTTTGCGGTCGCCGGGATCGTCGGACCGGGGGTCGCGGGACCAGCGGTCGCCATCGTCACGGTGGTGACCTGGTTCATCGACATCGTCGGGGCGGCGCTGCACCTGCCGGACGGCATCCAGGCGCTGGCGCTGTCGGCGCACTTCGGCCAGCCGATGCTCGGCCAGTGGGACGGGACCGGGATCGTGGCGTCCCTCCTGCTCGCGATCGGAGGCGTGCTCGTCGGGGCCTGGGGCTTCGCCCGCCGAGACCTTCGCGGCTAGTCGACTTTTCGACGGACCGCCGATCGGGGGCCCGGGCGCCCGGCCATCATCGGGCGACCTCGCGTCTGACCGCCCGCGGATCCTTGCCGAGATCGAGGCCCTTGTAGGCCGCCTGGCGCACGAGCCCGTCGCCGGTCCAGCCGGCGAACTCGGCGCGGATCACGAGCTCGGGACGCAGCCACTGGGCATCCCTTTGGACGGTTCGCGGTGGTGCGGTCGCGAAGGGTGACACGTCGCTGGCTAGCGGCGCCAGCGCGCCGAGTAGCTCGGCGCGGACGTCGGTCGTGAACCCGGCCCCGACCTTGCCGGCATAGCGCAACTCACCGTCGACGTAGACCCCCACCAGGAGGGCGCCGAGGTCGACCGCTTTCCCGGTGCCCCGCGTCCAGCCACCGACCACGAGCTCCTGCTCCGGCCGGATCTTGATCTTCTGCCAGCTCATCGAGCGTTTGCCCGGGAGATACGGCGACCGGCGATCCTTGGCCATGATCCCTTCGAGTCCGCGCACGCGCGCCGCCTCGAAGAACGCCAGCCCGTCGCCGACGATGTGCTCGCTGAGCCGGACGCGCGGGTCGGTCGCGACGATCCCCGCGAGGAGGTGCCGACGCTCCTCGAGCGGCTCGTCGATCAGCGACCGACCGTCGAGGTGGAGCAGGTCGAAGACCTCGTACACGAACGGGTGCGCCGTCGATCCGTGGCCTTTGATCCGATCCTGCAGCAGGGCGAAGTCGGGCTCGCCGTGGTCGTCGAGCGCGATCACCTCGCCATCGACAACGGCTCGGTCGGCCGTCAACCAGGTCGGCGGTTCGAGGAACGTCCCGAAGTACCGAGACGCGTCCTGCTGGCCGCGCGTCCAGAGCTGGACCCGATCGCCGGCGACGACCGCCTCCACGCGGAATCCGTCCCACTTGACCTCGAACTGCCAGCCTGGATCGTCGAACGGCGCCGCAACGAGGGTCGCGAGCATGGGCGGGACGAATCCGGGAGGCGTGGACGGCACCGTGACAGCGTAGCGTCACTCCCCGCTCGGATGACCCGCCGGGCGGCCCGTGGGACAATGACCGGCCCACGCACTCGGTGCGATCGCCGGGTCCCCGACACGAGATGGAGGAGTGAACCCATGGCGGATGTCGTGACCAGCGTCGCCAACAAGCCGGTCTGGATCGATCTCGCATCGACCGACGCCGAGGCGGCACGGACCTTCTACAGCACGGTCTTCGGATGGGCCGTCGAGGTCAATCCCGATCCCCAGTACGGCGGGTACGGGCGGGCCAAGATCGACGGCAAGGACGTCGCCGGCATCGGCGGCACGATGTCCCCGGGCCAGCCCGCGGCCTGGTCGATCTACCTCGGCACGACCGACATCGACCAGCTGGCCGAGCGCGTGACCCAGGCCGGCGGGACCGTCGTGGCGCCGCCGTTCGACGTCGGGGACCAGGGACGCATGGCCGTGTTCCGCGACCCGTCCGGCGCCCACATCTCGTCCTGGCAAGCCACACGGATGGGCGGCTTCGAAGCCGACGGCCCGAACACCTTCGGCTGGCCCGAGCTGAACGCGCGAGGTCTCGCGTCGGCGTTGCCGTTCTACACGGAGGTCTTCGGCTGGGACCCGAAGACGAGTGGGACACCCGAGCAGCCGTATACCGAGTTCCACCTCGACGGCGAGAGCATCGCCGGCGCCCTTGAGATGAACCCGATGGTGCCCGCCGAGGTGCCCAGCTACTGGATGGTCTATTTCAACGTCAGCGACGTCGACGCGTCCTATCGGGCGGCGCTCGATGCCGGGGCGCGGGAGATGCTGTCGCCGATGGACTTCCCGGGCGGTCGCCTGGCCATCCTGACCGATCCCCAGGGCGCGATGTTCGGGATCATGACCTTCGGGCCTGCCTGAGTGGCATGCGAGCCGGCGTCTGACCTCAGGCGCCGGCTGCAGCGCCGGCCGCGTCGATCGCCTCGGCCGCTTCTCGCACGCCGGCTGCGATCCGCGCCACGCCGGCATCGACCTCGGCGCGTCCGAAGACCGTCGCTTCGGCCCGCCCGTACGCGGCCAGGACATGGCGTGCCAGGCGGGCCGGTTCGCTCGGGTCGTGACCCAGCATCGCGAACGTCTTCTCGATCTGGATGATGTGCTCGCGGATGTGCGAGCCCCAGCGCGCCAGGCGGAAGCCCACGGTCACGGGGAACCCCGACCAGCGCGCTCCCAGGTCGAGTTGTGGATCCGGGACGCCGGCGAGCCGCTCGGCACTCAGGTCCATGACCGCATCGAGCCTGGCGAGGAGATCGTCGAGGCCGCCCTCGGCCTCGGTCGTCGCCTCGTCCGGCATGGTCGCCCAGAACCCGTCGGGGATGGCCTTAGGCAGTGCCGGATCGGCCAAGTCGAACGACTGGGCTCGCCACCAGGCCGTGCCCCAACCGTAGGCGCGCTGGCTGCCGATCACATGCCCCAGGACCAGCCGGATCGACCACTCATCGTTGCCGGGGTCGGCATCGAGCATCGCGTCCGATGGCAGGAGCAGGCCGTGCAGGTCCCAGCGCGCGGCCGTGGCCGGGCCGACGATCCGCGCGGCGCGACGTTCGGTCGCATCGAGGCCGCTGACGGCAGTTCGGGCCTCGATCTCGGCCTGCTCGAGCGCCTCCGCAGCTCGATAGGCGCCGTAGCGGACCTCCTCCTGGCCGTCCGGTCGCCAGACCCATGGACGGACCAAGGTCGCCTCGGGGATGGCCAGCAGCGTCCGGGCGGCCGCCGTGATGTCCTGCCGAGCCCTCGCCAGCGCGGCGGGCAGTGGACGGGCGACCGCGTCGTCGGTGTGGTCGAGGAGCGGGGCGTCGAGGGGAGGCGTCATGGATCCAGTGTATGGGGCACGATAGGCCCGTGACCGACGGCAAGGACCACGCTCCGGCCGCCCCCCCGTCGCCGGGTGACGTCGCCTGGCTGGCGGCCAGCGCGGCGTCGAAGGCGGCGCTGATCGGCCTCGCGATGGACGCATTCCTCAACTCGGATTCGCCTCGCTACAGCGGCAAGGCGATGAAAGTCCGGGCCCTCGGCTACGCCGGTGGGATGTTGCTGGTCCCGATCCTCTGGCGGTTGCGTGGTCGCCGCGAGCCCTATCCGCGCGAGCTGGATCTGGCGGTGACTCTCCCGCTCCTCATCGACGCCGGGGGCAACGCCGTCGGCATCTACCAGCGCAAGCACGTCGACGATCTCGTCCATTTCGCCGATGGCGCGCTCCTGGCTGCGGTCGTCGGTGCCCTCGCGACTCCTCGAACGAAGACGTCCTGGGAGGCGGCCGCCGCCGCAACAGCGACCGCGACCGCGGCTGCCGGCGTCTGGGAGGTCGGTGAGTGGACGGCCATGAAGCTCGGTGCCCGTGGGATGGACCTGACCTACGACGACACGATGACCGACCTGGCCGAATCGGCGGCCGGCGCCGTGCTCGGCGGGCTCATCACGCTGCTGCGCCATCCCGAACGGCTGCGCAACGTGCCCGGACGCGCCGCGGATCCTGTCGTGGCCCGGGCGCGGGCGCGGGCGCGGGCCTGACCGAGCGGCGAGGCCCCGTCGCGGTGGCACGACGCTCGGCGGCGGTCCGGTTCGTCGGGCACGCCACCGTGCTCATCGACTTCGGTGGGTTCCGGGTCCTGACCGATCCATTCCTTCGCCATCGCCTCGGGCCGCTCGAGCGGCACGGACCGGCACCAGATCTCGATGCCATCGGCGACATCGACGCCGTCCTCATCTCGCACGGCCATCGGGACCATTTCGACCTCACGTCCCTCGCCTCGCTCCGGGGGCACCCGACGATCGTCGTGCCGCTGGGGCTGGGCCCGCTGGTGCGCCGCCACGTCGAGGGCGCCGTCGTGGAGCTGTCGTCCGGCAGCCAAGGCATGATCGGCGGCACCGACGGGATCCAGGTGCGGGCGGTGCCCGCTCGGCACTGGATCTCGCCGGGGGCGGCGCGGGCGGAACCGGTCGGCTATCGCATCGAGCGGGGCCTGCGGGTCTACTTCGCAGGCGACACCGGCCGACTGCCGGCCATGCGCGACCTCGCCGGCACGATCGACCTTGCGCTGCTCCCGGTCTGGACGTGGGGGCCACACCTCGGCCCCGGGCACCTCGGCCCGAGGTCGGCGGCCGAGGCGCTCACTGATATCCGGCCGTCGGTCGCGCTGCCGATCCATTGGGGCACGTTGTATCCACGCCGGCTGCACCATATCTGGCGTACGCCGCTCGTGGAGCCCGGCGAACGGTTCGCGCGGCACGCCCAACGACTGGCTCCCGACGTCGACGTCCGAGTCCTCCGACCAGGCGAGACCACGGTCGTCGATCCGTGATCCGGCCGGCCGACCAGTGAGGTAGCGATCCATGGCCGACAAGCCCTCGACGGTCGACGAGTACATCGCCGGCTTCCCGCCCGAGACCCGGGCGATCCTCGACGAGGTGCGGGCGACCATGCGCCGAGCCGTGCCGACCGCCCGGGAGGCGATCAGCTACGACATCCCGACGTACCAGCTCGACGGCCGGGATGTCGTGTATTTCGCGGGCTGGAAGGGCCACGTCTCGGTCTATCCGCTGCCCGGCGGCGACCCCGACCTCGTCGCCGAGATGGCGCCGTACCAGTCCGGTAAGGGAACGCTGCGCTTCTCGTTGTCGGCACCGATCCCCTACGCTCTGATCGGGCGCGTGGCGGCGCAGCTGGTCGCCGACCGGACCGAGGCATCCGGCGAGCGACCGGACCATCGGTGAACGGCTGATCGTGACCAGCCCGACCGAGCTGCGCGCGCTCGTCGACCGACTCGTCGCGCTGTCGGCGCGACGCCTGGCGAGCCGACCGTCGAGCGATGCCGCCGCGAAACGGGCTCGCGAGCTGGCCGATCACCTCGCCGGCCACGTCCGGGTCCGGGCCGCGTCCCTCGAGTCACCGCTCGTCGTGGTCCTGGTCGGCCCGACCGGGGCGGGCAAGAGCACGATCTTCAACACGATCGCCGACCGGCCGGCCAGCGAGACGGGCGTCCTGCGTCCCACGACCCGGACGGCGGTGGTGCTCGTCCATCCGGACGATCGGGCGAGCCTGCTGGACGGCGCGTTCGCCCGGGTGCCGCCAGGTCAGCTGCGGTATGTCGAGGATCCATCGATCGAGCGCGGGCTGGTCCTCGTCGACGCGCCGGACATCGATTCGCTCGAGCACGCCAACCGCGACCTCGCCGATCGCTTGGTCGAAGCCGCCGACCTGTGCCTGTTCGTGACGACCGCGACGCGGTACGCCGATCGGGTGCCGTGGGAGGTCCTCGACCGTGTCCGCGAGCGAGGCCTGCCGCTCGAGATCGTCGTGAACCGCATGCCGCCCGACCCGACCGACCGTGCCGAGATCCTGGCCGATGTCGATCGGTTGTCCGAGGAGGCCGGCCTGGCCGCCGTCCGGTCGGCTGATGACGGACCGCACCGAGAGGTGGTCGCGGTGCCCGAAGGGGCGATCGAAGCGGCCGGCGACCGCCTGGCCCCCGGACACATCGGCCCGGTCCTCGACGAGATCGCCCGATTACGCGGTGATCGCGAGGCTCGCCTGGCGCTCGCGACGCGGGCACTGGCGGGGTCGTTGCACGGATTGAGCGAGAGTCTCGACCGACTGGCAGACGACGCCGAGCACGAGGCGATCGATACCGAAGCGTTGCGGCGGATCGCCGAGCGGTCGTATGAGGCGGCGACAGTCGGTCTGCGCCAGGAGCTCGGGCGCGGGACCTTTCTGCGCGAACAGGCGCTCCGGCACTGGCAGGAGTACGTCGGCGCGGACCAGGTGACCCGCTTCTTCTCGCAGGGGATCGGCAGGATCCGTGGGGCGATCGCGGCGGTCTTCCGACCGGCGACGCCGCCGGTCGCGGAGGTCCGGGCCGCGACGATGGAGGACCTCATCGCGGCGGCACGTCTTCAGGCTGCCGAGGCCGCGCGCCAGACCGCGACCGCGTGGGCCGACATGCCGGCGGTCAGCCAGACGGTGGCCGATTCGCCCGGCCTGTGGGGAGCGACGCCCGACTTCGACCAGCGCCTCGCCGCCCGACTCGATGCCTGGATCGAGGGCATCGTCACCGACATCCAGCGGCACGGCAGCTCCAAGCGCCTCCTCGCCCGCGGGGCGAGCGTCGGGGTCAACGTCCTGGGGACCGGGGTCATGCTCGGCACATTCATCCACACCGGAGGCCTGACGGGCGCCGAACTCGGCGTTGCGGCGGCCACCGCGTTCCTGAACCAGAAGCTGCTCGGTGCCCTGTTCGGCGAGGCCGCGATGGTCGAACTGATCGCCGATGCGCGTCGGCGGCTGGGCGAGGCCCTGACGACGACGTTCGAGGAGGAACGCTCCCGGTTCGACCGATCCCTGCCGGCCCCGGGCGCCTTGACAGAGCTCGGGGCGGATCTCCGAGCCGCGGCTCGCGACGTTCGCGCCGTGTCCGTGCCGGACCCGTGATCGACGCTGGCGACGACCGGCCGAGGCGCTGCCTCGAGCTGCTCGGGGAAGCGGCCGACGCCGCCGATACGCTGGGTCTGTCGACCGTCGCCGCGCGCGAGACGGGGGCGGTCCTGTCCGAGCGCCTCGGGTTCCCGGCCGAGGCCTACGTCCTGGCGCTGGTCGGCGGGACCGGTGTCGGGAAGTCGAGCCTGCTCAACGCGCTGGCCGGCTCGACCGTGAGCACGGCGTCGGTCCGTCGCCCGACGACGAGCGAGCCCGTGGCGTGGATCCCCGCAGCGGACCGGGCCTCGCTCGAGCCGCTCCTCGCCTGGCTCGAGGTCCACGACGTTCGCGAGCACAGCGGGGACCTCGGCACGGTCGCGATCCTCGACCTTCCGGACATGGACTCGGTGGCCGCCACGCATCGGGAACGGGTCGAGGCGATCCTTCCCAGGGTCGACGCCGTGGCCTGGGTCACCGACCTCGAGAAGTACGCCGATGCGGCGCTCCACGACGGCTTCTTGCGGGCCTGGGCGCCGCGTCTCGAGCGCCAGGCGGTCATCGTCAACAAGGTCGACCGGTTGGCGGACGACGGTCGGGAACGGCTGCGCCGAGATCTTGCCCACGACCTCGAACGGGACGTCACGCGCACGGTGGCCGAGCCGATCCCGGTACTGATGACGAGCGCGGCGCCGGAAGCGAGCGTCGATCTGGG
The DNA here is from genome assembly GCA_035688805.1 of Candidatus Limnocylindrales bacterium. GTDB lineage: Bacteria > Chloroflexota > Limnocylindria > Limnocylindrales > CSP1-4 > SPCO01. Next base: position 19,365 of record DASSMQ010000050.1, read on the forward strand.
GGAGTTGCGGGCGTGGTTGCAGGACGGAGCCGCCGCCAAGGCGGTCGTCCGCGCACGCGTCGCGGCGACCGTCGCCGACCGGGCTGCGTCACTCGGCCGGGCCGCCGGGATCGACACGACGGCCGACGCGACGCCGTTCCTCGACCCTGCGGCGCGAGGCTCGGCGATCGATTCCGTCACGCGCGAGGTCCTGCGTGCGGTCGATCTCGACGGCCTGCAGCGGCAGGCGATGGCCGCGACCCGCGCGAGGGCCCGTGCCCGAGGCGCGGGCCCCATGGGTCGGATCACATCGTTGCTGTACCGGGTGTCCGGGCGGGCGACGCGGGTCGCTGATCCGACCCTGTTCCTGCGCCGCTGGCGCGATCGGGCATCGCTGACCACGGCTGTCGAGACGATGCGCCACGCGCTTTCCCGGCCCGTTGCGGACGCGCCTGCCGGCCTCCGGCCGAGCTTGGCCGCGGTGGTCGAGCCGGTGGAGTTGCGACGGGGCCTCGAACGCGCTGTCGATCGATCGATCGCCACGCTCGATCCCCTCGACGCGCCAACCAGCGGCTTGTGGTGGTTGATCGGGGTGCTCCAGACGGTGACCACATTGGCCATCGCCCTGGCGGCGGCGTGGGTGG
>DASSMQ010000051.1:0-7176 GCA_035688805.1 Candidatus Limnocylindrales bacterium
TCGAGCAGGCGGCGCATGCCGGGCACGTCGAGCTCGACCGCGGCCCCGTTGACCGAGAAACCGATCGATGTCACGGGCGTGGCGCCACAGCCGGCTCGGACTCTGCCGGGCGGCGCCCGGCGACGGCCGCCGGATCGGCCAGGCCCGCCAAACCGGCCAGGATCCGCTCCGGACTCGCCGGAAGGTCGGTCACCCAGATGCCGGTCGCATCGGCGATCGCCGCCACCACCGCCGGCGCCCCGACGTCCATCGGCAGCTCCCCGACACCCTTGGCGCCGTGGGGAGCACCACCGAACGGCGCTTCTACCAGGATGGTCGAGATCCGTGGAGCGTCGAGCGCGGTCGGGATGATGTAGGTCGCGAGTCGATCGTTCAGGTACCGCCCGTCGCGCAACTTGATCTCCTCGATCGTGGCGTAGCCGACGGCTTGCAGGGTGCCGCCCTCGACCTGGCCCTCGGCGAGGACCGGATGGATGACCCGCCCGACGTCATCGGCGGCCACGACGTCACGAACGTGGACCTCGCCCGTGTCGAGATCGACCTCGACGTGCGCGACGCAGGCCGCCCACCCGAACGCGGGATAGGCATCGCCCGTGTAGGTCTCGTCGTCGAATGGGGCGCCGCCCGGATACGGCTCGAATTGCTGGTCGATGCGGGTCGCCCCGTGGTCGCGGGCGTACGCCGCGGCCGTTTCGCGGAAGGGACCGCCCGTCGCGACCTCGACCCGGTCACGCAGCCGCGCGGCGGCCTTGATGAGCAGGCCTCCGACGACCATCGCGGTGCGCGATGCGACGGTCGGCCCCGAGTCCGGGACGACAGCCGTGTCCTGGGGCGCGACCTCCACGTCGGACTCCGGCACGCCGAGGATGTCGGCCACGAGCTGCGGGAAGATGGTCTTGGTGCCCTGACCCATCTCGGTCGAGGCGGTCAGGACGCGGACCGCGCCAGCGGCGGTCAGCTCGAGCGAGGCGATCGAGGCGAGCTTGACCTCACCCGAACCGGTGAACCCGGCACCGTGCCAGGCCAGCGCGAGGCCGATGCCGGTCGCGAGGCGGTCCCGCTCCGTGCGCAGGGCGGACCCCGGGATCGTGCCGGACCCCGCGCGCCGGCGGCGCGCGTCCGAGGTGCGGGCTCGCAGGTGGACGAATTCCGCGGCCTCGGCCGCGCGCTCGAGCACTTCCTCGCCGGCGACGCTGTCGCGCAGGACCTGGCCCGTCGGCGTCGTGTCACCAAGCTGGTAGACGTTCCGGCGTCGGATGTCGAGCGGCGAGAGATCGAGCCGCTGGGCGATCCGGTTGAGGTGCGTCTCCGCGGCGAACTCGGTCTGGGGCGCGCCGAACCCACGGAACGCGCCGTTGGGCGGCGTGTTGGTGCGGGTCGCCCGTGCCCGGATCCGGACGTTCGGGCAGCGATACGGGCCGCCCGCGTGGATGGCGCCGCGCGACAGGACGACCGGGGTCAACGTGCAGTAGGCCCCGCCGTCCATCACGACCTCGATGTCCTGGGCGATCAGCTTGCCGTCGTGGGTGACCCCGGTCCGATGGCGCACGATGGCGGGATGCCGCTTGGTCGTCGCGGCGATGTCCTCGTGGCGGTCGTAGATCATCCGGACCGGCCGCTGCGCCTTCCTGGCGAGGAGCGCGGCATGGACGCCGATGACCGACGGGAACTCTTCCTTGCCGCCGAACCCGCCGCCGGTCTCCGCCTGGACGACCCGAGCCGCATCGTCGTCGAGGCCGAGACCACGCTTGAGCGCGCCGTGCAGGTAGTAGGGACATTGGAGGGATCCGGTGACGGTGACGCCGTCGCCCTCGGTCGGCACGGCGATCATCGCGTTGTTCTCGATGTAGAGCTGCTCCTGGTGACCGACCCGGTATTCGCCCTCGAGCACCAGGTCGGCCGCCGCGAAGGCGGCGTCGGGGTCACCTCGCTCGATGGTGTAGCTCGCGAACACGTGGTCGGACGCATCCGGGTCAAAGACGGCCGGCAGCTTCGTGGTCCGCGGATGCACGCGCCGTCGCGCCTCGCGCACCGTGGCGCGGTCGGCCGCGGCGATCAGCGCCAGCGGCTCGGCGTGGTGCTGGATCTCGCCGCCGATCGGGACCAGGATCGGCTGGTCCTCCTTGATCGAGGCGATGATGTTGTCGCCGGGGATGTCGGCGGCGGTGACGATCACGACGGCCGACCAGTCGAAGGTCGGATCGAGCTCGAGCGCGTCGAACGTGGCGTGCGCGTCAGTCGAGCGGATGGTGGCTCCGTACCACGCCCCGGGAACGACGATGTCGTCGGTGTACAGGGCGGTGCCGGTGAGCTTGGCCGGGCCCTCGCGGCGGAGGGGCGCCGCCGGGCGCGCTCGGCCGGGGATCGGCGTCCCGGGCGGGGTCGAGGTTGGGACGACGAGGGCGTCAGGAACGGTCGTCCGGGTCGTCATCGGCCGCGACGATACCACTCCGCAACCGTCAATCGAGACCTAGGCGGATGCCTCGACCGGGCGTGGCGCCGGTGTGCTCCCCACCGTCGACCACGAGCGCGCCGTTCACGATGACGTGCTCGATGCCGGTCGGGAACCGGCGCGGTTCGTCGTACGTCGCGTTGCTCCGGATCGTCGCCGGGTCGAACACCACGACATCGGCCCGGTCGCCGTCGCGGAGCGTGCCACGCTCGCGCAGGCCCAGCCGCGCCGCGGCCGCGCCGGTCATCTTGTGGACGGCCGCCTCCAGGCTCAGCAGCTGCTCGTCGCGCACGAACTGGCCGAGGATGCGCGGGTAGCTGCCGTAGGTCCGTGGGCTGGGCTTGGCACCGACGAACGTGGAATCGGTGCCGACCATGCCGACCGGGTGGACCACGAAGTCGCGGAGTGTCTCCGACGATGGGCCGCTGGTCACTTGGTTCACGCCGAGGTCCTCGGCGAGCAGCAGGTCGCAGATCGCATCGACGGCGTCCTGGCCCGTCTCCTCCATCACCTCCGCGAGCGACCGGGACTCCCAGCGCAGCAGGTCGGGGCGGTGGAAGTTGCCGAGTCGAAGGTCGGCCCAGCCCGCCGGACTCGTATAGGCCGGGCCCATCTCGCGGCGAAGCCGCGCACGAGCCGCCGTATCGGCCAGTCGCTCCTTGAGTGGGTCAGGGCCGCCAGCCTGGACCCATTGCGGCAACTGGATCAGGAGCCGGGTGCTGGCCCACTCGTACGGGTAGGTGTCGAACGTGACGTCGAGGCCCTCGGCGCGGGCGTCATCGACAAGGGCCAGAAGCCGGTCGGGCCCGCCTGGGTGCGTCTGGCGGTGGTAGAAGTGGGTGATGTGGGCCGGCGCGCCCGCTCGCCGACCGATCTCGATGGCCTCCAGGAACGGATCGAGGTACCGGTCGCCGAGCGTGTAGCGAACATGCGAGTGGTAGAAGCCGCCGTGCAGGCCGGCCTCGCGGGCGAGGTCGGCGAGCTCCTCGGTCGTGGCGAAGCTGCCGGGCGGGTAGTCGAGGCCGGACGACAGCCCGACCGCGCCGTCGGCCATCGCGTCGCGGAGCGTGCCCCGCATGCGGTCGAGTGCCCGCGCATCAGCGGGGACGTCGTCCCAGCCGAGCGCATCGATCCGGAGCTGGGAGTTGCCGACGAGCGTGCCGACGTTGACGCTGACCGCCCCATCGAATCTGGCGAGGTAGTCGGCGACGGTCCGCCAGTCGTAGTCGATGTCCGGTCGGCCGTCCAGACCCGCGTCGAGGTGCACGAACGCGTCGAGGTCCTCCTGGCGTCGGAACGGTGCGAAGCCGTTGCCGTCGACGCCGACGATCTCGGTGGTCACGCCCTGGCGGACCTTGGGCTCGTGGCGCGGGTCGGCGAGGATGACCAGGCCGCCGTGGCTGTGGAGGTCGATGAAGCCGGGCGCGACGATGCGGTCCGTGGCGTCGATCGTGCGAGCGGCATGGTCGGGAAGCGTGACGTCGGGGGCCAGGATCCGGAGTCGGTCGCCATCGACGATGACGGCGCCCCGACGCCCCGGGGCACCCGTCCCATCGACGATGGTGCCGCCGACGATCAGCAGATCGACGCTATCCGTCACGACCCTGTCCCGGTGCGCGTGCGCGTGTGCGTGTGCACCCGCTGACCATATCGGACCCCGTGACCATCCGGTCGGTCAGTCGGCCCGGCATTTCGGTCACGGCGCGGGCCATTCGGAGCCTGAGGACGCGATCGGAGCCCGAATCGTGCGGGCGGCGCACCAATGGAGAACCTGTAGGCGCGCCGGCGTCCCGAACGGTCACCCGGTGCACGTCCGATCGATAGCCGCGTCGCACCCCGATTACACGAACACGAGCGCCGATCCGCCAGGGTGGCGGCCTGCACGGAGCGCTGCAAGCGCGTTCCGCGCGGGGATCGGGCACAGCTCTTGGATGGTCACGCCGGCGGTCCGCACAGCGGCGCGATTGGTCCGCGTATCCGAGACCACGACCAGCACGACGTCAACACCGCCGTCTCGCACTTTCAGAGCGATCCGGCGCAGCTGGGCTTGTGCGTCGTACAAGCGCGTCTCGCCCTCGGCATGGAGCGCTCCGGCAGGCGGCACGAAGCCAGCGATGACCGCATCCCACGCTCTGAAGTCGCCTTCGATCGGCAGGGGTACCTCGGTTCGAAACGACAGCTGCGGTGAAAGGTGGCCACGGAGACGCTGCAGCAGGGCCACTTGGGCAGCGTCGCGAATCGGCTCGCGACCTGGATAGCCCCGTATGCGGACATCGAGTCCGACAACGGCACCGAGCCTCGCGAGCTGATACACACTCGCCGTCGGTAGACCGGCGCGTTCGATCCTCCCGACCTGGCTGTACGACATGCCAGCGGCACGGCCGACGTCACGTTGGGATTTGCCAGCCATCCGCCGTGCGGTCCGCAGATCAGAGCCGATGGCCATGAGGTCCCGGCGAGCTAGATTCGACCCGCGGTCAACAGCGCGTTCGCGGTCAGACATGGGTCCATCGTGACCGGCACGACTCACCTGCCGCTCAACTCGCAAGTCAGGCTACGGCGCCCTCGCTACCATCGGGATGCTGTCCCCGGGGTCCCTCCAGCCGCCGGCCGCGGACCCAAACCCCCCGGACCATGTCGGGATGGCCGCGGAAGATGAGGCGGCTGGCCAGGTCGGAGGGGTCGTCGTCCTCGACGCCCTCGATCGGGGCCACCATCGAGGGATCGACGACGATCAGGTCCGCCTCCTTCCCGGTTTCGAGCGACCCGATGACGTCCCCGAGACCGAGCGCTCGCGCCCCGTCGAGTGTCCCGAGCCGCAGCCACTCGAGCGGCGTCGGCGCGGGTCCGCCGGTGGCGTTCTGGGCGTAGGATCCGACCCGCATCACGCTGAACAGCGACAGGTCGGGCCCGCCCGCAACGTCAGACCCGAGGCCGACCGGCAGTCCCGCCGCCAGATAGCGGCCGAGCGGCATGACCCCCGACGCAAGGAACAGGTTCGAGCTCGGACAATGCGCGACCCGCGTCCCGGTCGCCACGAGTCGCTCGAGCTCACGATCCGAGAGATGGACCGCGTGGGCGAGCACCGTCCGCTCGCCCAGGCCTCCGGCCCGGTCGTACACGTCGACGTAATCGAGCGCCTCGGGGAACAACCGGCGGACCTCTGCCATCTCGCCCGGATCCTCAGCGACATGGGTCTGCCAATACGTGCCGGTCGAGCGAGCCAGGGCGGCTGACTCCCGCAGCAATTCGACCGTACAGGACACCGCGAACCGCGGCGTCACCGCGTAGCGCAATCGACCGCCGTCGACGCCATGCCAGCGCTCGATCAATCGAGCGCTCTCGGCCAGCGACCGATCGAGGATCGCCGCGGGCTCGATCGTCGGGTCGTACGTGCCGCGGTCCATCATCACTTTGCCGATGACGGCCCGGATCCCGTGCTCCTCGGCAGCCCGGAACGTGGCATCGAGGCTCGCCTCGTAGACCGCGCCGTAGACCATGGCCGTGGTCGTGCCCGCGGCCGCGAACGCTCGCCAGGCGGCCGGTGCGATCCGCTCGGCGGTCGTCGCGTCGAAGGCCCGTTCCAGCGGGAAGATGTAGCGCTCGAGCCAAGCCAGCAGGCCCATGCCGGCACCGAGCCCTGCGTTCGGGAGCTGGGGCAGGTGCGCGTGCAGGTCGACCATGCCCGGCATCGCGACCCACGGGCGGAGATCGATCGCGCTCGTCGCACCCGGATCGCCCGACGCGGGGCGGATCGCACCGATCCGGCCGTCGGCATCGATGTCGATCAGGGCGTCCGGTTCGTGGCGGGATCCGCCGTCGCCGAGTGGGGTCAGGAGTCGCGCGCGAATAACGAACGGGGGCCCGACCGGCAGATCCACGCCGACAGGCTACCGGACATGAAACGACCCGGATCGTCGATCCGGGTCGGCGGCGCCGCGGAAGGGATGCCGGCCGGGTGGGCGTGTCGCCCAAGGCGCCGGCCGGCGACTAGCGCTTCTTGCCGCGAACCTCGAGAAGGTGGGCCGTCCACTCCGACCCGCCGCGGTCGATCGTCGCCGAGCTGCCGTGCCACCCGCAGGTGCAGGTGATGGTCTGCGCCTGGTGCTTGTACTCGTCGATCACGTGCTTGAACGGCTCGTTGGCGACGACGGGCTTCACAGGCGGACGGCTGTTCAAGAGGATGTCTCCTTGGGCGGGCGACACGCGTCGATGCTGGGCACCGGTGGTTGCGTCGGGGAGCACCTAGTCTAGCCCAGATCGCCCATCCCCGCTCCGGACGGGCCCGGCGTCGCCACCACCGCGTTACCTCAGTCCGGTCCCAGGTGATACCCGAGTCGGCGGGACAAACGACTCGCCTCCCGAACCATGAGGCCCGGCGATTCGCCGCGTTCCTCCATCGATTCGCGCCGAACGGCCGCTTCGCGGATCACCCGCGCGCCGATGTAGCGCGCCGGCTCCGGCGGGAACGCGCGCGGCGCACGACCTTCGGCCAGCGGCAGGGAGAGGACCGGATCAGCGTCGGCCTCGAGCGCACGCGCGGCCAGGATCCGGCCGGCGAGCCACGACGGTCCGACTCCATTGCCGCTGTAGCCGTGGGCGAAGTGGATGGGCCGATCGGCCACCGAGCCGAACCACGGCAGATGATCGGCAGTGATGTCGATCGGTCCGCCCCACGCGTCGTCGATGCGCACATCGGCGAGTGATGGGAACAGCCGTCGCAG
>DASSMQ010000052.1:0-33951 GCA_035688805.1 Candidatus Limnocylindrales bacterium
CTACGAGGTCCTGGCCGTCGACGGCGACGTCTTCATCGCCCATGGGCGGACCCGCTATCTGACCGACGATCGGCGTGACGTCGACCGGGAATTCGCCAACGTCTTCGTCTGCCGGTTCGATGGCGAGGGTCGGTGTCGCGAGTTCACCGAGTACTACATGCGGCGACGCCCCGAGGCGGCCGACGACGAGCCACCGCCCGCCGGCTGAACCCGCGCCGGCTGGCGCCGGAACGACCGCTACGGAGCTGGCGCGACGACGCGGAGGGCGTGCACCTTGGTCCGGAAGGTGACCGGCGTCTGACCGAGGTCGACCGGATCGGCCCGTGCCGGGAGCGGGTGCACGCTCGTGATGCGAACGCTCGCGGACCGATAGGTCGACACATGCGGCGCATATCGCCGCCGACCGAAGGCGATCGAGCCCAGGTGCCGGAGCAGCTCCCACTTCGAGAACCCACGGAAGACGCGGACGTCGAACCGCCCGTCATCCATCGACGCGTTCGGTGCGACCGTCATCCCGAGCCCGAGGTACGGTCCGATCGACACGCTCACCATCAGGCCCCGGCTGTGGACCACCTCGTCGTCGAGCTCGATCGACATCCGAGCGGGCCGATAGCGCAACGCGACCCAGATGGTCCGTGCGATCGAGCCGGGGTCCCCGGCCTCGGCCCGCGCGACCTCCCGGAACACCGCGGCGTTCAGCCCGACCGAACCGGCCTCGAGGAACGGCACGGTCCGGCCGTCGGCGCTGGTGGCGACACCGACGTCCATCGCGCGCACGTGGCCCGCCGCGAGGATCGCCGCCGCCGATTCGAGGTCGCGCGGGATCCCCAGTGATCGGGCCACGTTCATCACCCGGCCCATCGGCAGGATGCCCATCGCGACGTGGGTATCGATGACGGCCTCGGCGACCAGGTGGACCGTGCCGTCGCCACCCGCGGCCACGATGACCTCGACGCCTGCGTCGACCGCCTCGCGTACCGCCGCGGTCGCTGCGGACTCGTCGGCCGGTTGCACGATATCGGCCTCGATGCCGTGGCGATCCAACAGGTCGCGGATCCGCTCGACCGGCGCGGGCGTCCCCGGCAGCTCCCCGGTCAGCCCGGCCGAGCGGTTGAGCATGACCCGGATCGGTCGGTGGCCGGCGGCCGGAAGGCCGGCCGACGTGTCTCGTGTCGCCCCTGCCGTCACGGTGCCTCCGCCGTGCCACGGGCCTTCCAGCCGCGATACACCCGGGTGAGGGCGATCAGGTAGCTCAAGCCGAGGAGGTAGGAGGCGGTCACGTCCGTGAACCAGTGATGCCCCTGCTGGACCCGAGATGGGCCCACCGACGCGACGAGGCCGACGAGGCAGCCGACGATCGCCCGTCGCCAGGCGACCGGCCGGAGCAGCGTATGGACCAGATATGCCAGGAATCCGTACAAACCGACGTACGTGATGGTGTGGCCGCTCGGGAAGCTCGAGCCGCCTAACGGCGCGGCCACGACCCGGATGTCGACGCCGGCCACGGGCCGTGACCGGCGCATGAGGGCCTTGACCGCGGTCGCGAGGACGGCCGTGCCCCAGGCGCCGACCATGCCCGCCGCCTCGAGCGGCAAGCGCAGCAGCACGAGTCCGCCGACCAGCACCGCGGGGATGATCCGGCTCTGGGGCGGGAAGCCGGGCCAGGAGACCGTCGCCATCGCCCGGTCGAGGACCGGCGACCGGTAGCGCTGCAACTTCACCGTGACCGCCAGGTCGAGCGCGTCGCTCCGGCGCGCGCGAACGAGGCCGAAGACACCGAGGAAGCCGAGCAGGCCGACGCCCTCCAGCAGCGATGCCGTTCGACCGCGACGGACCGCGATCGGCGCGCTGGCGACCACCGACGGGGGCGGGCTGGTGAGATCGGGCATCGTCATCCGCCGAGGATGGCGGTCGGCCGCCGACAGCCCCTCTGACCGAGGGATGGGTCGGCCTGCCAGCTCCGTTACAAGCGGTGTACGCTCGGCCTCCACCCACGCCACCAGCCGTGACAAGAGGGACTGCCGATCATGCCGCGTATCGTCCGAGGGGCGCTCGTCCAGGCCAGCTGGACCGGCGACAAGGAATCGATGATCCAGAAGCACGAGGAACGAGCCCACGAGGCGGCCAAGCAAGGCGCCCAGGTCATCCTCTTCCAGGAGCTCTTCTACGGGCCGTACTTCTGCCAGGTCCAGGACGCCCAGTACTACAGCTATACCGAGCTGATCCCGGACGGACCGACCACCAAGCGGATGCAGGACCTCGCCAAACAGACCGGCATGGTCGTCATCGCGCCGATGTACGAAGAGGATGAGCGAGCGTCGGGCATCTACTACAACACGGCCGCCGTGATCGATGCCGATGGCACGTACCTGGGCAAGTACCGCAAGACCCACATCCCGCACGTCAAGGGGTTCTGGGAGAAGTTCTACTTCCGGCCCGGCAACCTCGGCTATCCCGTCTTCCAGACGGCCGTCGGCAAGGTCGGCGTCTACATCTGCTACGACCGCCATTTCCCGGAGGGTGCTCGCGCGCTCGGGCTCAATGGGGCCGAGATGGTGTTCATCCCGTCGGCCACGTCACGCGGGCTGTCGGAATACCTGTGGCGGATCGAGCAGCCGAGCCACGCTGTCGCCAACGGCTATTACGTCGGGACGATCAACCGCGTGGGAATCGAGCCACTCGGCGACGACGACTTCTACGGCCAGAGCTACTTCGTCGACCCCCGGGGACAGTTCGTCGGCGAGGTCGGGTCCGCGCACGACGAGGAGCTGATCATCCGGGACCTCGACCTCGACCGCATCGCCGAGGTCCGCAACACGTGGCAATTCTTCCGCGATCGGCGACCCGACGCGTACGAAGACTTGACCCGGCCCTAGGCGCTATCATCCGCGCCGGCTCGGCTGTCTGGAGGAGGACAGCCGAGCCCCCGCATCCTCACGTCGATCGCTCGCGAACCGTCGCCTCGATGTTCGGAGGGCGATGGGCGGATCCCGGTCGAGGGGTGGCAAGACCATGAAGTTCGGCTTCACGCTCAAACCCGATCACACCATCGAGCGCACCCTGGCCCTGACGCGCCAGGCGGAGGCGGCGGGCTTCGGTCACGGCTGGTTGTTCGACAGCCACGTGCTGTGGCGCGACCCGTATCCCCTGCTGACGCTGATGGCCGGTGCCTCGGAACGGCTCCGTCTGGGGACCTGCGTGACGAATCCCGGAACGCGCGAGCCGTCGGTCACGGCGTCTGCGCTCGCGACCCTCGACGAGATCTCCGACGGGCGGATGGACCTCGGCATCGGCCGGGGCGACTCGGCCCGGCGGGTGCTGGGCAAGCCGCCGATCACCCTGGCCCACACGGAGGAGGCGATCCGGGTGATCCGGACCCTCGTCGGCGGCGGCACCATCAGCTACGAGGGCACCGATCTCGTGTTCCCGTGGACCCGCGGCTGGACCCTGCCGGTATGGGTGGCCGGCTATGGACCGATGGCCATCGCCATGACCGGCCGGGTCGCGGACGGGATCATCCTCCAGCTTGCCGACCCCGACCTCGTGCGCTGGTTCGTGGGGCAGCTGCGCGAAGCCACCGCGGCCGCGGGCCGGCCGGCGGACGCGGTGAAGGTCCAGGCTGCGGCGCCGGCCTACGTCGGGCCACGCGACGTCGGTCGCGCGCGGACGCGCTGGTTCCCGGCGCTCGTCTCCAACCACGTCGTCGACCTCGTCAACAAGTATCCCCGCGAGCAGCTGCCCGAGACCCTCACCGGCTACGTCGGGGACCGGGCGGGCTACGACTACCACCACCACGCCGAGGTGGGCTCGTCGAATGCGGCGTTCGTCGGCGACGAGGTGACCGACCGCTTCTGCATCCTCGGCCCGGCCGACGAGCACGTCGCGAAGCTTCGCGAACTGGCCGACGCCGGCGTCGACCAGTTCAACCTGTACCTGATGAACGGTGATGAGGAGGAACAGGTCGAGGCGTACGCCAGGGACGTCATCCAGGCCGTCGGGTAGGCGATCCGGCCCCTCGGCGCACGCTCGACGGGCTCGTACTGGCCCGGAGGTCAGGGTGGTCAGCTGGCCCTACCTGCGGGACGATGGTCGTCCGCGATCCGGCACATCCCCGCGCAACGGCTCGCGCGGCGTAGCGGAGGACAGGATGGTCGCCAGACTCGGTCGACGTGATCCCTTCTGGGACGATGGCAAGGGCGCGAGGCGCCGCCAGCTGCGCCTTCGGATCGAGGGTGCGGTGGCGCTGCTGTTGTCCATCGGCGCCTGCGGCCTGACGGTCGCGATGTGGCTGCGTCAGGTGGCTCCGGCCCTCGGAGGGCTGCACCTCACCTGACCTCGGTGGGCTGTTGCCGCGCCACACCGAAGATCGACGGGCACCTGTCCGGAGCGCATGCCTTCGCTGCGGTCCGGTGGCCTGCGGGGATCGGCCGATGGGACCCCTTCGCTACTCGACAGTGTGACCCGGGCGACCCCGACACTGGCGAGGTTGCATCGACTCGCTGGGGGATCACGCCGTGGAGCGCCGACATCGGTCGCGAAGGGTCGCTCGAGGGGCGGTCACGCCGCTCGCCATCGTCGCCGCGGCCGCCTGGCTGGTCGCATCCGCCTCCTCGGTCCTGGCAGCGACGACCGTCGACCTGGACCAGTGGGCGAGCACGGATCGGGCCTGGCAGAACGGCAACCTCAACGGCAACAACAGCCGCTATCCCGAAGGCGGGGTGGTGCCATTCCGCCTGGCCCTCGAAGGCCTCGCGAAGGGCGACCACTCGATCCACATCGATTACGACTTCACGGCCGGCGGCCATAAGGCCTACGACTTCCTGGCGACGTGGAACGTCACCAACGCGAACGGCAAGATCTGCATCCCGAGCGGCGGGGCGATCTCGTCGATGTGTCCGAACCTGCCACCCGCGTCGAGTGCCGCCTTCCCGTCCGATGGCTTCCGGGCGAACGGCCTGACGGTCCGTGGGGCGGAGGCCTATTCCGGCGCACCGCGACGGCTCACGATCTGGGGCGGGACGATCCTGTCGATCAGCGGCCCGGTCCATGCCGGCTCCGTGGACGGCAACAGCACCGCCGACTTCCTCGTCCGGTTCCGGGCGACGGGTAGTGCCGTCCTCCTCGCCTGGGGCGGCCACCTGGCCCAGTCGCGCTACTGGGACACGGCGGGTGGCGGCGCCCGCGATGGCGCGTCGCTCGTGTCCGGCGCACCGTGGCATATGCGCACGCTCCAGCTCGACGGCTCCGGGAACAAGAACCAGGACCGGAGCATCCAGCCGAGCGCGATCGTCGGCGAGCTGCCACCGCAGGCGCTCTCCCCGACCCCCCGACCGACGGCTCGCCCGACGCCCGCTGCCCCGGCACCCCCGCCGACGTCCGGCAGCCACGCCGACCCGAACAGCCGGTCGGTGATCTCGCCCAACGTCACACCCCCACCGACCTCCACGTACGCCGGCACAGCCCGGCCTGATCCGTCCGACGGCGGCGCCGCCATCGTCTGGGCGCTGGCGGCGGCGCTGGTGGGGTGGGCGTGGGTCGGGCCCGGCCTCGCGCGCCGACGCCCACGCCAGCCGATGGACTGAGGCCTCCGAGGGATCCGGCCGCAGCACCGACTCGGCGCCGCGTCCCATCCCCTACCATCTTCCTCCTGCCGGCTCGACACGAGGGCCGCCAACGCCGGCGTCGCCCAGGAGGGAACCCGTCGATGCGCACGCTCATCACCAACGGCACCATCGTCACGGCCGACGGTTCCGGGCCCGCGGACCTCCTCATCGATGGGGAGACCATCGCCGCGATCGGCTCCGACCTGACCGCCTCCGGGATGACCGTCGACGAGACCATCGACGCTGCGGGCAAGTACGTCATCCCGGGCGCGATCGACGTCCACACCCACATGGAATTGCCGTTCGGGGGCACCTTCGCCAAGGACACCTTCGAGACCGGTACGCGCGCGGCGGCGTTCGGCGGCACCACGACCATCGTCGACTTCGCCGTCCAGACCAAGGGCAAGAGCCTGCGCGAGGGCCTCGACGCCTGGCACGCCAAGGCGGAGGGCAACGCCGTCGCCGACTACGGCTTCCACATGATCATGAGCGACGTCAACGACGACACGCTGAAGGAGATGGACCAGCTGGTCACCGAGGGCATCCCCGATTTCAAGCTGTTCACGGCCTACCCGGGCGTCTTCTACTCCGACGACGGGGCCATCTTCCGGGCGATGCAGCAGACCGCCAGGAACGGCGGGCTGATCATGATGCACGCCGAGAACGGGATGGCCATCGACGTCGTCGCGGCGCAAACCGTCGAGGCCGGGACGACCGATCCGATCGGCCACGGGCTGGCTCGCAAGGCCGTCTTCGAGGGCGAGGCCACGAACCGCGTCATCCGCCTGGCCGAGGCCGCCGGCGTGCCGGTCTACATCGTCCACCTGTCGGCCAGCGATGCCCTCGCCGAGGTCCGGGCGGCCCGCGATCGAGGCTCGAAGACGTTCGCCGAGACCTGCCCGCAATACCTTTTCCTGTCGCTCGACGATCTCGGCAACGGGTTCGAGGGCGCGAAGTTCGTCTGCTCACCGCCGCTCCGACCGAAGGAGACCTGGGACGATCTCTGGACGGGGCTGGTCAAGGACGACCTGCAGGTCGTCTCGACCGACCACTGCCCGTTCGACTTCCACGGCCAGAAGGAGCTCGGGCGCGGCGACTTCCGCAAGGTGCCGAATGGGCTGCCCGGCGTCGAGGACCGGGTCGACCTGTTGCACGACGGCGGCGTGGTCGGCGGTCGGATCAGCCGGGAGCGCTGGGTCGAGGTCATCTCGACCGCTCCGGCCAGGCTCTTCGGGATGTACCCGCGCAAGGGCGCCATCGCCGTCGGCTCCGACGCGGACCTCGTCGTCTACGACCCCGAGCGTACTCGAACGATCTCGGCTGCGACGCACCACATGGCCGTCGACTATTCCTGCTACGAAGGCCGATCGGTCCAGGGCGCGAGCGACATCGTGCTGTCGCGCGGCGCGGTCATCGTCCGCGACGGGGCGTTCACCGGCCAGAAGGGTCACGGCCGCTTCGTGAAGCGCGCGACCGCCGACCACGCCCGGCTGAGCTGACGCCCGAACCGATCAGCGTGGACGACGGGCGCCCCGTCCGCCTCCGCGTCCCCGCCGACCTCGACCGGCTTGCCGAGATCCGGGCGGTGGTCCGCGATGCGGCGATCGCGTGGGGCGCCCCACCGACCTGTCTCGACGATCTCGTCCAGGCCGTCGATGAGGCGGCCACGAACATCGTGACCCATGGCTACGACGGCAGCGCCGGCGACATCGAGATGGACATCCGGGTGGTCGACGAGCGCATCGTCATCGAGCTCCGGGATTCCGCGCCCCCGTTCGATCCGACCCGTGTCCCCGAACCGGACCTGAGCGTCCCGCCGATGCGCCGCCGACCCGGTGGCATGGGCCTCCACCTCATCCGTCTCGCGACCGATTCGCTGGCGTACCGACCCGGACCCGGCGGTGGCAACATACTGACCCTGACGCGTTCCCTCGATCCGCGGCCCAAGGAGGAGCGATAGATGGCGTTGCAGACCACCGTCGAGCGGGTCGACGCACGGGTGCCGGTCACCGTCGTGACCCTCGAGGGCGAGCTCGACGCCTCCAACTACGAGCACCTCGTCGACGAGGTCCGTGGGCTGTACGAAGCAGGCTCCCGCCAGCTGGTGCTCGACCTGGGCGGCCTCACGTTCATGGCCAGCTCCGGGTTGGTGGCGCTGCACTCGATCGTCCAGGTGATGCACGGCCAGCCGCCGCCCGATCCCGAGATGGGCTGGGCCGCTTTCCACGCGATGGGTC
This sequence comes from Candidatus Limnocylindrales bacterium, assembly GCA_035688805.1. Classification (GTDB taxonomy): domain Bacteria; phylum Chloroflexota; class Limnocylindria; order Limnocylindrales; family CSP1-4; genus SPCO01. The sequence goes on from DASSMQ010000052.1 coordinate 7,841, forward strand.
GCGCGGTCGAGGAGAGCGGCACCCAGACCGAGGTCCGGCTGTGTGCGGTCCAGCCCTCCGTGGAACGCGTGCTCGGACGGACCGGCCTCGACCATCTGTTCGTCATGTATCCCGATCGCGCCAGCGCGATCGCCGCCGTCTGACGGAGCCCGCCGGGTCGGCGACGCCCGACCGACCGCTCCGGCCGGACATCGATCGCGTCAGGATCGAACGCGTCCTCGAACCGCTCCTGCGCGAACGCGGCCGCATCGCGGTCGCCGTCGAAGATGCGCTCGGACGGATCGTCGCCGGCGACCCACGCGCGGTCGGGCCGTCGGGCACGCGGCTGGCGCACGAGATCCGGCTGGGCGACGGGACGATCGGTCGATTGGTGGCCACGGGCGATGCCATCGACGACCCCGCGATCCGGAACGCGATCGAGGCGCTTGCCGTGGCCCTGCGCGAGCTGGCCGACATGGCCGGTCACGCACTGGCTGCCGACCTTGCCCAGGGCCGCATCCAGCAGCGCAGCATCGTCTCGCTCGTCGCACCCGACGTGCCCGGCTACGACCTGGCCAGCCACTACGCCGCGGCTCGCGAGATCGGAGGCGACTTCTTCGAGCTCTTCCGACTTCGCCGGCGGTCCCGGCCACTCAGCATCGTCATCGCCGATGTGACCGGTAAGGGCATCGCGGCGGCCCTGCTGATGGCCTTCGCGCGACCGGTCATCCACGGCGCGCTCAATGGCGCGAACGGCCCGGCGCAGGCGCTCGAGCGGACGAACAAGATCCTCGTGGACGAGCGCCGGAGCATCCTGTTCATCACGGTGCTGGTCGGCGAGCTCGATCTGCCATCGGGCCGGATCCGCTTGGCGAACGCGGGCCACGAGCCACCGCTGGTCGTCCCGGCCGACGGCAGCCCGATCCGGCAGCTCGAGATCGGCGGCGTGCTGATGGGAGCGTTCCCGACCCTCGGGCTGCGGGAGGTCGATCTGACCCTGGCTCCGGGCGACGTCCTGTTCCTTTATACCGACGGAGTGACCGACGCTCGTGGACCGTCCGGCGAGCGGTTCGGGGAGGCGCGCATGGTGGAGGTCGTCGACGCCGCGCGCGGTGGCACCGCGAAGGACATCGTCGATGCCGTCCGCGGTGCGGTAGCTGCGTTCAGCGGCGACGTCGAGCCGGCCGACGATGTCACCATCGTGGCGGTCGGACGCCGCCGCGGCTGAGCTCCGGGCTTCAGACCTCGGTCACGGTCCGCCGGTCGAAGACCCGGACCAAGGCGAGGACGAGGAGCTCGACCAGGCTCCAGCCGATGAGCGCGACGATCGCCGCGATGTCCAGGGTCGAGCCCTGGTCCGCCGACACGCGGTCGAGCTGGAACATGCCACGGAACGGTTCCACGAACGGGTTGGTGACGTCCAGGATCAACTTGACGACGTCATTGCCCGTGTTCGCGACGAGCAGGAGCAACACGATCCGCAGGATGAGGGCGACCTGCAGGACGCCGAACAGGAACGTGACGAATCGGGCGAGCACGGTCGCTCCGCCCGGTCCCGCCGGGACGTACGCTCGTTCGGTGGTCGAGCGCGCGACCCGCGGTTCGGGGTCGACGGCGGCCGTCGTCCGGAGCGTCGGATCGGTGGTCTGCGTGGTGGTGGTTCGCTCGTAATCGGTCATCGGGTGACCTCCCTGTGCGGGTGGAGGCGACCGTAGGCGCCGACTCGTTACCGGCGTACTGGCCCACCGAACGCGGAACGGTTGCAGACGCGTGACAGCCGGATCACGCTGCAGCCTCGCCAGGCTCGACGCCCGGACCCACCCAGGAGGGACAAGGATGCCCGCAGCGCAGCGGACCATCGCCATCGACCGACCTCCCGCAGAGGTATTCGCGTTCTTCACCGATCCCGGCAACGACCGGCGTTGGCGCCCGCATGTCAAGGAGATGGGCTCGACCGGCCCCGCCCGCGTGGGCGCCACGATCCATCAGGTCGTGGACGGGCCGGGCGGTCGCGGCATCTCGGCCGACATCGAGGTGACGGCGTACGACGTCCCGACGCGCTACGCCTTCCGGGTGGTGGCCGGCCCGGCCCGGCCGATCGGGGAGTACCGATTCACCCCGACGGCGACCGGGACGGAGGTCACGTTCTCGCTGCGGGCCGACCTTGGCTTCCTGAAGGGGCTGTTCATGTCCGGCGCCGTGCAGCGCTCGATGGACGGGGAGATGGCCGCGCTTGACACCGCCAAGCGACTCTTGGAGGGCGGCTGACGGTGCCGTAACGGTGCCGTGACGCGGGGCTGGTGCCATGGACCGGGAGGTGCTCCGTGGTCTCCACCGCTGATCGATCCGACCGGTTCGAACGATCTATCCAGTGGATCGGTGCGGCGTCGATGGCCGGCGTCTTCGGCGGCCTCGTTGCTGGCGTCGCAGCCCGGATCGCGATGCGCCTGTTCGCGGAAGGGATCGGCCGCGCGACCGAGTTCACGGTCGGGGGGACCTTCGGCATCATCCTGGTGGGCGCGATCTTCGGGGCGGTGTTCGGTATCGCCTATCCCATGGTCAGGCGGCTCGTCCCAGGTCCGACGGTCGTGTCCGGGATCACGTTCGGCTTGTTGATGACCGCGCTGGTGGTCCTCCCGGTCCTGGCCGTCGACAGCGGCGAGGCGGCGCCGGATGTCGATCTCGGTATCAGGCTCGGCGCCGCCGTGATGATCGTGTTCGCGCTCGGCACCGCGGCGGCGGACGCGGCCATCCGCCGTCTGGGTGATCGTCCTTGGACCCGGCTCGGCTTCGCGCTATCGGCCGCGCTGGCACTGCTGAGTAGCCTGCTGGTCGTCCCCGCGCTCCTGGGCGCATACGGGACGGTGCTCGAGCGGATCCTGTGACCGGTGCCGTAGCTGGGGTCTGCTCGCGCTAGCGGGTGCGCGGGAAGCCGAGGTCGATCTTGCTGGTACCAGGGTCCGGCCAGCGGGACGTGACGATCTTGCCCCGCGTGTAGAACTGGATGCCCTCGGGGCCGTACATGTGCAGGTCGCCGAACAGGCTGGCCTTCCAGCCGCCGAAGCTGTAGTAGGCGACCGGCACCGGGATCGGCACGTTGATGCCGACCATCCCCGCGTTCACCTCGAACTGGAACTGCCGGGCCGCGCCACCATCCCGGGTGAAGATCGCCGTCCCGTTGCCATACGGGTTCTCGTTGATGAGCTTGACGGCCTCGTCGTAGGTCTTGACCCGAACGACGGTGAGGACCGGTCCGAATATCTCGTCGCGGTAGGCGTCCATCGACGTCGTCACGTGATCGATGAGGGAGACGCCCAGGAAGAACCCGTCGCTCTCTCCGTAGAGCGGATGCGAGCGGCCGTCGGCCACGACCGTGGCACCCTGCTCCGCCGACGAGTCGAGGTAGCCCGCGACCTTGTCGCGGTGTTGGCGGGTGACGAGCGGGCCCATCTCGGCTGCGGGGTCCGAACCGGGCCCGATCCTCACCTTGGGGAGCCGGCTCTTGATGGCATTTACCAACGGGTCGGCGATGTCGCCGACGGCGACGACCGTGGCGACGGCCATGCACCGTTCGCCGGCCGATCCGTACCCTGCCGAGACCGCCGCGTCGGCTGCCATGTCGAGGTCGGCGTCAGGCAGCACGATCATGTGATTCTTGGCCCCGCCGAGCGCCTGGACCCGCTTGCCTTGCGCGGTCCCCGTCTCGTAGATGTAGCGCGCGATCGGGGTCGAGCCGACGAAGCTGACCGCTCCGATGTCGGGGTGCGTCAGGATCGCGTCGACCGCGACCTTGTCCCCGTGCACGACGTTGAAGACGCCCTCGGGAACACCGGCGTCGCGGAGGAGGCCGGCCAGGAAGATGGAGGCGGACGGGTCCTTCTCCGACGGCTTGAGGATGAACGTGTTGCCGGTGGCGATGGCCGTCGCGAACATCCACATCGGCACCATCGCCGGGAAGTTGAACGGCGTGATTCCGGCCACCACGCCCAGCGGTTGGCGGATCTGGTAGACGTCGACCCCCGTACTGGCCTGCTCGCTGAAACCGCCCTTCATGAGGTTCGGGATGCCGCAGGCGAACTCGAGGTTCTCGATGCCCCGGGCGATCTCGCCCAGAGCGTCCGACGGTACCTTGCCGTGTTCGGCCGTCAGATGGGTCGCCAATTCGTGGCGGTGCTGGTCGACCAGGTTGCGGATCTTGAACAGGATGTCGGTCCGCTTGCTCAGCGACGTCGAGCGCCAGGCCGGGAAGGCCGCTCGGGCCGCCGCGACCGCAGCACCCACCTCCTCGACCGACGCGAAATCGACCCGCTTCGTCACCTGTCCCGTGGCCGGATCGTAGACATCGCCTTGGCGGCCGGAGGTGCCCTCGACCGACCGGCCTCCGATCCAGTGGCTCACCCGCCCGAGCTCGGCGGTGGTGGTTGCGGTGGGTTCGGCGACCTGGGTCATCGGACGGTCCCTCGTGAAGCGCTGCGAGCGCGGCGGATCGGGTTCGTGGCGTTATCACGATACCGCCTCACGGCCCGGTTGCGGCGCTTGGGGTTCAGAACCTCGGTCGGGTCTCCGGATCCGGCCACGCCGGCTGGGCGGCGGCCTCGACCCGTCGACGACGGCGCGGCCACCAGGCGACCAGCGCGATCAGCCCGGCCAGGGAAGCGGCCGCGATGACGACGGCCAGGACACCGCCGGCGGGTAGCGAGCCGAGCACCGCTGGATCGCGCCACGTGGTCGACACCACGGCGCGGGCGAGCGCCCAGCCGGCGACCCCTGCCAGGAGTCGCCGACCGTCGCCGGCGTGGAGGAGCCCCAGCGAGCGGAGACCCGCCAGGGCCACCACGATCACGGCCACGATCACCGCCTCGTAGATCTGGGCGGGATGGGATGGGATCGCCGGCGCCGCATCGACCCAGGGCCCCGGACCGAGATATGCGGTGGCCCACGACCCGTCGGATGGTCGTCCCTGGCCACTCCCACCAAGGGCCATCGTCGCCTTGCCCGCGGCGATCGCGACGAGCAGCGGGATCGTGACCGCATCACCCCAGCGCCCGACCGGGGCTCCCAGCAGGCTGGTGACGACCGCCGCCGTCCCAAGTCCGCCCACGACGCCGAGGCCAAGCTCCAGCCCACCGACCGACGGGTCGAACAGCGACAGGGGCCCGGATGCGAAGGCTTCCGGCACGAGCAGCAGGTAGCCGATCCGGCCGCCGACGATGGCACCCGGGGCTGCGGCGATCGCGATGTAGAGGAGGTCGTCGGAGCGGAGGTTGGACCGGCGCGCGATCACTCCGGCCGCGGCCAGGCAGAGCGACACCACCGCCGCCAGCGCGAGCGTCTGCCAGCGCACGCTGACGCCATCGGCGATGCGCAGGAGGGGGTCGAAGTCGAACGCGATGAGGGCGATCGGCACGGTCGCCGCAGTGTACGGCGGCGGTCGGTGTCAAGTGGCCGACACTTTTGCTGTCGCCTGTCGGGTCCCGACGCAGTGCCGCGCGCGACACCATGTCGGTCATCCGGCCGACGCGCGGGGGCGCAGCGGTCGTGACGTGGGGGGAACACGCCGGAGGGGTCTGGGGGCCATCCGGCGGTAGTCCCGGCGTCCGGCCCACGGGGGGACGGGCCGGACGCCGCGACTCGGCTGAGGGGTTGCCATGGCGGGACGCGCGAGCGCCATGACGGGTTTGGACGTCAGGCTGCTGGGCCGATTCACCATCCGAACCGCCGACGGACGCGAGGTCCGGCTGGTCGGTCGTCACGCACAGGCGCTGTTCACGCTGCTGGCCATGACGCGCCGACCGAGGACCCGCGAGGCGATCGCCACCGACCTGTGGCCGGAATCCTTGATCGCGGCGACCGGTCCGCTCCGCCAGGCCCTCTACCAGCTCCGCACCGCACTGGCGGCAGCCGGCCTCGACCTCGACGCGGTCCTCGAGGCGGACGCCGAGACCGTCGGCCTTCGACCCGAGGCGATCCGCTCTCTCGACGTGGCCGCCTTCGAGGCCTGTATGGACGACCCGATGTGCGCGGCCGAACGTGCCGTCGAGATGTACGACGGCGATCTCGCCGAAGGCCTGGGCCACGACTGCTTCGCCGCGGAGCGGGAACGCCTGGCCGACCATTTCGAGGACGCGCTCGCCATCGTCGCCGCGCGCCGGCTGGATGCCGGCGACGTCGAAGGGGCGCGATCAGCCGCCGAACGGCTCATCGCGCGTGACCCGCTGCGCGAGGAAGCGCACCAGGTCCTCATCGCCGTCCATGGGCTGGCGGGCACGCGGTCGCAGGTGGTCCGACAGTATCGACGTCTATGCGATGTCCTCGTCCGCGAGCTCGACGAGGCGCCGTTGCCGGAGACCGATGCGACCTATCGGATCGCGCTGAGTCGCACCATCAACCGGTCGCGCGAGCGAGCCGCGGCCCTGGAACCGGCGAAGGCGGGCAACCTGGCCGTCGTGATCTGAGCCGGTTCGAACGACAACGATTCGACCCGTGCGTGACGAATCCGGTCAGCCGTGCAGGACCGCCACCAGCTCCCGGACGGCTCCGGCGGACTTCTGGAAGGCGGCCCGTTCGGCGGCCGTCAGCTCGATCTCGAAGACCCGCTCCATGCCACCGGCGCCGAGGACGACGGGGACGCCGACGAACAGGCCATCGACGCCGAACTCGCCGCGCAGGAAGACGGCACAGGGAAGCACCCGCTTGCGGTCCAGCAGGATCGATTCGACCATCTCGAAGGCCCCCGCCGCGGGCGCGTAGAACGCGGAACCGGTCTTGAGCAGCGCCACGACCTCGGCGCCGCCATTGGCCGTGCGGTCTTCGAGCGCCCGGACGCGGTCCTCGGGCAGCAGCTCGGTGATCGGCACGCCGGCGACCGTCGAGTAGCGCGACAGCGGCACCATGGTGTCGCCGTGCCCGCCGAGCACGAAGGCGTGGGTGTCCTCCACGCTGACCCCGAGCTCCTGGGCGATGAACGTCCGGAACCGGGCGCTGTCGAGCACCCCCGCCATGCCGAGCACCCGTTCGCGCGGGAAGCCTGACGCCTCCATGGCGACGTGGCACATCGCGTCGAGCGGGTTGGTCACGACGACGATGATCGCGTCGGGCGAGACCCGCGCGGCCTGCTCGACGACCGACCGGACGATGCCGGCGTTCTTCGTCAGCAGGTCGTCGCGGCTCATGCCGGGCTGGCGGGCCAGGCCCGAGGTGACGACGATGATGTCCGAGCCGGCCGTATCGGCGTAGTCGTTGGTGCCGAGGACGCGCGCATCGTGGACGACGACCGGAGCCGCCTCAGCGAGGTCGAGGCCCTTCCCCTGCGGCAGTCCCTCGACGATGTCGACGAGCACCACGTCGGCGAGTCCCGCCTCGGCGATGCGCTGGGCGGTGGTAGCGCCGACGTTGCCGGCGCCGATGACGGTGACCTTGTGGCGGGCCATGCGGGACGTGGAGCCTCCTCTTGCTGGAGGCCTATCGTAACTTCCTCATCGTGCGAGGCCGGATCGCAGCGCGGTGGCGGCGGCTTCGACCCGATTCGACACGCCGAGCTTCCCGATGATGTTGGACACGTGGACGCTTGCCGTGCTCTCGCTGATGTAGAGGGCCTCGGCGATTCGCCGGTTGGTCTGTCCCTCGACGAGCAGCGCGAGGACCTCTCGCTCACGGGCCGTGAGCCCGTACGGATCGGCGACGTCCCCCGCCGCGCCCGGGACTACCTCCGCGCCGACGTACTCGGGCGACACCGGCTCCGTCGGTGACAGCGATCCCAGTCGAGCGATGCGCGCCAGGTTCCGAACGTTGTCGACGAGCAGCCCTGCCCCGATCTCGTCTGCAAGCCGCAACGCCTCGCCGAGGACGTCGCCGACGTCGGGCCGAGGCGCGCGCGACGCGAGCATCGCCTCGGCCTGACGGTACCGACACCACGCCAGCTCATAGGGACGACGTGGTACACGGAGGCGGTTCACCGCGCTCACCCAGGCAGCCGGGTCCGGGCGAGCGACGAGTCGCGTGGCCTCCGCCTCGGCGATCGCCAGATTCACGCGGGTTTCGCCGAATACGGGGCTCACGCCGTCGTCGTAGGCAGCCACCAGCTCTCTGAGGCGTCCCAGCCTCGCTTCGCCAACCGCGCGCGCCGCGTGCTCCGCGTCGGCGTCTCGTCGCGACCTGGCGTTGGTCGCGGCCTCAGCCTCGACCGAGACACCGAGCCGCAGGACGCGCGAGCGGAACCGAACGTCGTCGGCGTCGGCCAGCCAGACGAGGCTCTCGTCGACCATCTCCCGAGCGTCATCGAGTCGTCCCTCTGCAAGGGCGAGCTCGATCAGGCCGCCAGCGAGGTTGCCGCCGAACGCGGCATCTTTCAGCGTCGAGGTCGAGACGCGCCGGATCTCGTGCAGCACCTGCCCCTCGGCGAGCCGCCCAGTCCGGACCGCGATGATCCCGGCGAAGACCCCGTTCCAGCTCCAGCCGACTCCGCCCTCGAACTCGGTCGGCATCCTCGCGAGGAGCGCGGTGGCTTCGCGCAATCGGCCGAGCGGCAGTAGGCTCTCAACCGCCATCGTGTCGAAACCGGGGACCCGCAGGCCACGCGCCCAGGCGGAGCCCTCCAGGCCCATCGCGACCGCGTCGTCGAGCGCGTCGCAATCGAAGAGCGTGCTTGCCAACGACAGATAGCTGGTACTGATGAGGACCGGCTCGCCAAGCGCGTGTGCCTTGGCAAGCGCCTCGCGGAGGACATCGAGACCGCGATCACAATCGCCGATGATGGCGAGGGCCGCGCCACGCACGCCCATCGCCTCGATCTCGCGATGCGCTGATCCGACCGTTTGACTCATCCCGATCGCGCGTTCTGCGATCGTCACGGCCTCTCGATAGCGTCCGACATACAGGGTCAGGGTGGCCAGTGCCGCCAGGCACCCCGAACCCTCCGGTGACGGCGCGACGGCGTCGAGACGTTCGCTCGCCTCGTTCAAGACGCGGATGGCGTCCGCGACGTCGCCGGTGTAGTAGATGGACCAGGCCAGGCGCTCCTGGACCCGGGCTGATCGCAGCGGGTCGTGGCCTCCATCGACGCGGGTCGCGGCCAGGGCGGCCGCATCGCGTGCCCGTTCCGGTTCGCTTGCGGTGAGGAACGCGCCCGACGTCTCGAACAGGAGCTCGACGTGATCCTCGTCGGCCGGCCGATCCGCCTCGGGGACCGAGTCCCACAACGCGATCGCGCGCTCGTAGGCGCGGGCGGCCTCGAAGAACCCGGAGGTCGCCGTGCTCGCCCTCGCCGCCGCGATCGACGCTCGCAAGGCCAGCGGCAGGTCGTTGGCCGCCGCTGCGTGGTGGGCGAGCGCCGCCAGGTGGCTCGCCCCAGCTGCTCCTTCCGGCGTCGTCTGCCAGGCGAGCGCCGCCGCAAACGCCGCATGCAGGCGGCGCCGTTCCGATGCCAGCATCTCGTCATAGACCGCCTCGCCGAGCAAGGCGTGCCGGAACGCATAGCTGTCACCCGCCGCATCGCCATCGACCCGGATGAGGACGGTCGAGGCGATCGCCTCGTCGACCGCATCTGCCAAGGCGTGGTCGTCGACGCCGAGCACGGTCCGCAGCAGGTCGTGATCGACCGTGCCGCCGGCTACCGATGCCGCTTCCACGAGCCGGCCGGCCGATGCCGATAGGGATCCGATGCGACCCAGGAGGACGTCTCGGAGTCGCGCAGGCAGGACGGTCGAATCGGCGCTCCCGGCCGCCAGCAGCTCCTCGCTGAAGAAGGGATTGCCGCCTGCTCGCTGGACGATCGCCTCCAGGACGGGCGCCGACGGGCTGCGGCCTTCGATCGCGGCAAGGAGTTCGGCAACTTCTTCCGGCTCGAATCGGGCCAGCTCCATCTGTTCGACACGGGCCAGGCGGCTCATCTCGGCCAGCCACGGTCGCAGCGGGTGGCGGCGATGCAGCTCGTCGCTCCGGTACGTCGCGATGACGAGCACGCGTTCGTTCCGAAGTCGCCGGGCGACGAAGTCGAGGAGATCGCGAGTCGAGTGATCGGCCCAGTGGATGTCCTCGGTGATCAGCACCGTCGGACGACGCTGCCCAAGGCGCTCGAGCAGGGTCACGAACGCTTCGAAGAGGCGGGTCTGAGCCCAGTCGGCAGGCGCGTCGTGCCGGAAGCCATCGTCGTCCTGAAGGAAGTCCGGGATCAGGCGCCCGAGCTCACGGGTCGTCGGATCGATCACGTCGTCGAGCAGCGCGCTATCGCCCGACCGGAGCAGGTCGCGAAGCGCGTCGGCGATCGGAGCGAACGGCAGTCCTTCACCCGAACCGAGGCTCGCGCACCCGCCCTCGAGCACCAGGTCGCCGCGCTCGGTGGCGCGCGCCGCGAGCTCTGCCGCGAGGCGACTCTTGCCGATCCCCGCCTCACCGCCGATGAGTACCATCGCCGGCGAGGCGCCTTCAGCGCGGTCGAGGGCATCCATCAGCGCGTCCAGATGGGAACCGCGACCGATCAGGATCGGACTCGTTAGCCGAGCGGGCATCTCGGCGCCGATCATACGGGCCGTGGGCTCGGACGCCGTCGATCCTGCCTTCGCGCGGGGCGTGGGTCAGCCACCCCACACGATGACGTCTCCGTCGCAGGACTCGAAGGCACCGACGAGTCCGCCAGGCTCGCACGTGGCGCGGAGTTCGGCACGGAACCCCGCACGACTGTGGGAGTCGCCGCGTGCCGTGGCCGCCGCGAGGTCAGCGACGGCTCGCTGGTAGCTCCCGCGGGCCTCACTGATGGCGCGCAGACCCAGACGCTCGATGAGCTCGACCTGGAACCGGCGGGTCGCATGTAAGTCGTGCTGACGCTGCGCGGCGCGCGCGTTCGCGATCAGACCGTCCACCTCACTGACGAGGATGGAGCGCGAGGCGGCGCGCCCCGGCAGAGCCGAGGTCGTGGGGCGGTCGCCGGACCCCGGCGTTGCAGTGGTGGTCCCGCATGCGAGACCGGTAGCGGCGACGATCACGGCCAAGGCGATGAGCCGGCCGGGTTGCATGGTGGGCAAACGGGACATCGGGGGTGCCTCCGGTCTGGGTCACGTCGTCGCTTGACGTGAACGCAAGGTAGGCAGGACCTCCGCTCGTGCCATCGCCCGACCGACCGGTTTCGATGGTGTCCCGACCCTTAGTTCTCGGCGTCGTGCCGGCGCGTCGCCCTTAGGGCGACTCAGCACATCGAGCGCGCTGTGGCCCCCTGATAGCGCGACGTTCGTGGTCGGCGCGCATGGACGCGCGTCGATGGTCGCACTGGGCGTGGCGCCTGACCATCCGAGCACGACCACGTACCACTGGAGACCCATCGGACCATGACCGCCCTCGCCGCTTTCATCGGCATCGTCCTGATCGTCGTCGCGATCCCGTTCGGATTGATGCTCGCGCCACTCGCGCTCGGGATCGTCATCGTGTGGCTCGCCCTGCGCCGCCTCGACGGCTCGCTCGATCCGGCCATCGGGGAGCCCGCGTGATGGCCGAGTTCGTCGCGGTCGCCCTCGTGGTGCTCGCCCCTGCCCTGTTGCTCCTCGGCTGGCTCGCCCTCATGTCGACGATCGTCGGCACACTCGGCGCGTCGTCCGACGGTGAGCTCGACGAGCTCCGACTCCTCCGTCCCCATCACCGCCCGTCCTGACAGCCGTCGGCCGCCGGCAGCTCAGCCGGCGGTCGGGTCCCCATCGACCGTGGGGAGTGGCGTGGCCGGATCGATGACGGGACCAGCCGCCGCGATCCCCGGGCCGACGCGATCCGCGTAGGCGTCGAAGTTCGCCACGAACATCGCGGCCAGCCGAGCAGCCTGTCGGTCGTAGGCTTGCCGATCCGCCCAAGTCGAACGTGGGTCGAGGAACGACGACGGAACGTCGGGGCATGATGTCGGCACGGCGATCCCGAATACCGGATCGAGTCTCGTCGGCACGGTCGCCAGGCGGCCATCCAGCGCGGCCCGGACCATCGACCGGGTGTGCGCGATGTTCATGCGCTCGCCGGTCCCGTATGGACCGCCGGTCCAGCCGGTGTTGACCAGCCACACCTGCGCATCCTGCGCGGCCAGCCGGTCGGTCAGCATCCCGGCGTATTCCCCGGGGTGGCGGGGCATGAACGGCGCCCCGAAGCACGTCGAGAACGTCGCCTTCGGTTCCTTGACCCCGACTTCCGTACCGGCCAGCTTGGCCGTGTAGCCGCTGATGAAGTGGTAGGCCGCCTGGTCGTGGGTCAGTCGGGCGATCGGTGGCAGGACCCCGAACGCGTCGGCCGTCAGCAGGATCACGGTCCTCGGCTGGCCGGTCATCCCGGTCGGGTCGGCGTTGCCGATGAAGTGCAGCGGATAGGCGCCTCGCGTGTTCTCGGTGAACCGCTCCGAGTCGAGATCCAGCTCACGCGTCTCGGGGTCGAGGTCGACGTTCTCGAGGACCGTTCCGAAGCGCCGGGTCGTCTGGAAGATGTCCGGCTCGTACATCGGTGACAGCCGGATGGTCTTGGCGTAGCAGCCGCCCTCGAAGTTGAACAGCCCGGCATCGCCCCAGCCGTGCTCGTCGTCGCCGATCAGGCTGCGCTCGGGATCGGCCGAGAGCGTGGTCTTGCCGGTCCCCGACAGACCGAAGAACACTGCGCTGTCGCCATCGCGCCCGACGTTCACCGACGAGTGCATCGGCAGGACGCCCTCGTCGGGCATCAGGTAATTCATCACCGTGAACGCCGATTTCTTGATCTCGCCGGCGTACTCGGTGCCGACGATGATGATCTCCATCCGCTCGAGGTGGAGCAGGATCGCGGTCCCCGTGCGGGTACCCTCGGTCGATGGATCCGCCTGGAACGACGGCACGTTGATGATCGTGAAGTTGGGCTGGAACCCGATCCGGTCCGTGGCGGTCGTCCGGCGGAAGAGGTTCCGGGCGAAGATGCTTGCCCAGGCCGATTCGGTGATGACTCGCAACCGTCGTTGGTGCGCCGGGTCGGCCCCGATCAGCAGGTCCTGGCTGTACAGATCGCGCTCGGCGCAGTAGGCGACCAGTCGGGCCCGCAGTCGGTCGTAGTGCGCCTCGCTGATCGGTCGATTGACCTCGCCCCACCAGATCTTGTCGTGGCTCGTGGGTTCGTCGACGATGAACTTGTCCTGCGGCGAACGCCCGGTGTGCTTCCCGGTCCGCACGACGAGCGGACCTTCGGCAGCGATCAGCCCCTCGCCCCGGCGGATGGCATCCTCGACCAGCTCGGCGGTCGGCAGGTTCGCGCGGATGTGCCGGCCGAGCGGCGGACGAGCGCGGCCGGCACCAGGCGTCGGCGGGTGCGCGGGGCGGACGGGCTGGGTGGTGGCCATTCGACTCGGACTCCTCGGGGCGCGGGCGATCTCGTCGGATCGACCGGCCGCGCGTGATGCGGTCGCCACGTCGGGCGGACCGCAGGAGTCGGCTTCCACAGTCGGCGTTGGCGGCCAGCCTATCACGTTGCGAAACGGTTGCGGCTGGGTCGCGAAGTCCAGCTCCTGACGTACGATGGTCCCTCCACCGTCACATCCGCGCGTACGCGAGGCCATCGATGACTGACACCCTCATCCCCGATCGCGAGGCCGCCGCGAGCGCGCTCACCGACCTCCGACTGCAGACCGACCTGTTCATCGATGGGGGCTTCCGGCCCGCCACGGACGGCCGCCGGTTCGTGACCGAGAACCCGGCCACCGGCCAGCCGATCACCGAGGTCGCGCAAGGCTCTGCGGCGGACGTGGACGCCGCCGTGGCCGCGGCCCGCGCCGCCGTCGACCGGGGGGTGTGGTCGCGGATGGACCCGGGCGCACGCAAGCGGATCCTGCTCGCGTGGGCGGACCGGATCGACGCCGAGGCCCGCGAGCTCGGGCTGATCGAGACCATCGACGCCGGCAAGCCGATCAGCGACACCGTCGGGCTGGACATGCCCGAGACGGCGGCCTGCATCCGCTGGCACGCCGAGGCGATCGACAAGCTGTACGGCCAGGTGGCGCCGGCCCCGGACGGCGTCGTCGCGACGATCACCCGGGAACCGGTCGGCGTGGTGGGTGCCGTCGTGCCCTGGAACTACCCGGCCCAGATGGCGGCGTGGAAGCTCGGACCGGCGCTGGCCACGGGCAACGCCGTCGTCATCAAGCCGGCCTCGACGACGTCGCTCAGCCTGCTGCGCCTGGCTGAGCTCGGGGCGGCCGCCGGGATCCCCGATGGCGTCCTCAACGTCGTCACCGGACCGGGCGACACGGTCGGCGCGGCGATGGGCCGCCACCCCGACATCGACTGCCTCGCCTTCACCGGCTCGACCGAAGTCGGACGCCGGTTCCTCGGCTGGTCGGCCGAGTCGAACCTGAAGCGCGTCCTGCTCGAATTGGGCGGCAAGAGTCCGCAGATCGTGTTCGGTGACGTGACCGACATGGCTGACGTCGCGTCGAATGCGGCGCTCGCGATCTTCTGGAACATGGGCGAGAACTGCAGCGCCGGATCCCGCCTGTTGGTGCACCGCTCGCGCAAGGCCGACCTGCTCGACGCACTGGAGGCCGAGCTGGCGGCCTGGCCGGTCGGCGACCCGCTCGATCCGGCGACGAAGATCGGGGCGTTGATCTCGGCGCAGCAGATGGACCGGGTGCTGGGATACGTGGAGGTCGGTCGGTCCGAGGGTGCGCGGCTGGTGGTCGGCGGCGAGCGGATCCTCGAGGAGACCGGCGGCTACTTCGTCGGCCCGACCATCTTCGATGGCGTCCGCAACGACATGCGCATCGCCCGGGAAGAGATCTTCGGGCCGGTGCTGTCGGTCATCGAGTTCGACACCGAGGCCGAGGCGATCGCCATCGCCAACGACACCTCGTACGGGCTGGCCGCCTCGCTGTACACGGATGATCTGAACGTCGCGCACCGGGTGGCTCGGGAGCTGAAAGCCGGCACGGTCGGCGTCAATGCCTATGCCGAGGGCGATATGACGACGCCGTTCGGTGGCTACAAGCAGTCAGGCTTCGGCGGACACGACAAGTCGATCCATGCCCACGACCAGTACACCGAGATGAAGACGACCTGGATCGTGCTCAGGCCGGGCCGGTAGCGCCGCCCGCCTTGACCACGACCCCGCCGCACCCGTAGCATCCGCCCACAACCGAAGAGCACGTATCAAGAGATGGCTGAGGGACCGGCCCGTTGACGCCACGACAACCTACCGACGCGAGGTCGGCAAGGTGCCAAGTCCGGGCAGGCAAGCCTGCGAGATACGGGACTCTCCGGAGCCCCACTGATCGACCAGGGTCCTGACCCCGTCACGACCGGTCCATCGCGCCAGACCGCGCGACCAGGAGACCGACCGTGACCACCGAGACCCTTGACCCGCCCGGCCCGACCGCCTCGAGCGCGATGCCGGCACCCGGCGCGACCGGCACCGCCCCCCGCCCGACCGACGCACATCCGCGCATCACCGGCATGGCCTGCCGCAACTGCGGGCTCGCGCAGCCCCTGGCCGTGGCCTACGTCTGTCCGGCGTGCTTCGGGCCACTCGAGGTCACCTATGACGCGGGGGTCATCGCGGCGACGCTGACCCACGACGTCATCGCCCGGCGCGCTCCCGGCATCTGGCGATATCTCGAGCTGCTCCCGGTCGAGGCGCCCCCGGCGCGATCGCTGCCGGTCGGCTCCACCCCACTCCTGTCCGCCGACCGACTCGCGCCCACGCTCGGCATCGATCGACTCTGGCTCAAGGACGACACCCGCAACCCGTCCCTCTCGTTCAAGGATCGAGCGGTGGCGGTCGCGGCGGCCCAGGCGGTCGCGTTCGGCCTGCCCGCCCTCGCCTGTGCGTCGACCGGCAACCTCGCCGGTGCGACGGCAGCCGCGGCTGCGGCGGTCGGCCTGCCTGCCTACGTCTTCGTCCCGGCCGACCTCGAGCGAGAGAAGATCGATCATGCGCTGGCCTACGGCGCGACCGTGGTGCCCGTCGCCGGGACGTACGACGACGTCAATCGACTCTGCCTGGAGATCGCCGACGAGACCGGCTGGGGGTTCGTCAACATCAATCTTCGGCCGTTCTACGCGGAAGGCTCGAAGACCCTCGCGTATGAGATCGCGGAGTCGCTCGGCTGGCGCGCACCCGACGTGGTCGTGGCGCCGGTCGCCTCGGGGGCGATGTTCACCCGCATCGCCCGGGGCTTCGATGAGCTCGCCGAGCTCGGACTGATCGAGCGCCGACCGATCCGCTTCGTCGGTGGTCAGGCCACGGGCTGTGCCCCGGTGGCGGACGCCTGGGCGGCCGGGACCGACGTGATCGAGCCGGTCCGCCAGCCCGACACGATCGTCCGCTCGCTGGCGATCGGCAACCCTGCCGATGGCCGCTATGTCGTCGAGGTCGCGCGATCGACCGGCGGGTCGGTGGAGTCCATCCCGGACGAGGTGACGGCGGCCGCGATCCGCGACGTGGCTCGGCTGGAAGGGCTCTATCCCGAGACGGCCGGTGGCGTGACGCTGGGAGCGGTCACCGCGGCGCGCCGGCGCGGCGTCATCCACGACGGCGACGAGGTGGTGGCGCTCCTCACGGGCAATGGCCTCAAGACGCCGGACGCGCGCTCGCTCGGGGCGCCGTCGGGCGATGACGCCGTCGCGCGGCCCGGTCAGCCCGGGCTGGCGCCGATCATCCGCCCAAGCCTGTCCGCCTTCGAGTCCTGGCTGGAGGGAGTCGAATGAGCACTGTCCGCATCCCGCCCACGCTCCGTGCCTCCACCGGCGGGGAGAAGCTGGTCTCCGTACCGGGTGGGACCGTTCGCGAGGTCATCGCGGGCCTGGTCGCCGCGCATCCGCCCCTCGCGTCCCAGTTGATCGGTCAGGACGGCGACCTCAATCGGTTCGTCAACGCGTTCCTCAACGACACCGACGTTCGCCACCTCCAGGCGCTCGAGACGCCCGTCGGCGAGTCGGACACGCTGGTACTGCTCCCGGCGATGGCCGGCGGCTGAGGCGGATCAGGCTCCGTCGAGCGCCTGACGAAGGTCGGCGAGCAGATCGTCCACGCCTTCGATCCCGACCGAGAGCCGGACCAGGGCCGGGTCGACCTCCAGGGCCGTCTCCGACACTGACTGGTGGGTCATCGCCGCCGGCACCTCGACCAATGACTCAACGCCACCGAGCGACTCGGCAAGCGTGAAGAGCCGCATCCCTTCGGCGATCGCGATGGCCCGTTCGGCTGCCGACCGGCCATCGCCGGGCGCCGCGAGGAACGAGATCATCCCGCCGAACCCGGGGTAGCGCACCTCGGCGATATCCGGGCGGGACCGCAGCAGCTCGGCGATCGCACGGGCGTTCGACTGATGCCGCTCGACCCGCAGGTGGAGCGTCCGCAAGCCGCGCAACACCAGGAAGCAGTCGAGCGGCCCGGGCACTGCGCCCATCGCGTTCTGCAAGAAACGCAGTCGCTCGGCGATCGTGTCGTCCGAGGTCACGGCGACGCCGAGGACCACGTCCGAATGACCGGCGAGGTACTTGGTCGCCGAGTGGAACACGATGTCGGCGCCGAGCGTGAGCGGCCGCTGGATGGCCGGCGACGCGAAGGTGTTGTCGACGACGATCAGCGGGCGACGGCCTCCCTCGGCGGCGCGCCGTCCGACCGTCCGGGCGACCTCCGCGATGTCGACCGTCTTGAGCAGCGGGTTGGTCGGCGTCTCGAACCAGACCAGGCGGGTCCGCTCTGACATCGCCTCCCAGAGCGCGTCCATCCCCGACGTCAGGTCGACGAACGACGGCGTCACGTTCCCGCCGGGCCGACGGACCTTCTCGAGATAGCGGTACGTGCCGCCATACACATCGTCGCCCACGACGATCTCCTCGCCCGGATCCGCCAGCTCGGCGATGGCCGCGGTGGCCGCCGAGCCCGAGGCGAACGCGAACCCATGGCGACCGCCTTCGAGCGTCGCGACGGCCCGTTCGAGGCGCTCCCGCGTCGGATTCTGGGAGCGCGCGTACTCGTACCCGTTGACCGGCTGACCGACAGCCGCCTGGCGGTAGGTCGAGGTCTGGTAGATCGGCGGCGCGACGGCCCCGGTCAGTTCGTCCGGCTCCGCACCGGCGTGGACCGCGAGCGTGTCGAAGGATGTGGTGTCGGGTCGGTCGTCAGGCGGCGGCATGGCCGGATGATGGCACCCCGACCCTCATGGCGTCCCCGGCCAGCCGTCGCGCTCGAACACGAGCTCGAGACCGTCCAAGTCGTCCATCTGGGTGCCGACCTGCCGAAAACCGAACTTCGCGAGCACCGCCTGTGAGGCACGGTTGTCCGGCGCGGTCGACGCCCGAAACCGCGTGATGCCGTGTTCTCGATATGCCCAATCGAAGAGGGCCTGCACCGTCTCGGTGGCGACGCCTCGCCGCCGGTACTCCGGCTGGACCCGATAGCCGACCTCGACGCGCCCGTCGTCGTCGGGCGGTCCATGGAAGCCGATCGTGCCGATCACCCGCCGGCCCCGCTCGTCGTCGAGCACGACCAGGCGACCGATCCATGGTTGGATCGACGGATCCGCGTGCAGCTGGGCCATCCGGTAGTCGAGGAAGTGCTCCAGCTCATCGGGCAGGTCGACCGACACGAGCGCACCGGCCTCGCGCGCCGCCCTCGCCAGGTCGCGGTCGATCAGGGCCTGCATGAACGCCATCGTCATCGAGACCAGCTCGAAACGGGGCGTCGGGATGGCAGGGACGTCGGGCATCGCGGCGCATCTTCGCACCGGGGGCGGACGCCCGGCACCTACGCTGGAACGTGATACATTGGCGCAGCACGTTTATCCCGCCCGAGGACCCCATGGACCGCACCGCGACCGCCCCGAGCCCGACGAGCCCGATGCCGCTCCGCGAGCGGTTGCTCGCCTGGAAGGAGATCCTCGAGACCGCCAATCCCCCGGCGACACGCCGGCTCGACACCGTCGGCACGTGGCTGGTGATCACCCGCGCTGCGGTGTTCCCGATGACCATCTGGTCGGGCCTGATCGGCGGCCTGCTGGCCGTCGAGGCGAACCGCGTCGGCGGCGGCCCGGCCGTCGACTGGGGGTTGTTCCTGCTGTCGGTCGTGGGATTGGTGCTCGCCCATGCCGCCAACAACATGATCAACGACTACTTCGACACGACCGGTGGAGTCGATACCGACGACTACGTGCGCGCCCTCTACGCGCCGCACCCGATCCTGTCGGGCTGGGTCACGAAGCGCCAACTGGCGACCGCGATCCTGATCGTCAACGCCATCGGTGCGGCGATCATGCTGTACCTCGCTGCGATCCGCGGGCCGCTGATCATCGCCTTCGCGCTGGCGGGCCTGTTCGTGTCGGTGTTCTACGTCGCGCCGCCGGTCCGGCTGAAGCACCACGGCCTAGGCGAGCCCGGTGTGTTCCTCGTCTGGGGCCCGCTGATGATCGGCGGCACCTTCCTGGCCGCGACCGGAACGATCCCGGGCTGGGTGCTGCTGGTCTCGGTGCCCTACGCCCTGATCGTGACGGCCGTGCTGTTCGGCAAGCACATCGACAAGATCGGCGCCGACACGAAGCTCGGCGTCCGGACGTTGCCGGTCATCCTGGGTGAGGCGCGGGCACGGGCCGTGGGTCAGTGGCTGATGATCCTGTTCTACCCGCTCGTGCTGGCGGCCGTGCTGGTCGGCTGGGTCGGTCCGTGGGTGCTGCTGGTGGCGCTGGGGGTGCCCCGGCTGCTGGCCGTCCTGGCCGTCTTCCGCCAGCCGAAACCCGCTGTCCCCCCACCCGGGCGCGAGCGGGGCTGGCCGCTGTGGTTCGTCGGTGCGGCGTTCATCCATACGCGGCGGGCGGGCGGGCTGCTCACGCTGGGGTTACTGCTCAACGCACTGGTCCCCATCCGGTCGCCGCTGCCCTGGCTGTAGCCGGCGGTCGCGCGGGCGGCCTTCGCCGACACCGGATATCGCCCGGGGCGATGCTGGACGCCGTCATCGAGCGACGCGTCTCGCTGCTGCATCGAACCGGGCATGAAGCGGGCCCACGGATCGGCCGCACCGATATCTGGCGCGGAATGGCAGATCCGGGCGGCGCGAGCGAGCGACGGCCGCGCCGAACATCGGCTGGACTGGTACGCGGTGCCGCCGAACCGCCTAGCCCGACCCGCCCTCGCGGTGGGCCAGGAACTCGAGCAGGTCGAGCTTCGTCGCCACGCCGACCGGGCGATCGCCTCGGACCACCACGAGCGCCGAAGCCCCGTCACTGAGCATCGCGAACGCGTCGTCGAGCGGGGTCGACGCGTCGACCGTTGGCAGCGGCGCGTCCATCACCTCCCCCACCGTCCGATCGACCACCGACGGGTCGCGGAACGCGCGGTCGAGCAGGCCCTTCTCGCTGATCGACCCGACCAGCCCTGCGACGTCGTCGCCATCCGGCCGTTCCGACACCGGCAGCTGGCTGATCCCGTACGCCTGCAGGGTCTCGATCGCGTCGCCCACCCGCTCGGTCGTCCGGCCGACGATGACCGCCGGACGGTCGTCCTCGCGATGGCGATGGGCCAGCAGCGCGGCGATGGGCGTCGCGGCGCCGGTCGTCGCCATCAGGCCGTTGTTGCGCATCCACTCGTCGTTGTAGAGCTTCGAGAGATAACTCCGGCCGCTGTCGGGGAGGAGCACGACGACGACCGCTTCGTGACCGCCGTCCGTAGCGGTCAGCTCGCGGACCACCTCGCGGGCGGCGACCATCGCGGTCCCGCACGAGCCGCCCGACAGGATGCCCTCCTCGCGGGTGATGCGGCGGGCCATCGCGAAGGCGTCGCGGTCGCTGACCCGTACCCAGCGGTCGATGACCGACGCGTCGTAGGTCCCCGGAAGGAAGTCCTCACCGACCCCCTCGGTCAGGTACGGCCGCGCCGTGTCACCCGACAGCACCGAACCCTCCGGATCCGCACCGATGACCTCGATGGACGGGTTCCGCGCTTTGAGCGCGCGGCCGGCACCCGAGATCGTCCCGCCGGTCCCGACGCTGGCCACGAAATGGGTGATGCGACCGTCGGTCCCGTCCCACAACTCGGGGCCGGTCGTGCGCTCATGGGCCGTCGGGTTCTCCATGTTCCAGTACTGGTCGGGTTTGAAGGCCCCGGGGATGTCGCGCGCCAGCCGGGCGGCCACGCTGTAGTACGACTCGGGCGACTCCGGGGCGACGTTGGTCGGGCAGAGCACGACTTCGGCGCCATATGCGCGGAGCAGCGACTGCTTCTCGACGGACTGCTTGTCGGCCATCACGAAGATGCAGCGATAGCCCTTCAGTGCGGCCGCGATGGCCAGGCCGTGACCGGTGTTGCCGCTGGTCGGTTCGATGATCGTCCCACCGGGACGGAGGAGCCCAGCTCGCTCGGCTGCCTCGATCATCGGCAGGCCGATCCGGTCCTTGACCGAGCCGCCCGGATTGAGCATCTCCATCTTGGCCAGCAGCAGCGGCTGCCGATCCGCCGGGCCGAGGTCGCGGGTGATCCGGCTGATCCGGACGAGCGGCGTGTTCCCGACCAGATCGAGGACGGACTCGGCGAAGCGCATCGGCCCGGAGTATGTCACGCGCGGTCGAGGCGTCCGGGTCGGAGCAGCAGCCACGTCAGTCGGTCGCGCAGGCGCCGCGGATGTCCGGGCGGGTCGACCGTTCCGGGGTAGAGCGCCTCGACGGCCGGTCCGAGGATCGCCGCCAATCGGTCGGTCATGGCCCGCGCCAGGTCGAGCTCCTCGCGCGACCCCTGGGCGGGGAGCGGCGCACCCTCCGGCAGGCCGGCCAGGGTGTGGACCGAGGTGACGGGCAGGATCCGCGACGCCATCCGACGACCGAGATACAGCTCCTCGGTCCCGGCCAGGGCGAGCGGCACGACCGGCCCGCCCGTACGCAAGGCGATGATCGCCCAGCCGTGGCGCATCGGCCCGAGCCGCCCGGGCGGTCCGCTCACCGTCCCTTCCGGCATCTGCACGAAGACGGCGCCGTTGGCCACGACCGCCCGCGCCGACTCGATGTGGCCATCGATGCCGACGCCGCCTCGCCAGACCGGCAGCAGCCCGCCGAGATGTCTCGCCAGGGTCTCGCGCCAGGGGGCGGTGAAGGTCGAGGGCCCGCTGCCCAGAAACCAACTCCGCGGCTCGACCGGCAGCGCGTGCATCACCACGAATGGGTCCATCCACCCACGGTGTGCGGCGGCCACCAGCAGATAGCCACCCATGGGAAGGTGCTCCTGGCCGGACGTCGCGATCCGGAATCGGAAGACCCCGAAGCAGAGGAACCGGACGAGGACCCGCACGACGCGATACAGCAGCGACGCCTTGGCTTCTGGCGTCCGTCCCAGCCAGGCCAGACCCTCCACCGCGCCACCCCGGGCGGCGGCCATCGCCTCGGGCGCGATACGCGCGGGTGGCGGGCGACGACGAGCCGGCGCGGGCTCGCTCATCTAGGTCGCGGGATCGGGCGGCGATCGACCCGGATCGGCCCGGGGCGCGTCAGGCTCGGCGGGCGCGGCCGGCTCGGCAGGCACAGCCCGCACGGCGGGCGCGGCCGGCTCGGCGGGCGCGGCCGGCTCGGCGGCCACAGCCGGCTCGGCGGGCTCGGCGGGGTGTTCATCGCCTGGTTTGACGTCGACGTCCTCCGAGCGTTTCGGTGGCAGGTTGGCCCACGACTCGTCACTGGGCCGGGTCATCCAGGCCGCCCCGAGCGCCCCCCAGGTCGCGGCTGCGGGATTCGAGGGGGGCCGATCCGCTCGACGCGATCCCCGATGGCGCACGATCAAGCCGATGACGCCGACGGCGATGATGGCCGAGGACACGATCTGCGCCATCGGGATGCCGAAGAACGTCCAATTGTCGGCGCGCAAGCTCTCGAGCAGGAACCGAGTGGTCCCGTACCAGATGAAGAAGACCAGCAGCAGGTCGCCCGGACGCAGCCGGGATCGGAGTCGATAGCCGAGCCAGACCAGGAAGATCGCGCCCAGCAGCCCCGACAGCGATTCGTACAGGAACAAGGGATGGAACCGGGTCGTCGCTTCCGGCAGGCTCGAGCACGAGTAGACGTCCTGCAGCCGGTGGGCGCATTCGATGGGGATGCCCCACGGCAGCGATGTGGGCGGCCCGTAGAGCTCCTGGTTGAAGTAATTGCCCCATCGACCGATGGCCTGCATCACGAACAGGGCCGGCGCGATGATGTCGACCCAGCGCGCGAAGGGGACGCGCCGTCGGCGCGCATACCACCATGCGGCCAGGGTGCCCGTTGCGATCCCACCGTACACGCCGAGCCCCGAATAGGGCGGCAGGATGATCTTCAGCGGGTCGTTGGCGTACAGCTGCCACTGGTCGATGACGTGGTATGCCCGGCCACCGATGAGCGCTGCGACGGCGACCACGATGATCCCGTTGCCGACGACGTCCGGGTCCTCGCCGGCTCGCCGTGCCAACCGCACGAGGACCGCATACGCGACGGCCAGCCCGATCGCGTAGCAGATGCCATACCAGCCGATCGAGACCGGTCCGATCTGGAAGGCGATCGGGTCGGGCGGGATGTCGAACATGCGGCGGAGTGTAGCGGCGCGGGTCGGTCCGGGCCGGTTCCCGGGGTGCCTCCCTATACTTCGCGGGGGTGAACGCCGAGTTCAACTGGTGGCTGCTCGTCGTCGGGCTCGTCGTTGGAGCCGGGCTGGTCTGGGTCGTCCTGCTCGACGGCCGCCGACGCGAGGTCGATGTCGACGAGTCGGAACGGCCCCGCGAGGCCATCTGGCTGTCGCAGATCCTGGCCGAGGAAGGCCAGGACATCACTCCTGAGACCGCCGAACGGATGCTGATCCTCCATCGGGCCTATCTCGAGGCACCGCCGCCCGACGATCCGTCGGCGCTCGACCCAGGCTCAGAGGCTGCCGCTGATGACCGGATCGGCCTGGAGCGACGCGCCACCGATGTCCGCCAATGACACCCCGAACGTCGCGCCGGCCGGCAGTTCGCTGACGCCGGGGGTCTGACCGACCCAGTACGCGAGGTCGCGGGCGAAGAACATGCGTCCGACGTTCTGGCGCTTACCCCCGACCTCGACCCAGCATCGGTATTCCTGGCCGGTCGGCGGTCGACCGAGGTCGTAGGCAACGACGACCAGCCGGCTGGTCGAGGGCGAGAAGAGGAGTGTGCCGGTCGTCTCGCTGACGCTTGTCGGGACGAGCTCGACTCGCCGCGCATCCGCCGCGCCGGTCAACTCGATCGTCGCCCGATTGACGGCCTCGAGTCCCCCGATGGCCGCGTCCTGCGCGGCCAGCCGCGCGCCGATGTCCCGGTTCGCCACGTACGACAACCCGCTGAACGCCACGGCCACGACCGCGGCGATCGTCGCCGCCCACGGCAGGATCCGCCCGAACCGCGACCGCCCGAACGTCGGCGCCGCGACCGGAACGCGATCGACGGGGGCCGGCGTGACGGTCTCGGTGCGGGCTTCGCGCGGGACCCCGCGCTCGCGTACGAACGCCAGCGTCCGCTCGCGCAACTCCGGTGACGGCGTGGTGCGCACCACATCGCGCAGCAGGGGCGCGGCCATCGACAGACGCCGCAGCTCCTCGGAGCAACTCGGGCAGCCGGCGAGGTGCGCCACCACGGCGGCTGCGGCGACCGTGTCGCCGGCCATCAGCCGATCGAGCCCGCCCGGCTCGACTGCCGCGATCTCCAGCTGCTCTCGTACGTCCTGGTGGTCCATCGATCTCCGTCTCGTGTCAGTGGTCCGGGCCGGCCAGTTCGGCCGGTGCCATGTAGCGAACGTGTTCCGGGCCCACGCCGCTCCCGAGCACCTCGCGGAGTCGGCGCAACGCGCGCCGCGTCCTGGTCTTGACCGTGCCGAGCGGCCAGTCGAGTCGCTCGGCGATCTCCGATTGCGACAGGTCCTCGGCGTAGGCCATCACGATGACCCGCCGCTCGTCCTCGGGCATCTCGGCCAGGGCCGCCCGCAGGGCCGTCGCCAACTCGTGGAGCGCGAACTCCCGTTCGGGCGATGGCGACGGGACGGAACCCGCGACCAACGAGCCTGCCGCGAGGACCCGCTCGAGGCTGTCATGATCAGCTTCCTCGGCACCGCCGGGTCCCGTGGCCACGAGCGACAGCGGCAACAGGTTCGGACGCCGGCCGGCTGCGCGCAGCCGATCGACCGTCCGGTTGCGCGCGATCGTATGCAACCAGGCGGCGAGCGACCCGATCGCCGGGTCGTACGTGTCCGCCCGGTCCCAGAGCGCGAGGAACGTCTCCTGCACCACGTCTTCGGCCATGCCCCGATCCGACGTCAGCCGGCTCGCTGCGGCGAAAACCGCATCGACATGCCGGTCATAGAGCGCCGCCAGAGCATCGTGCGAACCGGCCGCGACCGCCCGGACGAGGGCCGCGTCCGTACTCGAGCCCGAGCCGGCGCCCGTCATCCGATACGTCCCGAGGCGGTCCGGCGGTTTTGCCAGCCGTCGACCCGATGCACCAACCCGCGCACGATCACCAAGTCCCGGCACCCTTGCGCACTGGTCGATCGAACGAACCGGGCGCGAGATGGGCTTCCAGGCAGGTGACCCCGGTCGAGCCGACCGTCGCGTCGTGGATGGTCCCGGCCGGTAGCTCCAGGCGGTCCCCTATACCGAGCTGGATCGATCCGTCGTCGAGTCCGAAGGCGATCGACCCGCTGGCGACGACGATGACCTTGTCGTACCCGTGATCGTGCGACGCGTACCGCTCGCCCGGGCCGTTCGACCAGCCGCTCGCCGCCAGGCCTTCGTCGAGCAATCGTCCGCGCAGGGCGGTGGGATCCACCATCGACGTCAACCGGCGACGCCGACCCCGATGATCGACCCGATCACATATGTGACGATGGCGGCGCCGAGGCCGATCCCGAGCTGGCGGATCCCGCTGAACACCAGGCCTCGACCGGTCAACAGGCTGACCGCGGCACCGACCGCGAACAGCCCGATGAGACTCGCCCCGAGGCTGATGCCCGTGAGCAGCGTCCCGCCGCCGAACACGAACGGGATGACCGGGATGACCGCGCCGAGGGCGAACGCCAGGAACGACCCGCCGGCGGCGCCCCAGGGCGACCCGAGCTGGTCGGGATCGAGACCCAGCTCCTCGCGGACCAGCAGGTCGAGGGCGACCTTGGGATCCTGGAAGATGCGGTGAGCGATACGAACCGCCTC
>DASSMQ010000053.1:0-16668 GCA_035688805.1 Candidatus Limnocylindrales bacterium
GCCGCGGCGGAGGTTCCCGGGGCGCGCCTCGCTCGGGCCGAGGCCCAGATCTGGGCGATCATCGGCGAGCGCGTGCGTGACCGGCTGCGGGAGCCGGATCGGAGCGCCGCGACGGATGCCGTGATCGAGGACGTCGCCGCTCATCGGCTGGACCCGTACGCGGCCGCCGATCGACTCCTGACCGAACTGGGAACGGTGTAGGGCCGGGCAGCCGATCCATGCTCGAAACGACGACGCCGGCGACCCGAAGGTCGCCGGCGTCGAACGTGTCACTCGCCAGGGACTGCCGATGATCGGATCACGGCGTCACGGCGGTCAGGGCGTTGATCTGGCCGTGGCCGTGGAACGAGTTGTAGTCCAGGTCGCCCTGGCAGACCTGTGGCGCACCGTTGTCGACGGCGGGGAAGAACGCGTAGATCGACAGGTCCGGCGGACAGTCGATCTTGTCGGCCGTGTTCTGGAGCCGCGCGGCGATCGTTCCAGGCGACCGGACGCCGGTACTGGCGATCAGGGCCGCGACGCCGGCCGCATGGGGCGAGGCCATCGAGGTGCCCTGCTGATAGCAGTACGT
The DNA here is from genome assembly GCA_035688805.1 of Candidatus Limnocylindrales bacterium. GTDB lineage: Bacteria > Chloroflexota > Limnocylindria > Limnocylindrales > CSP1-4 > SPCO01. The sequence continues at coordinate 572 of DASSMQ010000053.1, forward strand.
CGCCCCGGACGCGTCGACCAGGCGGCGTGCCGGCAGGCAGGTGACCGTCAGCAGCGACGCTGGCCAGGTCGACAGGACCCGACCGTTGGGCGACGCGGAGGTCCGCTGCAGGATCGAGTCACCGCCCGGTGCGACGACGTCTGCCGTTCCGACGCCATAGCTCGAGTAGAACGACTTGAACTGGCGATTGCCGTCGGCCGTGACGCCGACGACGCCCGGGACCTCGGTCGGGACGACGGCGCAGTCGTTGGCGATCTGTCGCAGGACCGGGCTGGTGTCATCAGGGCTCGTGGCGTCCATCGTCGGATGGGCCAGGTCGTCGGCCTGGTTGCCCTCGGCCGCGATCACGACGTCGCCATTCTGCTGGGCGTACCTGATCGCTCGACGTTCCGCGGTCCAGATGGCCCGCTGCTCCGCGTCGTTGCGGCAATTGAACAGCCATGGGTCCGCGAAGTAGCTGTTGTTGGTCACGGGGATGTGATGCTGACCGACCCACATGAAGGAGCAGATCACGGCCTCGGGGAAGAAGAAGCCGGCGGCGTTGCCCGCTTTGATGCCGGCGATCCGCACGTTCGGGGCGACCCCCACGATGCCGATGCCGTTCAGCGCGGCAGCGATCGTGCCGGCCGTATGGGTGCCGTGGCCGTTGTCGTCCATCGCCGCGACCTTGCCGGAGACCGGGGCCCCGGACAGGCAGTTCGCGCTCAGCGCGTCGTCCACGTTGGCGGCGAGATCGGGGTGGGTGTAGTCGAGCCCTGTATCGATGTCACCGACGACGATGCTGGCGCTGCCGCCGTTGATGGCTCGCGCCGCCGGCGCCTGGATCTGGTCCATGTCCCACTGGAGTCCGCTCAGCGAGTCGCTACCGGGCGCGGGCGTCCCGGGGTCGATGGTGGTGGATTCGTCGTTGGCGGCGACGTCGTCGGACAGCTGGGTCCCGAAGCGGGTGGTGGCCACCGCCCCGGCGACCCGCGAGTCGCGCTTCATGGTGGCTGCGAACCCGGACTGGTCCGATCGAGCGATGACGACGCCGATGGCGCCGTACTTCGCGACGAGGCTCCCGCCCGCCGCACTGACCCTGCTGGCCGCATCACTGGGGACGGCCGAATTGCCGTAGAGGACGATGTACGTCTGTGACGATCCTGCTGCGGCGACCGGAGTCGCGGCCAGGAGACCGCCCATGATCCCGGCGGTCGCGATCGCCGAGAGACGTGCCTTGAAGGATCCGTGCATGGCGCTCCTCCGTCTGCCCCCGGATACAAGGACCGTCATGGTAGGCGGCTGCACCGGCCGCGGTCGACCCGTCCGGACATCTCTGCTGCGCTACCCTCTGCCCCGATGACCATCGAACGGGTCTTCGTCGCTGGCGCCGGCTTGATGGGCCACGGCATCGCCCAGGTGCACGCGGCCATCGGCAAGGCCGTCACCTTGTACGAACCCGATCTCGCCCGCTCCGAGGCCGGACGGGAGCGCATCGCCGGCAACCTCCAGCGGAGCATCGCCAAGGGTCGACTCGACCCGGCGACCCGCGATGCGATCCTCGGCCGGATCGCCGCCACCGACGACCTTGGTCGCGTGGAGGAGGCCGATCTGGTGATCGAAGCGGTGTTCGAGGACCTGGGGGTCAAGAGTGGGTTGTGGCGTGAGGTCGACCGCCGCGCCGCGTCGACGGCGATCCTCGCCTCCAACACGAGCTCGATCGCGATCCGCCGCCTGGCGGAGTCGGTGGCCACCGAGCGTCGCCCCCGCTTCGTCGGGATGCACTTCTTCTCGCCCGTGCCGGTGATGCCGTTGGTCGAATTGATCCGCTCGGGTGACACCGCCGACGAGACCGTAGAGGCGATCCGGGCCTTGTCGGCTGAGCTCGGCAAGCAGGTCATCGTGTCGGCCGATCGGCCGGGATTCATCGTCAATCGGATCCTCATGCCGTTCCTGGCCGAGGCGATGCGCGCCCTCGAGCAGGGCGTCGGGACGGCCGAGGACATCGACGCCGGCGCCCGGATCGGGCTCAACCACCCGATGGGTCCCCTCGAGCTGGCTGACTTCATCGGGCTCGACGTCTGCATCGGGATCATGCGCGTGCTGGAGGACGGCCTCGGTCTCGACCACGTCCGGCCGCCGAAGGTGCTGGTCGATCTGGTGGAGGCCGGCCATCTCGGGCAGAAGACCGGTCAGGGGTTCTACACGTACCCCCGGGAACGGCCGTGATCGCGAGCCCGATGGCGGTCCTCACCGACGAGGAGCGCCTTCTCCAGTCGACCGCCCGCGACTTCGCCGTGAACGAGCTCGCACCCGGCGCGATCGAGCGCGATGAGGCCGAGCACTACGACCGCTCGCTGTTCAGCGCGATGGGCAGCCTCGGGCTCACCGCGGCGCCGTTCCCGGCCGAGGTCGGCGGGGCCGGGTTCTCCTACCTGGGCTGGACCCTGGTGATGGAGGAGCTGGGCGCGGTCGACATGGCGATGGCGGTCTCGCTTTCGGTGCACATCCTGTCGCAGTACCCGGTCGTGACCTGGGGCAGCGAGGAGCAGAAGACCCGCTGGTTGCCGGCCATGCAGACGGGGGACGCACTCGGGGCCTTCGCCCTGACCGAGCCGCACGCCGGGACAGACGCGTCCCGCATCCTGACCCGAGCCGAGCGCGTTGGCGCGACCGAGAGCGACCCGACGGCGTATCGGCTCCGCGGCACCAAGATCTGGATCTCGAACGCGCCAGAGGCGGACCGCTACCTGGTCTTCGCGACCGTCGACCCCGACGCCGGCCCCAAGGGCATCACGGCCTTCCTCGTCGAGAAGGGCATGCCGGGGTTCCGGTTCGGCGCGCACGAGCGGAAGATGGGCATCCGGTCATGCCCGGCCGCGGAACTCGTATTCGAGGATTGCGAGGTCCCCGTGGCGAACCGGCTCGGGGGCGAGGGCGACGGCTACCGCATCGCCCTGTCGGCGCTGGGGGAGGGTCGGATCTCCATCGCGGCCGCTTGCGTGGGGCTGGCCCGCGGCGCGCTCGAGGCCGCCGCGCGGTATGCGCGGGATCGTCGCGCATTCGGCGGCCCGTTGTCCGACCAGCAGGGTCTGCGGTTCATGCTCGCCGAGATGGCCCGCGACGTGGCGGCGGCGCGGGCACTCACGCGGGAGGCGGCGGGGGCCAAGGATCGCGGCGAAGCCCTCGCGGTCCCCTCGTCGCTGGCCAAGTGGACCGCCTCGGACACCGCGATGCGGGTCACCACCGATGCGGTCCAGTTGTTCGGCGCGACCGGCTACTCGCGCGAGACGGGCATCGAACGGCTGATGCGCGACGCCAAGGGTGCCCAGATCTACGAGGGCACCAACCAGATCCATCGCGAGATCGTGGCCGGCGCCTTGCTCGAGCGCGACTGAGTCACGGGGTCGTGCTGACCGGCGGCCCGATCGGCGGGCACCGGGCGAGGTCGGCGTAGACTTCGACGTCATGCGCGATCCCAACGGGCAGACCTTCCTTGTCAGTGCCGCGAGAACGCCGATCGGCAAGTTCGGTGGCGCCTTCGCCGGCGTCCCTGCGACCATGCTCGGCGGCGTCGCGATCCGAGCCGCGGTCGAGCAGGCGGGCCTCGATCCCGCGACCCTCCAGGTCGACGACGTGCTCATGGGCCAGGTCCTTCAGGCCGGCGCTGGACAGGCGCCCGCTCGGCAGGCGGCCCTCAACGCGGGCCTGCCCGACACGACCAGCGCCACGACCATCAATCGCGTCTGCGGCTCCGGTCTCAAGGCGATCATGCTCGCGGCATCGGAGATCCGGGCCGGCGACGCGGAGACGGTGATCGCCGGTGGCATGGAGTCGATGAACGGCGCGCCCTACCTGTTGCCCGGCGCCCGCTTCGGCCTCCGCCTGGGCGACGCCACGCTGGTGGATTCCACAGTGGCTGACGGGTTGTGGTGCTCGATCGAGGACTGCCACATGGGCACCCACGCCGAGCGCGTGGCGATCAAGGATCACGTCAGTCGCGAGGATCAGGATGCGTTCGCCCTGGCGAGCCACCAGCGGGCCGTCGCCGCGATGGACGCCGGCCGGTTCGACGCCGAGCTGGCACCCGTGACGATCACCGATGCGAAGGGTCGCGAGACGATCGTCAGCGAGGACGAGAACCCGCGACGCGATACGAGTGCCGAGGCGCTCGGCAGGCTCAAGCCGGTCTTCCCTCTGCCCGACGGAGAGGACCGCGGTGATGCGACCACAGGAACGGTCACCGCAGGCAACGCCCCCGGCATCACCGACGGCGCGGCCGCGACGCTCGTCGCCAGCGAGCGTGCCGTCGAGCGGCTCGGTCTCACCCCACTCGCCCGGATCATCGGCTACGCCCAGGCCGAGGTCGCCCCGAAATGGCTGTTCCTGGCGCCGGTCGAAGGGGTCAAGCGCCTGCTCGAACGGATCGAACTGCCGATCGAAGCGTTCGACCTGATCGAGATCAACGAGGCATTCGCCGCCCAGACGCTGGCGGATGGCCGAGAGCTTGGCTTCGATTGGGACAAGGTCAACGTCAACGGCGGGGCGATCGCGCTGGGTCACCCGATCGGCGCGAGCGGCGCACGCATCGTCGCGACGCTCCTGCACGAGCTGCGCCGGCGCGGGGGGCGCTACGGCCTCGCGACGCTGTGCCTCGGCGGCGGCGGCTCGGTCGCCGCCGCGTTCGAGCGCGTCTGAACCCTGTCGACGGCAGTCCCGTGACTCGCCGGCGGGAGCCGTGGACCGTCCGCGTCGCGGTCTGGTCGGCGCGACACCGCTGGCCGATCGTGGGCCTGTGGTTCCTCCTCACGATCGGGACGTTCATCGGCAGCATCGCGGCCGGCGGGACGCGCTCGGCCGATGCGGTCGCCAGCAACGGCCAGCAGGGCGAGACCTTCGAGTCGCGCGAGGCGTTCGATGTCTTCGGTGCGTCGGGCACCGCTACGGAGCGGCACATCTTCGTCATGCTCGTCGGCGACCCGTCGCGCACCGTCGACGACCCCGGGTACGGCGCTGAGATCGACGACCTCCTGGCCAGGATGACGGCCCTCACAGCGACGGTCGACGGCGCCAAAGGTCCGGTCTTCACCGGGATCGTCGACCCACGGCGCACGCCGCCCCAGGCCGGTCTCGTCTCGCCCGACCGGACGTCGATCCGGATCAGCGCTGACATCCCCGGCGAGCAGCCGGCGGTCGACCAACGACTGGACCGCGTGCGCTCGCTCCTGGGCGAGCTTCGCGCGGCTCACCCCGGGCTGCGCATCCACTCGCTCGACGGACGGATGGCCAACCAGGACATCCAGGCGCTCGTCAACGGCGGCCTGGACGCATCGCTGCGGCTGACGATCCCGCTGACCTTCCTGATCCTGCTCATCGCATTCGGCGCGGCGATCGCGGCGTTCGTGCCGCTCATCCTGGCCGTGACCGCGCTGCTCGCAGCATTCGGCGTGCTCGGCCTGTACAGCCAGGCGATCGATCCGGTCAGTCCCTACGCCAGCCAGCTCATCGTGTTGATCGGGCTCGCCGTCGCGGTCGACTACTCGCTGTTCATGGTCACCCGCTTCCGGACCGAACGGCGTGCCGGCCGGGTGAAGATCGAGGCCATCCGCGTCGCCTCGGCGACGGCAGGCCGGGCGGTCTTCTTCTCCGGGCTGGCGGTCATGTTCTCGATCGGCGGCTTGTTCCTGCTCAACGACAACCTGTTCCACTCGATGGCCATCGGGACCATCGCGGTGGTGCTGATCGCGGTCATCGGCTCGCTCACGTTCCTGCCAGCGACCCTGGCGATCCTCGGCGACAACGTCGACCGGCTGCGGGTGCCGTTCCTGCGCCGGGTCCGCCCCGAGGGGAGTGGCCTGTGGGCGCTGATCGTGCGAGCCGTCATGCGTCGGCCGCTCATCGCCTTCCTGGCGGCGGCGGGCCTTCTCCTTGCCGTCAGCCAGCCCGCGTTGCGGCTCCATATGGGGCAATCGGACTTCGATTCGTTCCCCGACTCGATCGACGCCGTGGCGGGCGTCAACCTGCTGAACGAGAAGTGGCCGCAAGGCTCGACCCTGGCGCTCCAGGTCGTCGTCACCCATGCCGACCGGCCCGACACGCTGTCCGCCATCGACGACCTCTCCACCAGGATCCTCGCCCTCCAGGGCATCAGCCCGCCGGTCGATCGCCAGATGTCCGCCGATGGGAGGGTGGCCCTTGTGTCGTTCGTGATGGCCGGCGGCCAGAACGACGAGCACAACCGCGATCTCGTCCGCGAGGTGCGCCGGGACCTGGCACCCGCGGCGTTCGCGTCACTGCCCGACGTCCGCGCCTACGTGACCGGTCGGGTGGCGTTCACCCTGGACACCGTCGACTTCTACGCGCGGGGCATGCCACTGGTCATGGCCTTCGTGCTGGGCCTGTCGTTCCTGCTGCTGCTCGTCGCCTTCCGCTCGATCGTCATCGCGATCAAGGCCATCCTGCTCAACCTGCTCTCGACCGGGTCGGCCTTCGGGCTGCTGGTGCTCGTATTCCAGGACGGCCGGCTCGCCGGTCCGCTGGGCTTCAAGCCGGGCCCGATCGAGGCGTTCGTGCCGGTCTTCATCTTCACGATCCTGTTCGGCCTATCGATGGACTACCACGTCTTCATCCTGACCCGGATCAAGGAGGCGCGCGATCACGGCTTGCACACGACCGAGGCCGTGGCCCGCGGGATCGCCATCACCTCGGGCACCGTCACCAGCGCGGCCGCGATCATGGTCGTGGTGTTCAGCGTGTTCGTGACACTCGAGCTGGTCGTGATCAAGCAACTCGGGTTCGGATTGGCGACGGCCGTCCTCATCGACGCGACCATCGTCCGCAGCGTGCTGCTCCCGGCCACGATGCGCCTGCTCGGCGACTGGAACTGGTGGCTGCCGCCGTTCCTGCGCTGGCTGCCCGAGGTCACCATCGAGGGCACCGTCGACGAGCCGACGACGGAGCCAGTGCCGGCCGCCGTACACTCGGCGTCATGACCGAGACGACCGCGGCGCCGGTCCCGGAGGCCCGACCGGACCCGCCACCGACCTTCCGCCACTTCATCGCCGGAGCGTGGATGGACTCGGTCGGTGGCGCGACGTTCGAGAGCCGTAACCCGGCCGATCGACGTGACGTCGTCGGTCGTTTCCAGCGCGGGACGGCGGCCGACGTAGCGATGGCGGTCAAGGCGGCTGCCACGGCCTTGCCGATGTGGACGCGCACGCCGGCCCCGAAGCGTGGCGAGATCCTCTACGCCTTCGGGGCGCTGATGGCCGAGCACAAGGAGCGGCTTGCCAGGGCCATGACCCGCGAGATGGGCAAGGTCATCGCCGAAGCCCGCGGCGACGTCCAGGAGGGCATCGACATCGCCTTCCTGATGGCCGGCGAGGGACGCCGGATGCACGGCGACACCGTTCCGTCCGAGTTGCCCGACAAGTGGGCGATGAGCATCCGCCAGCCGATCGGCGTCGCGGGGATCATCACTCCCTGGAACTTCCCGATGGCGATCCCGTGCTGGAAGATCATGCCCGCGCTCGTCACCGGCAATACGGTCGTCTTCAAGCCAGCGAGTGACACCCCGCATTGCGCGACGCTGCTGGTCGAGCTGATGGCCGAAGCCGGCGTCCCGCCGGGCGTCGTCAATCTCGTGACCGGCACGGGCGCCGAGGTCGGCGACGCGATCGTCGGGACGCCCGACGTCAGCGTCATCTCGTTCACCGGCTCATCGTTGACGGGCAAGGCGATCGCGGCGAAGGCGGGACAGCGGCTGAAGCGGCTGTCCCTCGAATTGGGGGGCAAGAACGGCGTGGTCGTCCTCGCCGACGCGGATCTCGATCTCGCCACGGACGGCATCCTGTGGAGCGCCTTCGGCACGACCGGGCAACGCTGCACGGCGGCCTCCCGCGTCATCGTCGAGCGGTCGGTGGTCGACCCGCTGCTCGGCCGACTCGAGTCGCGCGCCAGGGCGCTTCGACTCGGCGACGGGCAGGAGGACACGACCGACGTCGGCCCGCTGATCAACACCGGCGCGGTCGACAAGGTCGCGACCTACATCGACATCGGCCGGACCGAGGGTGAGCTCGTCATCGGCGGCGCGAGGGCCGACGCTGGCCGACTTGAGCTCGGCAACTTCTTCGAGCCGACGATCTTCAGCGGTGTGGGAGCGATGGACCGGATCGGCCAGGAGGAGATCTTCGGGCCAGTCCTGTCGGTCATCCCCGTGGCCGACTACGGCGAAGCCCTCCTCGCCCTCAACCAGACCCGTTACGGCCTGTCGTCGAGCATCTTCACCCGCGACGTGAACGCGGCCTTCCGGGCGATGCGCGACTTCGAGACCGGCATCGTCTACGTGAACGCGGGGACGACCGGGGCGGAGGTCCACCTGCCGTTCGGCGGCTGGAAGGAGACCGGCAATGGGCATCGCGAGGCCGGCCGCGTCGCCCTCGACACGTACACCGAGTGGAAGTCGATCTACGTCGACTTCTCCGGGCGACTCCAGCGGGCCCAGATCGACAACCAATGACGCCCGAACGGCAGGCGTCGAGTGGCCTCCAGCCGGCGTAGCGCCGGGATCCTGCTCTATCGCCGCGGGCCCGACGGGCTGGCGGTCCTGCTCGCTCACCCCGGTGGCCCACTCTGGGCGACGCGCGACGAGGGCGTGTGGACGGTGCCGAAAGGCGAGATCGAGGGCGGCGAGGACCCGTGGGATGTCGCCAGGCGCGAATTCGAGGAGGAGACCGGTCACCAGCCGCCGAGCGGGCCTGCGATCGACCTCGGAGAGATCACCCAGAAGGGCGGCAAGGTGGTCGTCGCCTGGGCGCTGGAGGGCGACCTCGACCCGGCGGCAGCGAGCAGCAACACCTTCCCGCTCCAGTGGCCACCCCGCTCCGGCCGCTGGATCACCGTCCCGGAGATCGACCGCGTGGACTGGTTCGCGCCGGACGAGGCCCGCCGTCGCCTCAAGGACACGCAGATCCCGTTCGTCGATCGCTTGATCGGCGTGCTCGACGATCGGGGCTGACCCGTCGCCCAAACGCCTCGGTGCTACGGTCGGGACGATCCGAACATCGTCGGATCGAGGACGTGGAGGGGATCGCCATGCGACGTCGGGCGTTGGTCGTTCTGTTCGGACTGGTCGCGATGCTTGGGGCTGCGATGCCGGCCCTTGCGGCCGGTGCCTCGTTCCATTTCAGTTCGAAGGGTCTCGGCGCCGAGGGCGGTTGGACCGCCACTGCCGGATCCGGCACGAATACGGTCTACACCGATACATATATCTACACGTCTCACGACTCGTTCACCGAAGGCGGCCAGACGTACACGGCTCCGAGCATCTTCGTGGATATCTTCAGCTACAAGTTCGACCGCCGGGGCAACTTCGTCTTCGTGTCTGAGCGGTTCGGCTTCGCATCAGGCAGCGACGTCGTCAACCTGTCGGTCGATTCGAAGCTCCGCTCGGCGACCGTCTCGGCGACCGTGGCCTTCGACCTGTGTGATGAGCGCTCATGCGCCCCCGACGGGACCTCGGACGTCGATGCGTCGTGGACGGCCACCAGCGCGATCGTCAAGGTGAATGACAACTTCAAGGTCAATTCGCAGGGCTTCACGGAGACGAGCCACTTCCGAGGTTCGTTCCGAGATGCGAGCGCGACGGCCACCGTGGACGGGGTCTCGGCCGGTGAGCAATGGTTGGGCGACATCTTCAACGTGTCGTCACGGGACGTGTTCGTCTGCCACCACTGCTGAGTGCTACGCCGGCTCGGTGCGGGTCGTCACCGCAACGTTGGGGCCGGTGATGTCGCTGCAAGGTCAGGACCCATCGCTGGGGCAGCTGCCGTAGGGCGTCTCGGATATATGTCGGTCGACGGGCGATCGTCCCGTCGACCGACCGGCACTGCGGCGCGGTGCTCAGAGAACCTGGGGTGGCGGCGTGAGCGACTGGATCAAGGCTCGAGGGCCTGGTCATCCTTGGCACCTGCGCGGACTCGAGCCCGCCAGATCGGCCTGCACCGAGCCGTTCGACGACCTGGACGTCATCCGTTGGACCGATCCCGACACGTATCCGCCAGGATCGGAATGTTGTGGCCCGTGCCAGTCGGTCTTCAGCGGCGCCACCATCGAGCGACACCGTGGCGTGCTATCGCCGCCGCGGCGGCCGACGCGTCGCCGCTGAGGGAGACCATTGGCCCCGGCGCAGAGCCCCGGTGTACACTGCCCGCCGCTGGCGGGACCTCCGAGGCAGGCGCCAGTCACGTGGGCCCGTAGCTCAATGGCAGAGCAGCTGACTCTTAATCAGCGGGTTGAAGGTTCAAGTCCTTCCGGGCTCACCACTCCCTGAGCCGCTCGTGACCGTCGCGTAGGCGCCCGGGGAGCCCGGGATATCGCTGCGGCAGATGCTGGCAGCCGTGTCCGCTGGGCGCGGCGTCGGATCCGTACCAGCCATCGCCCAGGCCGATCAGTGGTCGCGGAACGGGTCATTCGGCTCGTGACACGGTGGCTGGGCCCACCGAGCATCGTCCTGGGTGATATCCGCGGATGCCCGGCGGCCGCCCGCTGCGAGCCGCGCTCCTGCCGCACTCCGAGACGCAAAGATTAGGCCCCTGCCCGATGTGGGCTACCAGGACTTAGACGGACCGTCGCGCCACGGCCGGCATCCAGCCGGGCCCACCCGAGGGCTATCCATGGACAGCGAACGAGACGTCGAACGGATCGTCGGATCCGCCTACGCCATCCACGGCGGCACGCTCCACCGCTATCTGCGAGCCATCGTCCGCGATCCGGTCGCGGCCGAAGACCTGGTCCAGGATGCATTCCTGCGGCTCACGCTCGAGGTAAGCGCCGGGCGCGCGCCCGACGACATCAGCGCGTGGCTGCACCGGGTCGCCTTCAACCTGGCGATGAGTCGCGGACGCCGCCAGACGGTCGCCGACCGACATCGTCGCGACCTCGTTTCGGCCGATCTCGCCCGGTCGCCGGAGAGCTTGGCCGTCGCCGTCGAGGAGCATGCGACGGTCCGCGCGGCGCTCGACACGCTCGGGTCGACGGATCGATCGGCGCTGCTCCTCGCATCCCTGGGCTACGACGGCCCGGAGATCGCTCGGTCGCTGGGCCGGACCCAGGGGGCGACCCGCACCCTCCTCTGTCGCGCGAGGGCCAAGCTGCGCGCTCGGATGCTGACGGCGCAAGGGGCCTGATGCGGCTCGGCCGGGATGATGGGCGACTATCATCCCGGCCAGGGTGGTCGAGGGCCTCGAACGGGGCGCGGTGGTCGGGCGGGACCGGGAGCTCGTCCAGCTTATGGCCGCGTCCGATGCCGCGGCGCGCGGCGAGGGGCGCACGGTCATCGTCGGCGGGGAGGCCGGCATCGGCAAGAGCCGACTGGTGACGACCCTGGCCGGGGTGGCTCGTGCGCGGGGAGCGGCCGTCCTCGTCGGGGCGTGCCTTCCGACGGGCATCGGCGCGATCCCCTATGCGCCGTTCGTCGAGGCCTTGCGCGGACTCACCCGCTCCGTCGAACCGGAGCGGATCCCCGCGCTGCTTGGGCCGGCCCGCGACGAGGTCGGTCGCCTCATCCCAGAGGTGGCGACGGTCGTCGCCAGGAGTACCGACCGGTCAGAGTCCGACCGCACCGGCCAGGGCCGGCTGTTCGAGGCGATCCTGACGGTGCTCGAGCGCCTGGCTCGCAGCTCCACCGTCGTGCTCGTGGTCGAGGATGTCCAGTGGGCCGATGCGGGCACCCGCGCGCTGCTCGGCTTCCTGTCGCGGAACCTGCGCGAGGCACCCGTGCTTATCCTCGTGACCGTCCGGACCGACGACCTCGACGCGGGCGACCCGACCCTCCGGTTCATCGGCGAGCTCGAGCGTGACCCGTGGGTCGAGCGGATCGAGCTCGGGCCGCTGGCCCAGCCTGCCATCGTGGCGATGGTGCGGAGTCTGCGCCCCGAGGAGGCTGCCTCCGATCGGATCGACCTGATCGCGTCGCGGAGCGGCGGCAACCCGTTCTTCATCGAGCAGCTGGCGACGGAGCCGGGTGGTTCTGCCAGGCGGCTGCCGCCTGAGCTCCACGACATCCTGGCTGCCCAGCTCGCCGCGCTCCCGGAGCCCACCCGGCGCATACTGCGAGCTGCGGCGGCGGCTGGTCGTCGAGTCGACGACGAGATCCTCGCCGCGGTCCTTGGGATGCCGTCGCCGGCCGTGGCGGACGCGCTCCGCCCGGCGCTGGCGAGCGCGATCCTCGTGGACGCGGACGCGGATGGCAACGGCCGCGGTGGCCTCGCGTTCCGGCACCGGCTCCTGGCCGAGGTCGCCGATGCCGAGCTGCTCCACGGAGAACGTGACCGACTGCACGCCGCATTCGCGCTCGAACTCGAACGCCGCGGCGAGATCGGTGGTGTCCCGGTCACCCCCGGCGAGCTCGCCGATCACTGGGTCGCTGCGCGCGACCTCGACCGCGCCATCCCGGCGCTCATCGCCGCCGGCCAGGCGGCCGAGCTCGTGTACGCGTTCGCGGAGGCCCGCCACCATTACGACCTCGCCCTCGAGTTGTGGGACCGGTCCGATGACGACGTTCAGGCACCGATCGACCGGATCGGCCTGCTCCAGCGCGCCGCTGAGTGCGCGGTGCTGACCGGCAGCTACGCCCGCGCGGTCGCGCTCGGTCGGGAGGCCATCGTCACGGCCGAGATCGCCGACGTCGCCGACGGCCGACCGGACGCGGTCCGACTGGGTGGCCTGCACGATCGCCTGCGCTGGTACCTGTGGGAATCCGGGGACCGGGCGGCGGCCGAAGCCGCCCTCGACGCTGCGCTCCGCATCATCCCCGTGTCGCCGCCGTCGTCGACCCGTGCGCGCGCCCTTGGCCAGGCCGCGGGCCTACGGCTCTTCGGTCGGGACCCGGTGGAAGCCGGGCGACTCGCGCGCGAAGCGATCGACGTCGCCCGGGCAGCGAGATCACCGGCGGACGAAGCGTTCGGCCTCGGGATCCTCGGCTGGTCCGAGGCCGTGACCGGCGATGTGGAGCACGGCATCGCGACCTACCGCGAGGGCCTGGCGCTGGCCGAGCGGCTCGGCGGGGTCGAGGGGATCGCCCTCGGGCACGCCAACCTGGCCGCCCTGCTCGACCAGGTCGGTCGAAGCGAGGCGTCGCTGGTCGCCGCGCGCGACGGCTTCGCGATCGCCGAGCGACTCGGAGTCACCCGGACCTACGGGGGCGAGCTGCTCGGCGATGCGGCCAAGGCGTTGTTCGATCTTGGGCGCTGGGACGAGGCGGCGGCGACCGCCGATCGGGGCCTGGCATTGGATCCGCTCGGGCCGGCCGCCACGTGGCTGCACGTCAACCGTGCCCGGGTCGACACGAACCAGGGCCGGTTCGACGATGCCGACCGCCACCTCCAACGGGCCAGTGAGTTGGGGGCCACGGGCCATGCCAGATACCGGGGCGCGCTCGTCGGAGCCATCATCGAACTGGCGGGTGCCCGCGGTCGGCTGCCGGTCGTGCGGGCTGCGGTCGATGGGGCGCTGTCGACGGACCGTGAGACCATGCCCCGTGATCCGGCTCTCGGCTGGCTCGTCTGGCACGCGCTGCGCGCCGAAGCGGATGCCGCGGTGGCCGCGCGTGGGCGGCATGACGAGGCCGAGCTGGCGACGATCGGCGCTCGGTTCGCCGCGATCTCCGCGCAGGTACAGAGCGGTCTCGGCAACCGTGGCTGGGGCGAGGCCACCCACTCGGGCGGCGTCATCGCGCTCTGCCTGGGCGAGATCGACCGGATCACGGACACGATCGACCCCGATCGGTGGGAGGCCATCGCCGCTGGCTGGGAGGGCCTGGGTCGGCCGGCCCTCACCGCCTACGCTCGGTACAGGCTCGCGGAGGCGGTCCTCGGCCGGCGAGGCGATCGAGCGGTCGCCGCCGCGGCCCTCCGATCGGCGCACGCGATCAGTCGGCAGCTGGAGGCCACCCCATTGCGCGCCGAGATCGAGCGACTGGCCCGCCATGCCCGCATCGAGATCGATGTGGAGGTCGAGGAGCTCGACGATCGCCAGGTCGACCCGCTGGGCCTGACGCCGCGGGAGGCCGAGGTCATCCGGCTGGTCGCGGCCGGCCGCTCGAATCAGCAGATCGCCGACGAGCTGTTCATCACCCGCAAGACGGCCAGCGTCCACGTCTCGAACATCCTCGGCAAACTCGGCGTGGCCAACCGGGTCGAGGCCGCGGCGGTCGCCCAGCGGCTGGGATTGCACCACTCGCCCGATCGGTCGCGCTGACGCCGCTGCCCTCACCTGCAGCCGTAGACTCGGGGCGATGGCCCGCAAGCTCATCCTCGACGTCGACACCGGCACGGACGACGCCGTGGCGCTCATGCTCGCAGCGCTCCATCCGGATCTCGAGCTCGTCGCTGCGACGACCGTCAACGGGAACGTGCCGGTCGAGGTCTGCACCGAGAACTCGTTGCGGACGTTCGACTGGATCGGCGTTCGGGTGCCGGTCTACCAGGGGGTGGCCAGGCCGATCGCCCGAGACGACTTCCCGATCCCGCGATCGGACGTCGCGAGCTCGCGCCCGGTGCACGGCCGGTACCTCGATATCCCGCCCGCGACCTCGAGCGCCCAGACGACCGGAGCGGTCGAATTCCTGATCGAGACGTATCGCGCGGCGACGGAGCCCATCACGCTCGTGCCGGTCGGTCCGCTGTCGAACGTCGCCACGGCCCTCGTCGCGGAGCCGCGGCTGCGCGACCGTATCCCCGAGATCGTGATCATGGGTGGTGCCAACCGCCGCGGCAACGTGACCCCGCGCGCCGAGTTCAACGTCTGGGCCGACCCCGAGGCGGCCCGGGCTGTCATCGGCAGCGGCATCCGCTCGATCACGCTGGTCACCCTGGATGCGACCCATCAGGCGCTCGTATCGCGCGACGACTGCGCCGCACTGCGCGGACTCGGGACGCCGGCCGGTGAGGCCGCGGCGCGATTCACGGAGCGCCGCATCGATGGCTACGACGCGACCCAGCCGATGACCCGTCCCCATGCCGCGCCGGTCCACGACGCGTTGGCCGTCGCCGCGCTCGTTGACCCAGCGGTGATCACGACCCGCCATCTCCACGTGGATGTCGAGACGCGCGGCGACCTGACGCTCGGCGAGACGGTCATCGACACGGACGCCCGCAGCGGACGAGACCCCAACGTGCACGTCGCCCTCGACGCGGACGGACGCCGGTTCGTCCGCCTCCTGATCGAGACGTTCGCCGCGAGGGACCCCGACCGGGTGGTACCCTGACGACGTCCTTGGATGGCCGGTCCCGTGAGGCCGGCGTACCGGTCCAGTGAGGCCGGCGAAGGAGGCATCGATGTCTGCGCACGACCACGCCCACCACGCCGATCCGGCGGGTGGGTCGTTTGTTATCCGGGTCGCCGTCGGGTGATCGTCCCGCCGCCGCCGCGGGCCAGCGCAGTGGTCGATCCGCGCATCGGCGACCATGGGCCGGCGCTGCTGGCCCTCGAGGACGGCGCCATCTTCCCGGGCATCGCGTTCGGTGCCGGGAGCGCCGCCGGTGGTGACCTCGTCGTGAACACCAGCCAGACTGGCTACCAGGAAGTCTGCACGGACCCGTCGTACGCCGGCCAGGTCGTGGTCATGACCTACCCGCTCATCGGCAACTACGGGCGGCTCCGCGACGACGACCAGAGCGAGCATCCCTGGCGCCGCGCGCTGATCGTCGCGAACGCCACGGCCGCGGTGCTCGACGACGCCCGCCAGCTCGCGGCGCTGTTGCGCGGCGACGGCATCCCGGCCATCGCCGGCGTGGACACCCGGGCGCTTGCGCGCCATCTTCGGACGAACGGCTCACTGCGCGGCATCGTGACCGCACCCGGGCAGTTCGACCGTGACGCCGCCCGGACTGCCGCGGCAGCCGTCCCGCGCTGGGAGGACCAGGACTTCGTCGGCCAGGTTTCGCCGCCGACGGTCACGGACGTCGGCACAGTCGACGACGGCGGGCCGCTGATCGGCATCGTCGACCTCGGGCTCAAGTCGAACATCGTTCGCGCGATGCGCCATCGCGGCGCGCGGGTGAGGGTCTTCCCGCACACCGCCGCCGCCGACGAGGTCCTGGCATCCGACATCGACGGGC
>DASSMQ010000054.1:0-16234 GCA_035688805.1 Candidatus Limnocylindrales bacterium
ATCCGCCGACTCGGTCTAGACTGGGCGCTCCCCGTGAGTGAGCTGCCGGACCAGCCGCCGCCTGTCCGACGTCGCGCGCCGAAGAACGGTCGTCGTCCGCGGTTCGTGCTGCCGGCCGACCACCACGACGACGAGCGCGTCGGCGAAGTCATCGAGGCCTTCCTCGACGGACCGCCGGTGCGAACCCGCCGGGGCCCGCGCGCCCCCCGGCCGCGTCCGATGGTCGTGCGCGAGGCGCGTCGGCCGATCCCGATGGACACCCGCCAGGATTGGGACAGCGCGCTGCGGCACGAGGATGCCCGCCTCGCACGCTACGGTCGGCCAGCTTCGGTCGTGGTGGTACAGCTGCACGGCGCAGCGACGGCGGCACTCGACCGCGTCGCCGGCCGGGTCGCGACCACCATCCGCGAGCGCGCCCGCGAAACCGATCGGGTGACCCGCGCGGCATCCGACCGTTTCCATGTGCTGTTGCCGGAGACCGACGCGGTCGACGCCGCCGCCTTCGCCGAACGGCTTCACACGGCCTGTCTCGAGCGTCTCGACGGGCGGGCCGGTGCCTCGGCCGGTCTCGAGGTCGAGGCCGTCGCGGCCAGTCCGGAACCCGGGCGGACCCTGCAGGATGCCCTTCGGGACGCCGTGGTCCGGGCGGACCGCCGCTAGCGAACCAGGTTCTCGACCAGCCGATCGAGTTCCGCCCCCGGGTCGTCGGTCAGCCCGGTATGGACGGGGGACGCCTGGATCATCGTGCTGGAGGGGGCCACCAGCCAGTGGAACCGTTCGCCGATACCGAGGCGCGCGATCGGGCCGCCCTCGGGGTCGCCACGGGCGATCCGTTCGATCGCTCGCAGGTGGTCGGCGATGACCGTGAGATCGGCGTCGGGGGCGATCGCCCGCAGCCGGGCCGCGTCGAGCTCGGTCACCGCCCCGAGGTAAGCCCTCGTCCGGCACAGCAGGACCACGCCCGCGTTGATGGACTCGCCCCGTTCGACGTGGGGCACCACCCGGATGATCGCGTACTGATACGGGCTACGCGGCTCGTCGGGCACGCTCGGCCTCCTCGACGAAGGCGTGCCGCGTCGCCAGGCGTCGTTCGAGATAGCGGACGTAGGCGGCCCGCTGCGCGTCGGCGCCCCCGACTCGGGCGTCGTCGGCCAGCCACGCCTCCGGGATGGCCTGGACCAGCGAGCGGAACAGCGGCCCGCCGAGCCTGGTGGCGAGGCGCTGGTCGGCCTCGTCGATCGGCCCCGCGTAGGGCAGCAGCACGTGGTCGGCCGTTCGTTCGAACGACCGTGCGGCGTGGTCGTCCGGCTCGCGCCAGGTGTGATGGATGTACAGCGCGGCACCGTGGTCGATGAGCCACACGCGCCCGTGCCAGATGAGCAGGTTCGGGTTGGCGACGCTCCGATCTGGGTTGGTCACGAAGGCGTCGAGCCAGACGATGTCAGCAGCCAGCGTCGGTTCGACGGGGTCGGTCGCCCCTGGGTTGAACGTGATGGCACCGGGCAGGAAGTCGAGCCCGAGATTGACGCCACCACTCCTGTGGACCAGGTCCTGGAGCTCCTCGTCGGGCTCGGCGTCGCCAAGGCTCGGGTCGACCTCGACGAGCACCAGCTCTGGCACGAGCAGCCCGACGGCGCGGGCGATCTCGCCCGCCAGCCATTCCGCGACGAGCGCACGGGGTCCCTGGCCCGCACCGTGGAACTTGACGACGTAGAGGCCGTCGTCGTCGGCCTCGACGAGGCCTGGCAGGGAGCCGCCTTCGCGGAACGGAGTGACATAGCGTGTCGCGGTCACCTGGCGGGCATCGGGCATCGCGGGCGAGTCTAGCGTCCGCCGGCCGTACGCACGGCGTCGCCTCCGGACCTGGGGTCCCGCCGGCGACCGCCCAGCGGTCGCGCGATCGCTAGATCCGGGTCGTCGACAGCCAGTCGAGCGCGACCCCGAGCAGCACCAACGCCAGCCAGAGCGCGCCGATGATCACCAGCACCAGGCCGAGCAGGAACGCGCGTTCTCCGCGCGTGGTGGCACCAGGGTCGAGCGCGTGGCGACGGAACAGCTCGAGGTTTCGCGCGTTCGATCGGAAGACCACGTCGTAGATGTCCCCGATGACGGGGATCGCGCCGATCCCAAGGTCGGCGAGCAGGTTCACGACCATCCGCGCGAGCACGCTCCGCGGGATGCCGAAGCGGGCCGCTTCGGCGATGACCCACGCCCCGGCGAGCGCCGTCACCGCATCGCCGACGACCGGCACCATCCCGATCACCGGGTCCAATCCGACGCGGACGTCGGTGCCTGGCACCCGGATCACGTCGTCGAGCAACCGGGTCACCCGACCGATCCGCCGCTCCGCGGCCTGGAATCGCTCCGATCGAGCTGTGCCCACGACGCTGCCGCGCAGACCGAACCCCGTCATGTCCATGGCCCAGTCTGGCACGAGCCACCGTTGCGTCGGCCCTGCACCAGCCCTCCGCCCGCTTGCAGCCGGTCGTCAAGGACTGGACGGATGTCCATGCCGATCCACCACGGACGCCGAGTGGTCCACTGCGGTACGCGGTCGTACGGTTCCCCCGAAGCACGAAACGGACCGCCGGACATCGAGACCATCGACCGGCGGCGCGTCGATCCTCCGGCGGGATGCCGGGCGACGACGGAGCCGGCAATCCTGACCGGACGGTGGTCCGCCGAATGCACGACCCGGACAACTGAAGAACAACCGAAGAACAATCGAATCACCGCTGGCCGCTCGAGCGTGGGGACGACGAGCGGCCAAGCGGATCTTCTGTATTCATGACAAGTTCCGGCAGGTATCAACGTCAGACTTCTGGCATGTTGAACTTCGAGTTGGGACGTGCGATCCAGGCAGATCGGGAACGGGAGATCGAGGCACGACTTCGCTGGCGGCGACTCCTGACGCCCGAACGATCGGTCGAACCCAGGTCCGAGCGGCCGGCGGCCAGACCGGGTCAGCGGCCGTTGTCGACCGGGTCGGCGTCGCGGTAGCGCTCCGCGATCCGGTGTGCCAGGACGGCGATCTGGCGGCGAACCTCCGGTGGCTCCAGCACCTCGAGGTGAGGACCGACCGACAGCATCCGGCCGGGCGCCTCGTCCGGATACGGCACGGTCATCGTCAACCGACGCCAGCCGGCCATCTCCGGATCGTCGGCCGATCGTGCGGCCGCCACCGAACCGCTCCCGAAGACGTCATCGACGCGCCAGAGCTGGTCGGCTCGGACCCGGATCTCCACGACGACGGTCGGCGTGTCGCGCTCGTACGCGGCACTCGTCTCGGCCCAGTAGTTGGCGAGGTCGAAGTCCGCTGGACGCTGGACGGGCGCCTCGGTGATGGTCGCGCTGGCGACCCGGGACCCGCGGTACGTGCGGATCTGACCGTCGATCTCGGCAACGACGTACCAGACTCCGGCCTTGAGGACGAGGCCGAGTGGGCCGATCACGCGTTCGACGCGCCCAGCGCTCCGCTCGTATCCGATGACGACGCGTCGTCCCGACCACACGGCCGAGGCGAGCGTCGCGAGCTCGGGTACCGCTTCGTCGATCTGATACCAACCGGCCGGGTCGAGATGGAACCGCTGGACGAGGCGCGACGCACGAGAGCGGAGCTCCGGCGGCAACGCGGCAAGGACCTTGAGTTGGGCCGCCGCGACGACCGTGCCGAGCCCCAGCTGCGCGGCGGGACCCGGCAGGCCTGACAGGAACAAGGCCTCGGCCTCCGCGGCGGTCATGCCCGTCAGACGTGTGCGATAGCCATCGACCAGGCGGATGCCGCCACTCGGCCCACGCTCGGCGAAGATCGGCACTCCGGCCGCGCTCAGTCCCTCCACGTCTCGGTGCACGGTCCGGACCGAAACCTCGAGTTCCCGGGCGAGCTCCGCCGCCGTCTGGCCGCCGCGGGCCTGGAGCAGGAGGAGCAGGTTGACGAGGCGGCTGGCACGCATGCGCTGCGAAGCCTACGACGAGACATGACAGGATGTGTCATGTATCGCGGATCAGGCAGCCGTCAACCCCGGGGTCGCCCCTCCGTGCCGCCTTCCCGCAGGAACTTCTCGATCTCGCCGATGAGGTCGTCACCGGACGGCAGTCGCTGCTCGTCGACCATCCCTTCGAGCCGCTCGACGTACGACCGGGTGGTCTCCTCGAGCGCAGTCGCTGTGTCGAGCCGGGTGCGTAGCTGACGGGCGTCTTCGGCCAGGTCGCCCGTCGGCAGATCGACGTCGAGATGGCGCCCCAGCGCGCGGAGGAGTTCCAGCGAGGCGGCCGGATACGGCCCGGATACGTAGTGCGGGACCTGCGCGAAGTAGCCGACCGACGGGATGCCGCCCTGGGCCATCGACATCTCCAGGACGCTGATGGCCGCTGCGGGAACCCTGAGTGTGCCGGACGGCCCGGCCTGCACGTCCCCGCGCAGGCGGCCCGGCTCGGAGGTCGTGCCGAGGATCGGCACGTCGCGGGTGTGGGGCACGGCCGCCGGGATCGCCCCGAGGCTGACCCACTCGACCACCCCGAGCCGTCGGGAGATCTCGAGGACCGCTCCGGCGAACGCCTGCCAGCGGTCATCGGGTTCCGGACCAGCGAGGATCAGCAGGTCGCGCTCCTCGAACCGGACCCGCCGGATCGCCAGTTCAGGCCAGCTGAGCTCGGCCAGCCGGCCATCGATGATGTCCAGGGTCGGTCGGCGAGCGCGGTAGTCGAACAGGGCATCAGTGTCGAACGTGGCGACGACGACGGCCTCGTCGAGCAGCTGCGCGAGCGCGGTCGTCGCGGCGCTGCCGGCATCGACCCAGCCATCGAACGCACCGATGAGGGTCGGAGCGATGAGGTCGCGGCGGTCCGCCTGGCCATCGGGATCGACCAGCGAATACAGGCTCACCCGGCAAGGATACGCGGAGGCCGAGACCGCCCGATGGCGCTTCCTGGACCAGGTTCACGAACGCGATCGGAGGATTCAGTAATCGATATCAACCGTGAATCGCGCCGGAGTTGTATCGTCTCGCCCGACTTTGGCAGATTCGTCGGTGGTCACGCCGACCCGCAGTCTCGACACCCCCAGGAGGGACACCTTGCGAAGTAGGGTCGCGCGGCGCATCAGCATGCTCGCCGCGCTCACCATCACCTCAGCGACGCTCTTGGCCCTCGTGCCGGCCGTCCACGCCGCCGATGGGCTCGAGATCACGACGCCATTCCCAGGAGTCGCCGTCGCACCCGGCAACAAGGTCAGCTTCGACCTCACCGTCACGTCGAACCGGAACGCCAACATCGCGCTCGCGGTGACGGGCGTGCCGTCCGGTTGGACAGCGAGCATCTTCGGCGGTGGGTTCGTGGTCGACGGCGTTGCCGTGACGACATCGACACCGGGCAAGGTGCGGCTCGATGTGACCGTGCCGGCCGCGGCAACCGCCGGGACCAGCACCCTCCGAGTGACCGCGTCGGGAGGGGGCGCCCAGACGGCGCTGCCGATCACCGTGCGGGTCAACGCCGAGGCTGCTGGCGCGCTGTCGTTGACCACGAACACCCCGGAACTGACCGGTGCATCCGACAAGTCGTTCAAGTTCGACCTGACCTTCAAGAATGACACCGCCCAGGACGTGACGGTGTCGGCGAGTGCCACCGGACCCGATGGCTGGACCGTGGACACGACGCTGACCGGGGCCACCGACGCCGCGTCGACGGTGGTCAAGTCGGGCAGCACCCAGTCCATCAGCGTCAGCGCCAAGGCGCCCGATGGCACGGCCGCCGGCAAGTACCCGTTCAAGGTGACCGCGACAGCCGGCGACCGGACCGTCGATGCCGATCTCTCGATCGCGGTCACGGGGTCGTATTCCATGACCCTGTCCACCCCGGGCGACCTGCTGTCCGCGCACGGTTCGGCGGGTGCGGCGACGACCCAGCAGTTCATCGTGAAGAACACGGGGACCGCGCCGATGACGCTCGTGAAGCTCGTCGGCACCCCTCCCGGAGGCTGGAAGGTCACCATCGACCCCACCGACGGCCTGGCCACGCTCGACCCCGACCAGACCGGCACGCTCACCGCGACGATCACCCCGTCGGGCGACGCGGTCGCCGGTGACTACGTGGTCCGCTTCACGGCGTCCTCGACCGAGGACACGACCGGCGCCAACGCCGAGATCCGGTTCACAGTCGACACCTCGCCGATCTGGGCCATCGTCGGCATCGCGCTGATCGTGCTCATCCTCGGCGGGCTGTTCTACGTCTTCCGGACCTACGGTCGCCGATGAGCGCGACCCCCGGCCGGATCGCGTCCAAGCGTCGGCAGGTCCGGCGCCCGATCGCCGGGCCTGCCATCTCGGCGGCTCCGGCGGTCCCCGCGGAATCGATCCGGATCAAGACGCGCGGCCTGACCAAGCACTACGACGACCTCGTCGCGGTCGATCATCTCGATCTCGAGGTGCACGCTGGTGAGATCTTCGGACTGCTCGGCCAGAACGGTGCGGGCAAGACCACGACGATCCTGATGCTGCTCGGCCTGACCGAGCCCACTGACGGGACCGCCCGGGTCGTCGGCCTCGATCCATCGCGCGGCCCGCTCGAGGTCAAGCGCCGGGTCGGGTATCTGCCCGATAGCGTCGGCTTCTACAGCGACCTGACCGGCCGCGAGAATCTGCGCTACACGGCCCGACTCAACCGGCTCGACCGTGACGAGGCCGAAGGGACCATCGACGCGGTGCTCGACCAGGTCGGCCTGATGGATCGCGCCGACGACAAGGTCGAGACCTACTCGCGCGGCATGCTCCAGCGCCTCGGCATCGCCGACGCCCTGGTGAAGGATCCCGATGTGCTCATCCTCGATGAGCCGACGACGGCCATCGACCCGCTCGGCGTCGTCGAGATCCTCGACCTGCTGCGCGGGCTCGTTCGCGATCGCGGGATGGCCATCCTTCTGTCCAGCCACCTGCTCAACCAGGTCCAGTCGGTGTGCGACCGGATCGGGATCTTCGCCCAGGGCCGGCTGATCGGGCAGGGGACCATGGCCCAGCTCGCCCAACGCTTCGGCGACGGTCGCCAGGAGCTCGAACTCGGGCTCGACCAGACCATGCCCGAGGACGTGACCCGAGCCCGCGAGGTGCTCCGCGCCGTGCCGGGCGTCGACGGGATCCGCGCCGGTGCTCGAGACAGCGACCCGTGGCTGCTGACGGTGGCTGAGGGAGCCGACCCGGCGACGGTCCGTTCGGCTGTCCTGGCGACGGTCGCGGCAGAGCGACTCCCACTCGTGTCGATCCGGGCGGTCGTGCCCTCGCTCGAGGATGTGTATCGACGCGCTGTCGCCGGACCGGGCGGGGTCGCCCGCGCGGCCGTGACGACGAATCGAGGGACGGAATGACCGCGACGACGCTGGACGCAGAGGACCGCGAGGATCGAGGAGGCAGCGACGATCGGGACGAGCGCGTCGCCTCCGACCGACGGGTTCCGCGCGCCGGCTGGATGGTCATCGCCGCCAAGGAATTCGGCGATCATCTGCTGTCGGCCAGGTTCCTCGTCCTCGTCGTGATCATGGCCATCGCCGCGGCGGTCCCGCTGTATTTCATCAGCTCGACCATCCGCACGCAGGCCGAGGGCGCCAATACCTTCCCGGCTCTGTACATCGCGTTGTTCTGGCTGACCCCATCGGTCAACGACCAGATCCAGCTGCCCTCGGTGGTCGGGTTCCTTGCGCTCGTCGGACCGTTGCTCGGTCTCGCGTTCGCCTTCGATTCGATCAACGGCGAGCGGGCGGACGGGACACTACCCCGGCTCCTGTCGCAGCCGATCCATCGCGACGATGTGGTCAACGGCAAGTTCGTGGCCGGACTGGCCGTCATCGCGATGGTCCTGGTCGTCATGGTCGCGAGCGTGACCGCGTTCGCCCTGATCCGCCTCGGCATCGTGCCGGAATCGACGGAGCTCCTTCGGGTCGTGCTCTGGCTGCTGGTCACGCTCACCTATGTGGCGGTCTGGCTGGCCTTCGGCATGCTCCTGTCGGTCGCCATCCGCCGGGCGGCGACTTCGGCGCTGGTCGGCTTCGGGACGTGGCTGCTGCTGACCTTCTTCGGTGGCCTGATCGTCTCCCTCGTCGGCGGGTTCATCGCACCGGTCGCGGGCACGGCCAACGACCAGCTGCGGAGCATCGGCATCCAGGAGACGCTCACCCGGCTCCTGCCCGACACGCTCTACCGCGAGGCGTCGTTGACCCTGCTCAACCCGCAGGTCACGACGGTCTCGACCCCGGCGACGATCGGCCAGTACGCGCAGGCGCAGCAGCGCATCGCCTCGCTGTTCTCGCTCGACCAGAGCTTCCTGCTGGTCTGGCCGCAGATCGTGGCGCTCGTCGCGCTGATGGTCGCCTGCTTCGCGCTGGCCTACGTCCTGTTCATGCGCCAGGAGGTCCGGGCCTAGCCTCCGACCTCAGGCCGGATCGCGCTGGATCGCCGCGATGAGCGCCCGCGCTTGATCGCGGTCCTTGTCGCTCGGGTGTTCATGATCGGCCATGATCCCGCAGTACACGTCGTGCACCGCCTGGCTCATGGTGTCCTCGCTGAGCATCGCGAGGCCACTTTCCTTCAGGCGTCGCATCGTGTCGCCGTCGGGCCGCAGGCCGATCGCCTGTTCGAGCATCTCGTGCATGGTCATGACGGCACCTCCACACAGCTGCTGGTCGTGCGCAGCGTACGACGCCGCCGGAGTGGCGGTCAGCGCAACGCGCCCTCGCGCACCCGTCCGACAGCGGATATCGTCCCGCGGATGACGCGACCGACCCGACGGAGTGCCCGGTGATCCGCGGCACCCCGTTCCACGAGCGCACGAGCGCGCTCAACGAGACGCAGCTCTGGAGCCACTGGTCGGGCCATCTCGCCGCGAACCGATACCAGATGTCGGACAAGCTCGAGTACTTCGCCGTCCGCAATGCCGCCGGGCTGTTCGATTCGAGCCCGCTCTACAAGTACCGGATCACCGGTCGCGATGCCGAGCGGTTCCTGGCCGGGATCCTCGCTCGCGACATCCGCGCCTGCCAGCCGGGAAGTGCCCAGTACACCTGCTGGCTGGACGACGGGGGCTTCGTCATCGAGGACGGCGTCATCCTCCGACTCGGTCGGGAGGAGTACCTGCTGACCAGCGCCGAGCCGAATCTGGCCTACTTCGAGGATCGGGTCGGCCGTCACGAGGTGCGGATCGAGGAGGTCAGCCACGACATCGGCACGCTGGCCCTCCAGGGGCCTCGCAGCCGGGACCTGCTGAAGCGGCTCGTGCCCCAGATGGAGCATCTGCCGTACTTCGGGGTCGCAAAAGGCGAGATCGGCGGGGCCGGCGTGACCGTGAGCCGGACCGGGTACACCGGCGATCTCGGGTACGAGGTCTGGATCGAGACGCCGGATGCCCTCCACGTCTGGGACACCCTATGGGAGTCGATGGACGGCTACGGCGTCCTGCCGTTCGGACTGGCCGCGCTGTACATGCTCCGCATCGAGGCCGGTCTGCTGCTGCTGGACGTCGACTTCGATTCGAGCCGGTTCGCCTGGAACGATGCCCATCGCTCGACGCCGATCGAGCTCGGCTGGGGCTGGATGTTCCGGGGTCTCGCCGCCGACGACCGCGCGTTCATCGGGCGCCGCGCCCTCGAGCGCGAGATCGCCGATGGCACATCGCGCTGGAAGATGTCCGGGCTGATCGTCGACTGGCAGGACTACGATCGGGTCTACAACGCGGCTGGGCTGATCCCACCCAAGGACCACACTCCGGTCATGGAGGACTGGATGGTCTACGACGACGATGACCAGCGCGTCGGCTACGCGACCAGCTTCATGTACTCGCCGATGCTCCAGCGCCACATCGCCATCGCCCGGATCCGGCCGGACCTGGCGGCGATCGGCACGAAGGTCAACCTGGAGTTCACGGTCGACCACCATTACGAGCAGGTCGCGGCGCACGTCGCCCGGCAGCCGCTCTACAACCCTGAGCGAAGGACGGCCTGACATGACGATGACCGCGCCCAAGCGAGCCGCACGCCGAGCGACCGCCGCCCGCGCGCCACGGGCCTCCTCGAGGGCCGACCGGACCTACGACGCCATCGTCATCGGCGGCGGACACAACGGCCTGGTCAACGGCGCCTATCTGGCCAAGTCGGGGCTCAGGACGCTGATCCTGGAGCGGCGCCACCTGGTCGGCGGCGCGGCGATCACCGAGGAGCTCCGCCCCGGCTTCTGGTTCACCACCTTCTCGTACGCGCTGTCGTTGCTCCGTCCCGACATCATCCATGAGCTGGAGCTGACCAAGCACGGATTCATGCCGCTGCTGATGTCGACCACCTTCGCCCCCGGCGATGACGGCGACTACCTCCTGTTCACGCAGGACCACGCCCAGAACCTCAAGGAGATCGCCCGCCACTCGCAGCACGACGCGGACGCCTACGACCAGTACTCCCACGACGTCCAGATGGTCTGCCAGGCCATCAAGCCGCTGCTCGACACGGTCCCGCCGGACATCTTCAGCGATGATCCCGAGGAGCTGATCGCGCTCGCCGGGATCGGCCACCGGTTCCGGTCGATGGACAAGCGCGTCCTCCACAACGCCATCCGGCTGCTCACCGGCAGCGCGGCCGATTTCCTCGACGACTACTTCGACTCGCCGCTGCTCAAGGGCTACCTCGCCTCGAGCTCGATCATCGGGACGAAGGTCGGACCGTATTCGCAGGGATCGGGCCTCGTGCTGCTGTACCACAGCCTCGGGGAGCACGACGGTGAGTTCGGGGCGTGGGCCTTCCACAAGAAGGGCAACGGCGGCTTCACCCAGGTCCTCGCCCGCGCCGCGGAGTCCTTCGGCGCGGAGATCCGTCTCGAAGCTCCGGTCGAGGCCGTCATCACCCGGGACGGGCGTGCGACGGGCGTGGCCCTCGCCGACGGGACGGAGTTCTACGCCGACACGGTGGTCTCGGCGCTCGACCCGCGGCGGACCTTCCTCGAGCTCGTCGAGCCGCGCCAGCTCCCGGACGATCTGGTCGAGAACATCCGGCGGTTCCGCTTCCAGGGCACGAGCTCCAAGGTCAACTTCGCGCTCGAGAACGTGCCCGATTTCCCCTCCCTGGGACAGAAGCCCGACCATTTCCGCGGGTTCACCAACATCGGCCCCTCGATGGAGTACCTCGAGCGCGCATTCGATGACGCCAAGTACGGCTGGTACTCGGCGCACCCGTACATCGACATGGCGGTCCAGTCGACCATCGACCCGGACATGGCGCCACCCGGCAAGCACGTCCTGAGCTGCTTCATCCAGTACACGCCATATCACCTTCGCGAGAGCGACTGGGATGCCGAGAAGGAGAACCTCGGCGATACCGTCCAGCGGACGCTGGGGCGCTTCTTCCCGGGTTTCGGCGACCTCGTGATCCAGCGCGAGGTCCGCACGCCACTCGACATCGAGCGGACGGTCGGCCTGTCCGAGGGCAACATCTTCGCCGGCGAATTCCTGGCGCCCCAGATGTTCTTCTTCCGTCCGGCACCGGGCTGGTCGCAGTATCGGACGCCCATCGACGGCTACTACCAGTGCGGCTCCGGTACCCACCCGGGCGGTTGCGTGATGGGTGCCCCTGGAAAGCTTGCCGCGGGCCAGATCATCAAGGATCGCGCGAAGGCCGGCGCCCGCGACTGAGGGCGGGGCACGGCGATCGGCCTCCGTTCAGACCAGACCCAGGACCGACAGCAGCAGGAAGGTGACGAACACGACGGCACCTTGGGAGTACGCCAGGATCGCCGCGGGGTACACGGCGCCAAGACGTCCTGCCCGGCCCTCATCGCGCGCGAGCATCGGCAGCGCCATCACGAACGCGTACGCCGGGGCTCCCAAGATGATCGCGGTCATCACCAGGCTGAGGGTGGAGTCCGGGGACCGCCAGCCGAAGGACCCGGCGAGGATGGCATAGACGATGGCCACCCCGACCCCGATGACAGCGATCACACCGGTCATCCCCGCACGCACGAAGCCGCTCCGCTGCAGCTGGGACGCGACCAGGGCATAGCTCGATGCCGTCGACGCGGCAAGGATCCAGCCGGCCAGGTCGGCCAGCCTGGGCAGGCCGAACGTCTCGAACAGCGGCCGGAGCGCGAACCAGCCGATGGCGACCGTGTAGAACTGCGTCACGGTCGCCGCTGCGAAGATCGCTGCGGGGACGTCGAAGCTGCCCGAAGCTTCCGCGTCGGTGATGTTCGCGAACATCAGGCTCGTGCCGAGGAACCCGATGTAGGCGACGAAGAACATCGTCAACAACGTCGTGAACGAGGTCCCCGAGGCGTCCGGAAGGTTCCGGCCGAGGGTGACCAGCAGGACCATGCCGGTGACGGCGAAGCCCGCGAGTCCGCCCAGGATCGACACGTGCCGACCGGCGACATCGGCGAGTCCCATCGATGGATGCCGGGCGGCGCCGGGTCCAGGGCCCGCGGCGATCCGCGCGATGACGACCGCCACGACGGCCGCGATGACATAGCCCACCACGGCGTTCACCGGCGGACGACGCCTACCTGCTTCACGGGCCGCCCTCATCGCTGGATGGTTCGAACGACGCCAGGACGAACAGGAAGACCGTCATCGGTCGCCCGAGCAGCAGGATGAGCAGGATCTCGAGGAGTGCCAGCTCACCCGACAGGAGACACGCCAGCGCGAGGGCCACGATGGCCAGGTCGATCGTGGCCGCGACCCGGACCCAGGTCGACAGGGCGATCGAGACTCGACGCAACCGGCGGAACAGCACGGTCGCGTGGAGGAGGAGATAGACGCCAGCGGCGGTCCCGACGATCCGCACCATCGGCGCGCCACCGCCGAGGAGCCGTACGAGCGGGATGGACGACAGGGAGATCAGCGCGTTGACGAACGCGAACTCGACGATCTCGCGTAGCCGGAAGAGGTCGATCGCCCCGAAGCGCTCTCGTCGCAATCCGGCGACCAGGCCGGCAAGGCCCGCCAGGCTGCCACTGAGTGTCGCGATGACGAGGAAGAACGGCGTCTCCGGGATCATCGACCAGAGCATATCGAGGCGCCATCGTCACGGAGCGATACGCCGACGGGCCGGCGGTCGTCCGACCGCCGGCCCGTCTACCCCGGGATACGCGAAAGGTCAGCCCTTGATGGGCTCGCCGTTCGCGCCGACCACATACCACTTCGAGTTGAGGCCTTGACCGTTGGTGTCACCGGCGGCCGAGTCGTTGGCGAAGTAGTAGAGCGGGTACTCGCCGTACTTGACCTGCTTGGTGCCATCGGTGCGGTCGACGAGCGAGATCTTGCTGGCGTCGAGGCCCGCCCCCGCGGTCAAGGACGCGGCGTCCGAGGCGGTCAGCGGCGGCCAGCTGGCGGCGCACTGGCCGTAACAGGTCGGCTTGCCGCCCTCATCGGGCGTGAACATGTAGAGCGTCTTTCCTGCGCCGTCGACGACGATCTTGCCGAGTGCGTTGTCGGCCAGGGCGAGGCCCGAGCCACCCGCGGCCGGGCTGGCCGCTGCCGACTCGGAGGGGGAGGCGGCTTCTGAGGGCGAGGCCGCCACGGAGGGGGCTGCCGAGGCCGCGACGGACGCAGCCGGTGCCTGGGTCGCGGCGCCACCGCCGCTCGAACAGGCCGCGGCGATCGCGGCCATCGCGATCAGGGCGGGGACGACGAGCGAACGTCTCGGATCGATGGTCATGCCGGTGGTTCTCCACTGCGGTTCGGGTGGTACCCATGGCTACGTTTTGCGGATGCGGCCGGTTTCGGGGCGCTACCCTGCGGTCGTGGCCGCCCGAATCCGCCCGAGTCCGCCCCCGACGCCACACGGGATCCTCTTCTTCGTGCACGGCGCGAACGAGACCTCCGAGGGGCTGGTCCACAACCGCTCGCGCATCGAGGACCAGGTCCGCCGGAGGGGCTGGGATGTGCGGGTTGTCGCCCCCGAATGGCGCCGGCGCTCCGGGCTGCGGCTCGGCGACTGGCGCAGGGCGATCTATCGAGAGACGCGGCCCGCGCCGATCGCCCTCGCCTCCTTGCCGACGGGTGTCGGTCGTGCGGCGGTCCTGAAGCTCGTCACGAACTACTTCGAAGGTCGACGTGAGGCGCTGTTCGAGGCGTTCGGTGCCCAGCTGCTGGCCGACGTCATCGGCTATCACCAGCACCGCGCCTCGATCCAAGCGGTCCTGCGCGAGGAGCTGACGCGCGTGGCGGCGATCGCCGCCGATCGGCCCGTCCTGCCGGTCGGGCTCAGCCTGGGAGGGATCGCCCTGGTCGATCTGATGGGAGCGTGGCCGGCGGCACCCGTCGAGGCGGTGGTCACCGTCGGGTCGCAGGCGCCACTGCTCTACACGTTCGACGCGCTCCCGTCGCTTCCCTACGACGAAGCCGAGCCGCCGCATCTCGCGATGCCCTGGCTGAACGTCTACGACAGTCGCGACTTCCTGTCGTTCGTGGCGGAGCCGCTGTTCCGGCGCACGGACGGGCTGGCGAGCGTGGTCGACCTCCGCGTCCGGTCGGGCCGCGACTTCCCGCGGTCGCACTCGTCGTACTGGGAACTCGGCCCCGTGTGGGACGCGATCGCGACCGCATTCACCTGGAAGCGGACCGAACCGCTGACCGTGCGCGAGGCCAGGGCACTCGGGTTCGAGGCCCGCAAGCGACCGGTCCCGCGTAGCTGACGTCGGATCAGGCGCCCGACTTCGGCCAGCGCGGTGGTCGGACTGCCGACTGGGGAAGGGCATCCCAGTCGGCCCGGACGGGCGAGAAGATGTCGACCACGACGGCGCCGTCGGGGCCGGCGACGGCGTCGTGCGGCAGGTTCGAGTGGATCCGCCACGTTCCCCCAGGCCCGAGCGCGCGGCGGACCCCGTCGATCGTGAACGTGATCGATCCCTCGATGCACAGGCCCAACTGCTCGTGCTCGTGACGATGTTCCGGGACGATCGCGCCCGGCGCCAGCTCGACGACCGCGAGACTCGCATTGCGGCCGACGACGACCCGCGCCTGGACCGCCTCGCCCCAGACGTCGATCGAGGGCACCTCGGTGATGTCGCGCAGATCCGACATGGACGCTCCCAGTTCGATGACCGTCGGCAGAGCCTACGCCATGGGAAGGGGCGGGCGGCTCACCGCGTCCCCTGCGCTCTCGGACCGGACGTGGCCAGATGGTCCGAAGCGGACCTCTTGAAGACCCGGCGACTGGCACTGTCCACTGGACCGGAATCCGTCGAACATCTGACCACCGATCCATCACCAGGAGGTCAATGGATGTTCCCGTCCCTGCTCCAGATCCGCGCCGAGGAGATCCAACGCGAGTGGCTCGCCGAAGCGGCGCAGCGTCGATTGGCTCGAGAGGTCGTCGGCCGGCCGACGGGCTTGCTGGCGCGCATCGCGGCCAGGTTCAGCCGCTCGGGTGGGCGCCACCCTCAACCAAGCGAGGCGAGCGCCTCCGCCACCAGGCGGACGCCCGACTCGATCTCGGACGTGGTCGCGGTCCCGTACCCGAAGACGAGTCCGCCCGGCGCTCGGGTCGCATCGCTGTAGGTCGGGGCGACGCCATTCACGCGGACACCACGGAGAGCGGCCGCGGCGACCACGTCCGGCTCATTCACCCCATCCGGCAGCCAGGCCAGCACGTGAAGGCCCGCCGAGGCACCGGTCGGGCGGAGCGCAGGCAGGGATCGACCCAAGGCGGCGAGGAGAGCGTCGCGCCGTTCGCGATAGAGCGGTCGCATCCGGCGCAGGTGTCGATCGAACTCACCGTGTTCCAGGAAATCCGCGAAGGCCAGCTGGTCGAGGGCAGATGACCCGCGATCGTTGGCATCCTTGATCGCGGACAGCGAATCGACGAGGTGCTCCGGCACCACCATCCAGCCGAGTCGCAGCCCTGGCGCGAGCGTCTTGCTGGCCGATCCGGCGTAGATGACTCGCTCGGGTGCGAGGCCCTGCATCGACCCGATCGGCTCACGGTCGTAGCGGAACTCGGCGTCGTAATCGTCCTCCAGGATGAGAGCATCCCTGTCTGCGGCCCATCGCATGAGCGCCGCCCGACGGTCGGGTGCCAGCACGGCTCCGGTCGGGTAGTGGTGGGCCGGTGTCAGGAACACCGCATCGGCGTTCGACTCGGCGAGGGTGGTGACGGTCAAGCCGTCCTGGTCGACCCGGATCGGTACGACTTCGAGCCCGTGGCGGGCGACCGCCAGGCGACCGTCGCGATCCCCCGGGTCCTCGACTGCGATGCGGCGACCGCCGCGCGACTTCA
>DASSMQ010000055.1:0-11343 GCA_035688805.1 Candidatus Limnocylindrales bacterium
TCGTGGTCGTGGTCGTGGTCGTGCTCTTCGTGCGCATGGCCGTCGTCGGTCGTCATGACGCCATCTTGCACGTGGCGTCCAGCAGGCTTCGGCCATACTGGGTCCGTGGCGACGTACACCCTGAACGAGCGCGCGGTCACCAACGCGCGTGACCTCATCGCCGCCCGCCAATACGTGCTCGACAGCGACTGGGGCGAGGTCCAGCCACGGGCCGACGCTGAGAACGCCTATCTCGCGAAGCACGCCTGGGACGAGTACGCGGCGTGGCATCTCGGCCTCACCGATGGCGCGATCGACGAGACGAAGGGCCGCTACGCATTCGTCGTCGGGGACTTCCGGCGCGTGCATCGAAGCGCCATCATCGCCTGCCATTTCCGGGCCGCCGAGTGGCGTCACAAGTCGATCGAACTGGCGGCCCACGAGCTCCTTCAGGTCCTCGACCGCCGGGCAGGGATCGGCTGATGCGCCGGGTTCAGCGGCGCCGGCCTGATCGATGACGATCGATTCCTGGTGATTTCCGTCGCGCTGGGGAGCGGCAAGGCGCTGTTCGCCTCGCTGGATTCGCCGCTTCGACTGCGTCTCACCGGCACGTGGACATTCTCATCTGGGAGCGTCCTGCTGGAGTACGTGCCCGCCTGAGACGGACCTTGGCTCGGCCCACGGCCGAAGCCCCAGGCGAAGGGCGAGCGGTGGAATATCCCGACCTTCCGACCGACGGCTGAGGGAGCGAGTCCCAGGTCGGATCGCCGCCTCGGCCGCCGATCGGAACCTGGACACGTTCCGAGCGACGAACGAGCGGCTAAACATGACCGTCACCGGGTTGCCGTCCACGTCCCGTCCGTCGATCGGAATATCGGGAGTTGCCATACGCGCTCGCAATCGGCAGCGACGCCGCGTTACCGCAGCCGACTGACCAGCTCGAGCACCTCGTCGCCGTACGCATCGATCTTGGCGGGGCCGACCCCCTTGACCCGGCGCAACGCGGCCGCCGACGGCGGCTTCATCTCGGCGATCGCGGCCAGCGTCTGATCGTGGAACACGACGTAGGCCGGCACCCCGTCGTCGCGGGCACGGGCCGTTCGCCAGACGCGGAGCGCGGCGAAGAGCGGGTCGTCGTCGGCAACCCCGTAGCCCGACGCGGCCACGGCCGCCTTGGCGGCGCGGCGCGCACCCTGGTCCGCGGCGAATCGATCGGGCAGCTGGGTTACCCGGCGTTCGCCGCCCAAGGGGCGCGGCCGCAGGTCCGCGAGGAATCGGCTCGGCTGGCGGCGAGTCGTTCGGCCGCGGGTCTCGCGCTCGGCCGCCCACGAGATCGCGAGATGGCGGCGAGCCCGGGTGATCCCGACGTACAGGAGCCGCAGCTCTTCCGCGAGCAGCTCGTCGTCATCGAACGCCTGGCGGATCGGCAGGATGCCATCCTCGAGTGCCGGCAGGGCGACGGCATCCCATTCGAGCCCCTTCGCGCGGTGATACGTCAGCAGGTTGACGCCGTCGGCCGACCCAGCGCGCTCCGCCGCGCGTCGCCGGTCGATCTCCGCCAGATATCCCGCCGCGTCGACCGACGCGTCGGAGCGGGTCAGCGTCCCGAGGATGTCGAGCAGCGTGTCCAGCGCAGCCGTCCGCTCCCGTGCCTCCTCGCCGGCATGGCCCGCGAGGACGTCGTCGTCGTAGCCGAGACGAGTGGCCCACAGCCCGCGGACGGCGGCGGCGAGCGCGGCGCCCCTGGCCTCGATATCGGCCCGTCGCACGAGGTCGATCGCGCCGCGCACATCGGGTCGATCGAAGAAGCGGATCCCGCGGACCTGGTAGGCGATCCCGGCACGGGTCAGGGCCGCCTCGATCGGCGCGACCTGGGCGTTCATCCTGACCAATACCGCGATCTCGGCGGGCACGATCCCCTCCCCCAGCCGGTCGCGCACCCAGGCCGTCAACGCCGCGAGTTCCGCCGCCTCCGTCCCGTGCCGGACGATCGTCGGCACCGGCCCCGACGGCTGGGTCGCCTCGAGCCGCTTCGATCGGCCATCGGAGGCGAGCAGTCGATTGGCGAGCTCGAGCACCTCGGGGGTCGAGCGGTAGTTCTCCGCGAGGGTCACCACCGTCGCGTCCGCGAACCAGTCGGTGAACCCGGTCAGGAATCTGCTGGTGGCGCCCGTGAACGTGTAGATGGTCTG
Organism: Candidatus Limnocylindrales bacterium; assembly: GCA_035688805.1. Taxonomy (GTDB): domain Bacteria; phylum Chloroflexota; class Limnocylindria; order Limnocylindrales; family CSP1-4; genus SPCO01. The sequence goes on from DASSMQ010000055.1 coordinate 2,172, forward strand.
GTCCTCGTCGCCCACGACGCACACGTCGCGGCGCTCGCCGAGCCACAGCTCGAGCAGCCGTTGCTGGAGCGGATTCGTGTCCTGATACTCGTCGACGCTGAACCAGCGCTTGCGGGCGCGCACGGTGGCGGCCGCTTCGGCGTCCGTCTCCAGGAGCTCGACGGTGCCCACCAGCAGGTCGTCGAAATCGATCCGGCCCGCGCGCGCCTTGGCGCGCTCATAGCCGGCAAACAACCGGGTGAACAGGTCGACCGGGATCGGCGGCTCTCGGGACGCTGCGGTTGGACTCCCCGCGACCGCGCGATCGTAGGTTGTGGCTGTGAGGCGGCGGCTCTTGGCCCACTCGATCTCGTCGGCGATGTCCTTGGCCGGGGTGAACCGGTAATGGCCGGGCAGCGCCCGAACGAGCGGCACAAGGAGCGGCAGCTTCGAGTCGAGGAGGTCGGGCAGGGGCGCGCCGTCATGGGTCGCTGGCCAGAAATGGCGCAGCTGACTCAGCGCGTGGGCGTGGAACGTGCGAGCGGTCACTCCGGGCAACCCAAGCGCCCGCAGCCGCTCGACCATCTCGTTCGCGGCCTTGTCGGTGAAGGTGACGACGAGGACCTGGTCCGGGTCGATCGCGCCCGTGGCGATCGCGTAGGCCGTTCGCCGGCTGATCACTCGCGTCTTGCCCGTGCCGGCGGCGGCCAGGATCGCCACCGGGCCGTCGACTGCCAGGACGGCCTCGTGCTGGGCGTCGTTGAGATCGCCGAGGAGTCGCTGGGGGTCTGGTCGGGGCACGGACCGAGTATGGCGGTCCCGGTTCACTCGAGACTCAATCGACACGTCCGCGGTAGATCGCTGCCGATCGCCACGGGCGGCGCGGGTAGGCCGGACCCGGTGGACTCGGCCGACATGCATCCGGTGGGTAGGGCGCGGCGGGCGGCGCGGGTAGGCCGGACCCGCTGGACTCGGCCGACATGCATCCGGTGAGTAGGGCGCCGTGGGCGGCGCGTAGGCCGGACCCGGTGGACTCGGCCGACATGCATCCGGTGAGTCGGGCACGGCGGGCCATGCATGGGCTGCATGTCGGACGAGCGCTTGCGTCCGAAGCTCCACGCGCCGCAGGCGATTCGCGGGGTGCTTAGGGACCCGCTGGACTCGGCCGACATGCATCCGGTGGGTACGGCGCGGCGGGCCATGCATGGGCTGCATGTCGGACGAGCGCCTGCGTCCGAAGCTCCGCGCGCGGCAGGCCATGCCTGCGCGGGCCATGCCTGCGCCGGCCGCGCACGCACCAGCCGCGCACACACCGGCCGCCGCGCACACCGGCCGCCGCGCACCCGCCGCGCTCGCGTCCGCCGGGCCCGGGCGATCCCTAATGCAGCTTCATCCGCCAATCGGCGGGCACGAACCCCGCTGGTCCGGGCGTCGGCTGGTCGAGCGGGTGCGACAACGGCGGAAGCAACGCCCCGCCGTCCACGTATTCGTCGACCCGGTAGTCGAAGAACCAGTCCTCGTCCGGCTCGAAGCTGCTGATGATCGGATGCCGCTCGTCGTACGCGTGATGGCTCGCGTGCTGCGACGGCGATGTGTCGCAACAACCGACGTGGCCACAGGTCGCGCAGCGACGCAGGTGGAACCACCAGCCCCCGGTGGCGAGGCACTCCACGCACCCCGTCCCGCTCGGCGGGACGGTCGGATCGATATCCATCTCGGGCACCTCGTGACCCTGGGGCGGCCGCTGGGAATGGGCCCTCCGCTGACGGTACGTCGTTTCCGGGCGTATCGTCTGGCCATGGCAGATCTCGACCTGTTCCAGACCATCAACGCGCTGTCGTCCGAGGAGGAACAGCTCTGGGCCTCGGCCAGCGACGGCAGCGGGTTGAGCCAGGATCAGCATGACCGGCTGGACGCGATCAAGGTCGAGCTCGACCGGTGCTACGACCTCCTCCATCAGCGCCAGGCCCGCGCCGCCGCAGGATTGGATCCGAACGAGGCCGAAGTCCGTTCGGCGGAGACCGTCGAGGGCTACGAGCAGTAGGTCGCCCTCGGCTACGCGGGACCCCCGGTCGCCGCTTCCGGCCGACCGAACAGGTAGCCCTGGCCCAGTTCGACCCCCAGCGCCGCAAGCGCTTCGGCCTCCGCCGCCGACTCGACGCCCTCGGCGAGCAACCGGGCATCGGTACGTCGCGCGAAGTGGGCCATCCCCGCGACCAGTGCCTGCCGCGCGGGATCGCTGTCCACGCCGCGGACCAGCGCGAGGTCCAGCTTCACCAGGTCCGCGCGCAGCTCGAGGATCCGCTGCAGGCCGGCATACCCGGCACCGGCGTCGTCGACCGCGATGCGCACCCGATCCCCGAGCGCGGCGATCGCGCGGTGGAGATGGGCGTAGTCCTCGACATCAGCGCGTTCCGTGATCTCGAGCACGATCGCGCGCGAGGTCGTGGCGATCATCCCGGCGAGCTCCGCGGTTTCCAGGAGCATCGCGGGCGAGGCGTTCAGGCCGATCCACGCGCCCTCGGGGAGTGCGGGGGCGGCCTCGAGCGCGGCTCGGGCGCAGGCCAGCTCCAGGTCCGTGCCGATGCCGAGGGCCGTCGCCTCGGCGAAGGCCTCCGCGGGATCGCGACCATCATCGAACCTGGTCAGCGCTTCATACCCGACGATGTGCCGACTCCCCAACTCGACCACCGGCTGGAAGACCGCCTCGAATGCGCGGTCCTCGATGATCGACTCGATGGCGGTTCGGGCGGCCGCCTCCTCGTTGTGGCGCTCCTGGGTAGGCCCGAGCAAGGCCCCGGCGATCGCCGCGAACGACAGCAGCGCCGGGAACTGCTCACCGATCCGGTCCGCCGTGGCCACCGAGGTCGTGCCCATGATCAGCAGGCCGATGAGGCTCGTCGGTCCGTGGATCGGCGCGTAGGCCGCCTCGGCCACGCCGGTCGCCATCATCTCGGCCCCGTAGCTACCCTCCTCGCTCCGGGCGTGCCAGGTCTCGATCCATGGTCCAGTCTGCGCACGGGTGCGGAGGTAGCGCGACGCCTCGCCGGGCACCGCCCGGCCGGCGACCATCGGTGAGCTCGGCGGCGCGCTCACGGCCATCGGCACGAATCGGCCACCGACGCTGAAGCAGCCCAACGCCACGACATCACAGCCGGATGCCGCGCGCAGCTCGCCGACGATGCGCCTCGTAGTCGCCGCCGGCGTCTCGGCCGCCCGGAGACGATTCAGGCGCGTCGCGAGATCGACCTGTTCGTGATCCCGGCGGGCGATATCGCTTTCGAGGATCGCCCGCTCGGTCTCGTCCCGCATCGCGAGCACCGTGAGGCCGGTCTCGAAGAACGCGCCTCGGATCGACACCAGGTCGATCGACAGGACCTTCGACCCGACGGTCGGGAATGCCCGCTCGAGTCGCCAGCCGTGGACCGGGCCGCCCTGTCGGACGTGGGTCAGTCGATCACGGACCGCCGGCACGTCGAAGGCGCGGCCGGCGATGTCGAACAGCGATCGGCCGTCGACGCGGTCCTCGATCGCCAGCGTCTCCAGGAAGCTCCGATTGGCGAATCTGACGACGTCGTCATTCGACAGGAGCAGGCAGGGCTGGTCGAGCTGGGCAAGGACATCGCGCGTCGCCCGCGACAGCATCGGCGCGAGCAGCGACAGCTGGAACCGATTGGGGCGCGGAAGACCGTCGATGGTCGCCGAGCGCGTGGCGGTCGTTCGGCCGTGGCGCGTCTCCTGGATGGCCATGTGTCCATCCTGCCCCGGGCGCTCCGCGTGGGGTCAATAGAGACGAAGTCCCGTGGTGCCCGGCGGCGGTACGACACAGGAGCCTTGCGGATCGCGGCCAGGCATTGCGTCGGCCTTGCAGCGATGCGACGCCGCACCCGCGCTCGCGCGTCGCGCTCACGACCTGTCGCGACGCTCCGGCTACCCTTGACGGACCATGCCCGCCGAATTCATCTACTCCACGTACCGACTCGCCCGGCATTACCCGCCGGACCGCACGGTCCTCGAGGACATCTCGCTCAGCTTCTATCCGGGCGCCAAGATCGGCGTCATCGGGCCGAACGGTGCGGGCAAGTCGAGCCTCCTGCGGATCATGGCTGGCCTCGACGACGGGTTCACCGGCGAGGCGCGCCTGACCCCGGGGTTCACGGTCGGGTATCTCTCGCAGGAACCTGGGCTCGACCCGGCGAAGGACGTGAAAGGCAATGTCCTCGATGGGGTTCGCCCCGTCCAGGACCTCATCGATCAGTACAACGCCGTGATGGCCAAGTGGTCCGACCCCGACGCCGACTACGACGCGATCGGCGCCGAGCAGGCGACGCTCGAGGACAAGATCAACGCGGCCGACGCCTGGAACCTCGAGCGCAACGTCGACATCGCGATGGACGCGCTGCGCTGCCCGCCCGATGACCAGGACGTGACGACGCTGTCCGGCGGCGAACGACGCCGCGTCGCGCTCGCCCGGCTGCTCCTCCAGCACCCGGACCTGCTGCTGCTCGACGAACCGACCAACCACCTCGACGCCGAATCCGTCGACTGGCTCGAGCGGTTCCTCGACGAATACAGCGGCACGGTCGTCGCCGTGACCCACGATCGCTACTTCCTCGACAACGTCGCGAAGTGGATCCTCGAGCTCGATCGCGGGCGCGGCATCCCGTTCTCGGGCAACTACTCGAGCTGGCTCGAGCAGAAGATCGAGCGCCTGTCACACGAGCAGAAGTCGGCCGACGCGCGCCAACGGACGCTGGCCCGCGAGCTCGAATGGGTCCGCTCCTCGCCGAAGGCCCGCCAGTCGAAGGGCAAGGCCCGACTGTCGGCCTACGAGCAGCTGCTGGCCGAGTCGAACGACGCGAAGCGCACCGAGCGCGAGCTCGAGATCGCTATCCCGCCCGGCCCACGCCTCGGCGACCAGGTGATCGAGGTCGACGGACTACGCAAGGGCTTCGCTGACCGACTCCTCATCGAGGATCTGAGCTTCAAGCTGCCGCGCTCGGGGATCGTCGGGATCATCGGCCCGAACGGCGCCGGCAAGACGACGCTGTTCCGGATGCTCGTCGGCCAGGAGCCGCCGGACGCCGGTTCGATCACGGTGGGCGACACCGTCGTGATGAGCTACGTCGACCAGAGCCGCGACGATCTGGCGGCCGACAAGACGGTGTTCCAGGAGATCACCCAGGGCGCCGAGGTCGTGAAGACCGGGGCCCGGGAGGTCCCGGCCCGGGCCTACGTCGCGAGCTTCAACTTCCGTGGCACCGACCAGCAGAAGCTCGTCGGCCAGCTATCCGGCGGCGAGCGGAACCGCGTCCACCTGGCCAAGCTCCTCCAGGCGGGCGGCAACACCCTGCTCCTCGACGAGCCGACGAACGACCTCGACGTCGACACGCTCCGGGCGCTCGAGTCCGGCCTCGAATCGTTCCCCGGCTGCGTCGTCGTCATCAGCCACGACCGCTGGTTCCTCGACCGGATCGCGACCCACATCCTCGCCTTCGAGGGCGACAGCCAGGTCCGCTTCTTCGAGGGCAACCTCAGCGACTACGAAGCGTTCCGCCACAAGGAGCTGGGTACTGCCGCGGACCAGCCGCACCGGATCCGCTACAAGCGGCTGGTCGCCTGAGCGGGAACCCGATCAGACGATCCGCGCGGGATCTCCTTACGGCCGATAGGGCGTGTTCTGGCGCCACAGGGTCGGGCTGCCGGGCACATCCTCGTTGCCGATCCAGGCCCAGTCCTCGAGGGCACGATAGTCGGCCGTCCGACCGAGCAGTCCAACGTAGACCTGCGATCCGGGCAGGGTCGCGCGGTAGTTGGCGTAGCCCAGGTCGTTGATGAAGCAGCCCTGCCGATAGGGTGAGAGGTCGTCACCGGCCCACGGGATGTAGCTCGACTCGCCTTCTCCGCCGCGGCAATCGCCGCTCTCGACGCCGATCCCTTCGGCCTTCATGCGGGCGAGGTAGACCTTGAGCAGGTCGGCCTCGTTCCGGAAGAGATAGAACCCCATCCTTGCGACCGGGGAGCCGACGAGATCGCAGTCGATGCCGGCGATCGCCCGACTGGGCAATCCCGAACGGACGGGCGAACAGTCGCCCTCGCCACGCATCATGCCCTCGATGAGATAGCGCTCCGCGCGCGAATAGGCGGGGGCGGTCGGGTGCGGCGTCGGGACCGGCGTCGGCTGCGCCGTCGGGGCGGGCGTCGGCTGCGCCGTCGGGCCGGGAGTCGTGACAGGCGAGGGAGTCACCTCCGGTGCCGGACCGGAGGGCGAGAACGACGCCGGCTGGGGCGACACCACGGCTCCGCTTGGCGCTGGGGTCGCGGATCCACACGCGGCGAGGATCGATGCGGCGAGGAGCGAGGCCGCCAGGAGGAGCTTGGGCACGGGTTGTCTCCGATGGGCTTGTGGTTGGGTTCGATCACTGCCCATTCGACGCTAGGAAACGGCCGCGACTCGCGCGACAAATGTCGATTCCGGTATCCGCTGAACGTACGTTCGTCGCGGTCCTGCGAGACCCGCGCCGGGAGCGGCTCGACCCATACCATGCCTACCGATGGATCCGCGTCGCGCCCAGGACGTCCTCGTCGCCGCTGAAGCGGCGGGCTCCGCCGCTCGAGGGCCGGACCCGAAGACGGCGCTCGACCAGCTCGAGCGCGACCACGACGAGATCCTCGAGGCGCTCAGGTGGTTCATCGACCAGGGCCGCACCGACGACGCGCTCCGCCTCGCGAACGCGCTCTATCGGTTCTGGATCACGAAGCAGCAGTTCGAGGAAGGGGCCACCTGGTTCGACCGCGCGCTCGGCATGCCCGGCGGCGACCGACGACTGCGCGGGCAGGCCGACATCAACGCCGGGATGATGCCGTTCTGGATGGGCGACGACTCGCGCGCGGCCGAGCTCTTCGGTCGCGGGCTCGAGGTCGGTCGCGAGGTCGAGGACGCGCCGATGATCTCCCAGGCGCTGGGCGGCCTGGCGCGGGTCGCCCTCCGCGTCGATGTCCCGGAAGGGCGTCGACTCGCGCGCGAGGCGCTCGACGTCAGCGAGGCGGCCGACGACGACCTCGGCCGGTCGAATGCGCTCCACCTGCTCGGGGTGGGTGCACAGATCGCGGGCGACCTGCCGGAGGCGCGCGACTGGATGACCCGGCGGCTGGCCCTCGTACGGCGGCAGGGGCACCGGTTCCTGGTCGCGTCGGAGGCCGCCAACCTGAGCATGGTCGAGCGCCAGCTCGGGAACCTCGATGCCGCCGAGTCGCTCGCCCGCGAGAGTCTGGACATCAGCGAGGCGATCGGCGACCGCTTCACCGTGCCCTTCACGTTCAGCGGGCTCGCCTCCATCGCGACAGAGCGTGGCGCCTACGAGCCCGCCGCAACACTGGTCGGCGCGGCCGAGGCGCTGATGGACGCCCAGCACATGGCCTGGCCGCCCGACGAGCGACCGCACTACGAACGGCTGCTGGCGGTCCTTCCCGAGTCGATGGGCGCGGACCTGTTCGAGCGAGCCCGCGCCCGCGGGCGCTCGATGGCGATCGTCGAGGCGATCGACCTGGCTCTTGGGCGCGGCGCGAGACCCGAGCAGCCATGACCACCTCGGTCGCGATCATCGGCGGCGGCGCGGTCGGTCTGTCGACGGCGTGGCAGCTCGTCGAGCGTGGCATCCACGACGTCACGGTGCTCGAGGCGGTCGATCTCGCGGCGGGTTCCTCGAGTCGGTCGGCGGGGTTCATCGAGACCCAGTACGTCGACCCGCTCGACATCGAGCTCAGGGCCCGGAGCATGCACACGTGCCGGCGCCTGCAGGCCGACCACGCGCTCGAGATCAAGGAGATCGGCTATCTGCGGCTGGCGCCGGACGACGACGCGCTCGAGGCCTTCGAGGCGAGCGCTCGACTCCAGCGCGAGTTCGGCATCAGCGGGGCGGAGGTGCTCGACGCCCATGGCGTCGGGCGGCTCGTGCCGTGGCTTCGCGGTGGCGAACTCGCCGGCGGCCTGTTCGGGCCGCGGGACGGCCGGATCGACGGGCCGGCGTATTGCCGCCTGCTCGCCGACCTGGCCCGGGCTGGCGGCACGCGGGTCCTGACCGGTCGCCGCGTCCTCGCCGCGACCCGCATGGCGCACGGCTGGCGCCTCGAGACCGACGGCGACGCGATCGACTGCGAGGTGGTCGTGAACGCCGCGGGACCGTGGGCGGCGCCGATCGGCGAGCTCTTGGGTGCGACCGTCCCGGTCGTCGCGCTCCGCAACCAGATCGGCATCTGGCGCCTGGAACGACCGCTCGACCGGGTGATGCCGATGGTCATGGACTACATCCCGCACAGCGGGACTCGCGGGCTGTACGTCGCGACCTACGACGACGCCGACCACGTACTGGCCGGCCTGCACAGCGAGGAGGTCGTGACCGACGGCGTCGACCCCGACACGTACGACCGATCCGCCGACCCTGCGTACCTGGCTGATACCCGTGTCGCGCTCCTTCGCCGCATGCCCGAGCTGCCGCTCGGCGACGTCGAGCGGGCGTGGGCCGGCCTCTACCCGCCCAGTCCTGACGGCCTGCCGATCGTCGGGCCGATCGACGGCGATCCCTCCATGATCCTGGCTGTCGGCGGCGGCGGATCGGGTATCCAGATGTCGCCGATCATGGGCGCGCTCGCCGCCGACTGGATCGCCTACGGGGAGCCGCGGTCGCTGTCGGATGGACGACGGGTGTCGCCACAGCGGTCGATGGTCAGCCGCTGAGACGCTGCCAGGACGCGAAGGGATCCGCGATGGACGCAGACCTGGGTGCTCGACTGCGCGCGATCGGGGCATTCGTCGAAGAGCTCGAGGCGCCCACGTTCGTCGCCGGTGCGTGGCACCAAAGCGAGCGGCGCGAGGAGGGCGACGACAAGGACGTCTGGACGCTCCCCTGGTTCGAGCTCAGCGAGCGCGGCTTGGCGTTCGTCAGGGCGCTCGGCGGGATCATGGAGACCTTCGACTGGCCGACCTGGGCTGCAACCCCGGCCGCGCAGGCGCTCTACCACGACCGTGAGGCACTCGCGTCAGCCTCGATCGAGGACCTCCGACGGATCGCCACCGCCGTTCTCCGATCCGATCGGTTCAACGAAGGTCAGCTCAGCGACGCCTTCGACTCGGGCCTGATGGCCGCGATCGCCCGGCGCGCGGCGGCGCTGGCCGCACGCTGATCGAAGGGCG
>DASSMQ010000056.1:0-6866 GCA_035688805.1 Candidatus Limnocylindrales bacterium
CGGCCCTCGCCATGGCCCGTCAGCCGCAACAGATCATGAGCGGCCTGCAATGCGGACTCCGCGTGCGTCACGGTGAGGACCGGGAGGAACAGCGCGACCACCTCGTCCCCGACGAACTTGTCGATGATGGCGTCATGTGCCACCAGCGCTTCGGTGGCTTCGCGGTAGAACCTGTCCATCAGGTGGCGGAATGCCGCCGGGCCCATCCGTTCGGCGAGACCGGTCGAGCCGCGGATGTCGGCGAACAGCAGGCTGAGCTCGATCTCCGCCCCGCCGCGACCCCGTTCCAGCTTCTTGAAGCAGAACCCGCAGATCTTCGGGTTCTTGGCCCACGGACCGCGGTCGATGAGTCGCATGACCGGCGCGGTCGGTCCCTTGAACGGCGCCGCGCACATCTTGCAGCGCGGCGAACTGGGGAGATGGCGGAGGAGTGCGCGGCCAGAACCGAATGCGCCGCCCTTGCCCGTGAGGATGTCGTGCCACATCGGATCGGAGGCCGGAGCGGTTTCCTCGACGGGCTCGGGTGGGATCTGGGTCGTCACGTCAGCGCATCGTACTCGCGTTCCGTCCGCGGGACGGCCAGCGATCAAACGCCGGCGACCGCCGGAGCGGGCAGCTTGTCGATGCGGATCGCCGTCGCCTTGAACTCGGCGGTCCCCGACTTGGGGTCGGTCGCGTCGATGGTCAGCAGATTGGTCGCCACGTCGTCCTGGAAATGGAGGGTCATGAACGTCAGGCCGGGCCGGAGCGATGGGTCGATCCGGACGGGCGCTTCGATCCGGCCGCGCCGCGACGTGACGCCGACGCGCTCCCCGTCGGCCAGGCCGTAGGTCTCGGCGTCCTCTGGCGAGATGTCGAGCGACTCCCCACGACGCAGCGGCGAGCTGTAGCCGCCCGACTGCACGCCGGTGTTGTACGAGTCGAGTCGACGCCCGGTCGTCAGCCTGATGGGGAACTCCTCGGACAAACGATCGACCGGCGGGTCGTGGTCGACCGGCACGAACGGCACCCGGTTACCGGGCACCGGGTCTTCCCACAACCGCGAATGGAGGAACAGCTCGCCGGGATGATCCTCGTCGTAGCACGGCCACTGGATGCCGCCGAGCTCCTCGAGCCGCCGATAGCTCATGCCCGCGTGGACGGGTGACAGCGACCGGAGCTCGTCCCACACCCCTTCCGCTGACGCCTCGCCCCAGTCCGCGCCCATCCGGTTCGCGAGATCGAAGATGATCGCGAGGTCGTCCCGCGCGCCGGGCGGCGGCTCGAGCGCCTTGCGAACGCGCTGCACGCGTCGTTCGGAATTGGTGACGGTGCCCTCGCTCTCGGCCCAGGACGCGGCGGCTGGCAGGACGACATCGGCGAGTGCCGCAGTCTTGGTCAGGAACAGGTCCTGGACGACCAGGAGCTCGAGTCCCTCGAGCAGCCCGATGGCGCGATGCTGATCGGCCTCCGACTGGACGGGGTTCTCGCCGATGCAGTACACGGCCGTCAGGTCGCCCCGTTCCATCGCATCGAACATGCCGGACAGGTGCCAGCCACGGCGAGGCGGGACGGCCACGCCCCAGGCCGCGTCGAACTTCGCGCGCAGCGCGTCGTTCTCGACGTGCTGGAAGCCCGGCAGTCGATCGGGCAGGGCACCCATGTCGCCGCCACCCTGGACGTTGTTCTGGCCACGCAACGGGTTCACGCCGCTGCCGTAGCGACCGACGTGGCCGGTCAACAGGACGAGCGAGATCAGGGCCAGCACGTTGTCGACCGCGTTGTGGTGCTCGGTGATGCCGAGGGTCCAGCAGATCATCGCCCGCGGCGCCGTGGCCAGGGCGTGGGCGAGATCGCGGATCGCCGCCGCGGGGACGCCGGTCTCGCGCTCGGCGTACTCGAGCGTATACGGCTCGACCTTGGCCGTGTAGGCCTCGAAATCGACGGTCGCCCGCTCGATGAACTCCCGGTGCTCGAGGCCCGCGGCGATGATCTCGCGTCCGACGGCGTTGGCCAGCGCGATGTCGCTGCCGACGTCGAGCCCGAGCCAGGAATCGGCCCATTCCGCGCTCGACGTCCGGCGCGGATCGACGGCGATCAACCGCGCTCCCTTGTTGACCGCCTTGAGGACGTGGTGGAAGAAGATCGGATGCGTCTCGCGGGCGTTGCTGCCCCAGAGGACGATCAGTTCGGTGTCCTCGACCTCACGGTATGAACTTGTGCCGCCACCGGCACCGAACACGGTCGCCAGACCGGCGACGCTCGGGGCGTGTCAGGTCCGGTTGCAGCTGTCGATGTTGTTGCTGCCCAGGACCTGTCGGCTGAACTTCTGGGCTGCGAAGTTGACCTCGTTGGTCGCCTTGCTGCAGCTGAAGGTGCCGAAGGTCGTTGGGCCGTGGGCCGCTTTCGCGGCCGTTAACCCGGCGACCACTCGGTCCAGCGCTTCGTCCCAGCTCGCGGGTCGAAGCTCGCCGCCCTTCGTGTCGCGGACGAGGGGCTGGGTCAGTCGAACGTAGGGTTTCGCCACTCAGGTGGCCTCCTGCGGATGACGACCGCCCGAGTGTACGCCGGGACGCTCCAGGCTACTCGACCACCGCCGGCTCGCCCGGAGCGGACTCGGATCGACCGATGCGCAGGAAGAACCGCACGAACAGCGCCCCGGCTGTCAGCCCGAACAGGACCAGGCTGACGATGAGGATCGGCCACGCGAGGCCGTTGACGACCGCCGGGTCGCCGCTCGAGGCGCTGAGCGCGCCAGGGATCCAGCCGAGCCCGTACTGATCGAGCCACTCGACCTGATCCGCGGCCTCGAGGCCGTAGATCTGCGGGACGATGTAGAGCACCGACGCGACCACCAACAGGACGCTGACGAGCCGGAAGGCAGCGGGATCGTCGTCCGCATCGCGGACGAGCTTGATGACCAATGCCCAGAGGAGGACGACGACGGCCAGCGGCCCGGTCAACGGCAGGCCAAGGCCGATGTACAGATTCGGCATCAACATGATCACGCTCATCGCCAGGACGATCGTGAGCAGCGCATCGCGGATCAGCACATAGGACAACCACCACACGTCGCCGCCGAAGCGCAGCGTGAGCGTCTGCAGGAACCGGATGACGTAGGGTCGGGCGAAGTGCATGACCATCGCGAACGACCAGAGGATCGGCAGGATGGCCGCGATGGACAGGACCAGCCAGGCCGATCCGCCGGAGGTCAGTGCGCTCGCGAGTTCGTCGCCGGTCATCGGACCATCTCCTTGCCCTGATCGATGTGCCGCACGCCGCGGGTCTGGCGCAGGTTGTAGACGACGGCGATCGCCGCGAGGACGCCGACGAGGAACGCCGACAGGTAGCACAGGACCAGCGCGACGTCGACGTTGTTGCTGCTCACGAGCAGCGACGACAGGGTGCTGGCCAGGCCGTCCTCGCCTGCGAAGGCGGTGACCTGGACACCCAGCACATAGGCCCCGATGTACAGCGTCGCCCCGAGCCCCATCAGCAGCACCTGGGCGCGATACCAGCGCAGGTCGCGATCGCCCTTGACGAGCTTGATGAGCAGCACCGAGAACGCGCAGACGGCCGCGAGGCCGCCGGTGATCGGCAGTTCCTTGCCGCTCACGACGTCGGGGTAGAAGTAGATGAAGCTGCCCAGGAAGACCTGCAGCAGGACGATGTCGCGGATCCCGACGTAGATCATCCACCACAGATCGGCTCCGAGGCGGAGGGTGAACTTGCGGGTCGTACCGGCCATGTACGGTCGGGCCATGAACATGGCGAGGGCGATCAGCCAGAACGCGACGAGCGCGGCGGCGATCGTCCCCTCGATGAAGGTCTCGCCGAAATCGAAGAACCCGGGGACCTGGTCTGGCGTCATCGTTCTCCTCCTGCTGGCGATACGACGGGCGGCGCAGTCGGTGCGAAGGCGGCTGGGATCGGGCGCGGCGCCTGGGCGCGGCCGGGGCCGTCAGCCGGGCCGCGACCGGCGATGACCTCGACCGTCGGGCAGCCGTTGATGGCATCGCAACGGAAGCACCGCGAGGCCTCCGCCACGGCGGTCACCTCGTCGAAGCCGAGCTGATCGGCGCGGAACGACCCTGGATCGAACACCGGCAGCGGTCGGACCGCCCGTGGCCGCTCGGCGAGGTCGAGGGTCAGGCGCGCTTCGGGTGGGGTCGGGTAGCGGACCGTGGCCATGATCGCGGCCTCCCCGTCGGTCGCGCCCGACAGATATTCGTGGATCGCCCCCGCGGCTCGCCGGCCGGAGGCGACCGCGTCGATGATGGTCTTGGGTCCGGACACGACGTCGCCGCCGGCGAACACCCCGGCATGGCCGGTCGACAGCGTCCTCGGGTCGGCGACGATGCCGGCGAAGGCACTGACCTCGATGCCGGCTCCCTCGGGCAGGATCGATGGGTCCGGTTCCTCGCCCACCGCCACCAGGACGGTCGTGGCCTCGATCCGTGCCTCGCTGCCGGGAACGGGCGCCCACACGGCGCGTCCAGCCTGGATCGAATCGGTCGGCGCCTGTTCCGCGATGGCCACGGCGGCAGTCGTGCCGTCCGGCGCGATGACCTCCGTGACGATGGTCCCGATCCGGAAGAGGATCCCTTCCGCGCGGGCGGCTTCCACCTCTTCTGGCTGGGCCGGCATCTCGGCGAACCCGCGGCGGTACAGGACCGTGACCGATGCGGCCCCACTTCTGATCGCGGACCGGGCCGCGTCCATCGCGGTGCTGCCACCGCCGACCACGACGACCGGGCCAGCAAGGCGCGGCCCCTCGCCGAGGTTGACCTGCTTGAGGAACACCGTCGCGGGAACCACCCCGCGAGCGCTGTCGCCCGGCACCCCGAGGCGCCGACTCTTGGGCGCACCGGTTGCCAGGAAGATCGCCTTGAAGCCCTGGGTTTCGAGGTCGCTCAGCGTGTAGTCGCGACCCATCACGGCGTCCAGGCGAAGATCGACCCCGAGGCCCACGATCCGGTCGATCTCGGCACGGAGCGTCTCGCGGGGCAGCCGGTACTCGGGGATGCCGATGGCCATCATGCCGCCGGGGATCGGCATCGCCTCGAGCACGGTCACGCCGTAGCCGAGGCGGGCCAGGTAGTACGCGGCGGACATGCCCGCGGGCCCGCCGCCGACGATGGCGACCCGCTCCGGGCGGCGCGTCGATGGCGGCGAGACGGGCGGCAGGGTGCCGTGTTCGGCGGCGAATCGCTTGATGGTCCGGATGGCGATCGGCTCGTCGAGCGTGCCGCGTCGGCACACGGCCTCGCAGGGCGCGGTGCAGATCCAACCGCACACCGATGGGAACGGATTCACCTCGGCGGCGACCGCATAGGCCTCGTCATAGCGGCCCTGCGCGACCAGACCGACATAGCGCCCCGCGTCGGTGCCGGCCGGGCAGGCGACCTGGCACGGCGCCATCGGTGGGGCGACGTCGTCGCCGACCATGGTCGACCAGACCTGCCACGAGTCCGGTCGGCTACGCGTCTGCCAACCGCCGTCGATCGGCGCGACACGGGTCGGCTTGAGCGCCTCCCGCGTGACCTCCGACCAGGGGATCCAGCCGTCCATCGGGCGCGGGCGGGTCACCGGACCTTGCCGCGGCGCGAGAGGGGTCGGACCAGCGACGGTCGCGAGCGCCATGACGTTCACCGGGCACTCCCCGATGCACATCGAGCAGCCGATGCATTCACCGACCTGGGTCGGGTGCTCCATCATCCAGGGCAGCGGCACGCCACCCGGCCCCGCCTCGATGCCGGGTCGATCAGGGCGGGTCATATCGAGGGCCTGGACGGGACAGACGTCCATACACACGCCGCAGTTGATGCAGCCGGCGTGGTCGATATCGATGCGATACCCCATGGCAGCCTCCGGGTAGCCGAGTCCCGATGAGCCTGCTCCCGAAGCCCGCGACCCGACACCCGCGACCGGGTGGGTCACCGACCGTCAGTCGGGGTAGGTGACCCCCCTGCCAGATGGCCCCCTCCAGCCCACGTCAGCCCGGGTCGTCAATCCTCCGCCGGCACGAGTCCCTCGCGCACCGCCCGTGCCGCGAGTTCCGCGCGACTGCCGGCGTGCAGCTTCTCGAGGATGTTGCGCAGGTGGTACTTGACCGTGTTCTCGCTGATGCCGAGGTGCGCCGCGATCTCCTTGTTGCGGAGACCGCGGGTGACGTGGCCGAGGACATCGAGCTCGCGCTCGGTGAGCCGGTCGGGGTCGCTCGTCCGACGCGAGGCGTCGACGCCGCCAGCTCGCTCGCGACGGACGAACTCGTCGATGATGCGACCGGCCGTCGCCGGTGTGATGGCCGCCTCGCCCCGTTCGACCGCTTCCAGCATCGACCGCAGCTGGGACGCCTCGAGGTTCTTGAGCAGATACCCCTGTGCGCCGGCCTTGATGGCCTCGAACAGATCGTCCTCGTCCTCCGACACGGTGAGGATCACGATGGCCGTCTCGGGTCGGGCCGCGCGGATGCGCGCCGTGGCGGCGAGTCCGGATCCACCCGGCATGCGCACGTCCATGAGCACGAGGTCGGGTGCGACCGCGGTAGCGACGGCGACCGCATCGTCCTCCGTGCCGGCGCTGCCGACGACCTCGTGGCCCCAGGCGCCGACCAGCGATGCGACGCCGTCGCGGAACAGCGCGTGATCGTCCGCGATCACGATCCTCATCCGGCAACCTGCGGCTCGTCGGCGACCGGAAGCGCGGGGGCGGCGGGCGATGTACCCGCGACGGTGCCGCGCACCGACGTCGCGTCGAGCGGCACGATCAGCTTGACGGTCGTGCCGGCGCCTGGCGTGCTGGCCCATGTCAGCTCGGCATCGATGCTCGCGGCTCGACGACGCATGGTGGTCATGCCGTAGTGCGGCCAGTCGCCTGATCGGTCA
>DASSMQ010000057.1:0-38395 GCA_035688805.1 Candidatus Limnocylindrales bacterium
TTCGTCCAACCCGGTCGCCGCGCCCTACTTCAACTTCACGATCCCGGAACCGACCGGGGTCGTCGGAGTGGTCGCTCCCGAGACCTCGTCACTGCTGGGTCTGGTGAGCCGGCTCGCGCCGCCATTGGTCAGCGGCAATGCGGTCGTGCTCCTCGCTTCGGAGTCCCGTCCATTGCCCGCGATCAGCCTGAGCGAGGTGTTGGCGGCCTCGGACGTGCCCGGCGGCGTCGTGAATGTCCTCACCGGGCGTCGCGCCGAGCTGGTGCCGGTGCTGGCCGCCCACGTCGGGGTCGATGCCCTCGACACCTGGGGCGTGCCGGACGCCCTCCGCCTGGAGACCGAGCAGCTCGCCGCCGATGACGTCAAGCGACTGTCGCGCCGCCCATCGACCGTCAACGAGGCCCGCTTCGACTGGCTCGACGACCGAGCCGCGGAACGGCCGGAGTGGATCGCCGCCTTCCTCGAGATGAAGACGGTCTGGCACCCGATCGGAGTCTGAGCACGCGTGGCCGTCCGTCCTGATCCCGAGGTCGGCTATCGGCGTGCCGGCGACCACCTGCGCACCGATCGCCTCGTCGAGCGCCGCGTGTTCGTCCAGGCCTCGCCGCGGACGGTCTGGCGTGTCCTGCACGATCCGTCGGCGTCGGCCGTCCTCTTCCCGGAGCTGCGGCTGGGCCCTGCCGCACCGTCCTGGCCGGCTGCTGCGACGACCCGGACCGCGCGCACGCGACTTGGGTTCCTTCGTGAGGTGGCCCGGGTCGAGAGCCTCGAGGCGCGGCCCGAGTCGTCGTTCCGGCTGCGAGTGACCGGGTCGGGCTTCGAGAGCGAGTGGTCGTGGCGACTCGAGCCGATCGCCGGCGGCACCCGGGTGATCCACGCCGCGACGTTCGAGCCGATCGACCGCTGGACGGACATCCTGGTGCGGCTCGGGCGACGGTCCCTGGAAGCCCGCGTCGAGGGCCACCTGCGCGCCCTCAAGGAGCGCGCCGAGCGCGCGGAGCACTCGCCCAGCGCCGCCTGACCGCCCGGTCCGCCCGACCGGCGCCCATTCGCACGGATCGACAACGAGGGAGGGGATCGCATGACCCGCGTCATCCACACCGAGCGCCTGACGAAGTCGTACGGGGTCCATCGGGGCATCGCCGACGTCGACCTCGACGTGGAGTCGGGCGAGATCTTCGGGTTCCTCGGCCCCAACGGCGCGGGCAAGACGACGACGATGCGCGTCCTGCTCGATCTCATCCGGCCGACCTCGGGTCGCGCCGAGGTGTTCGGGATCGAGACGACCCGCGATCCCGTCGCGATCCATCGGCGGGTGGGCTACCTGCCGGGCGAGTTCGACCTCTACGACCGGCTGACCGGTGCCGACACCATCACGTACTTCGCCAACCTGCGGGGCGGGGTCGATCCGCGCTATCTCGGCGAGCTCGTCGAGCGGCTGGACCTCGATCCGAGCCGGCGGTTCAAGGAGTACTCGAAGGGCAACAAGCAGAAGCTCGGTCTGATCGTCGCCCTCCAGCACCGGCCCGACCTGCTCATCCTCGACGAGCCGACGTCCGGGCTCGATCCGCTCGTCCAACAGGCCTTCTTCGAGGTGATCCGAGAGGCGAAGGCCGAGGGCCGGACGATCTTCCTGAGCTCCCACGTGATCGACGAGGTCGACCGGACGTGCGACCGGGTCGCGATCATCCGCGAGGGCCGCCTCGTCCAGGTCGACCGCATCGAGGCCATCCGACGCCTCGCCTTCCACCACGTCGAGCTCAGCTTCGCTCGACCGGTCGCGACCGCGCTGTTCGAGTCGATCGAGGGCGTCAGCGACGTCCGGGCCAGCGATGGGGTCGTGTCATTGCGGGTCAACGGCCCGATCGGCGCGGTGATCGCCGCGGCGGCGCCGCACGGCCTGACCGACGTCGTCAGCCGCGAGCCGAACCTCGAAGACGTCTTCCTCGCGCAATACGGCGATCACTCTGGCGGGCCGGCCGCCAACCGGGACGGGTCGGCTGATGGCCGCTGACGCGCTGGTCCTCACCCGTCCGCGGCCATGGTCGCGGGTGATCGGCCTCACCTCGGTCTTCGCCAAGACCTTCCGCGACAGCCGTCGGGCGGCCCTGATCGTCGGCGGCGTGGCCGGGCTGTTCATGTTCGGCACCGGCGCCCCGTTCGGGACGGCCGCCGAGTTCTCGACCATCGAGCTGCGGCAGCAGTTCACCCACGGACTCCTCTCACTTCCCCTGGCCATCCGCGGCCTGCTGGGCACCCCGATCGACATCGAGCACCTCGGTGGGTTCCTGTCCTGGCGGATCGGCAATTCGTTGCCGGCGACCTTCGGTCTCTGGTCGGTCATCGCTTTGTCGGGCACGCTGGCCGGGGAGGCCGGCAAGGGAAGTCTCGATCTGCTCGCGTCGACGCCGCACAGCCGGGTCTCCATCGCTCTCCAGAAGCTCGCCGGTCATCTCGCCGCGCTGGCGGTCGCGATGCTGATCTTCGCCCTGATCACCTACGCCGTCGGGGTCGGGTTCGCCCGGCTCCCGGGCGACGAGATCGCGCTCGGGGCAGCTCTCGGGCACAGCCTGGTCTTCGGCGGGGTCATGCTGGCCTCGGGGTCGGTTGCCTTTGCGGCATCGCCCTTCGTCGGGCGGACCCGGGCGGTCGCGTTCGGGCTCATCTCGCTGTTCGGCAGCACCATCATCAACAGCTACTCGTCGCTGTCGCCGACGATCGAGTCGCTCCGCCCGCTGTCATTCGATGCCCTCACCGACGGTCATCGACCCTTGGCCGGAGTCACGGACTGGCCGTCGATGGCGGTCCTGCTCGCGGTGATCGTCGTCCTCATGTCGATCGGCGTCTTCGGCTTCGTGCGCCGCGACCTCGGGGACGCCGCGAGTCTGCGATGGATCCGATTGCCGGCCCTGCCCGCGGGCATCGGTGATCCGTTCCGTCGGCAGCTCGCCGATCGGACCGGCGTCGCCATCGCCTGGGGTGCGGGGATCGGGCTCTACGCGGCGTTGATCGTGGCATCCGCGAAGGCCTTCGCCGCGAGCATCGGGGCGATCCCGCAGGTGGTCGCGATCATCAACCAGATCTACCCCGGCATCGACTTCTCCCAGCCATCGGGGATCCTGCAGCTGACGTTCTACAACTTCGCCTCGTTGATGATGAGCATCGCGGCCGCCACCTTCCTGGCGGGCTGGGCGACCGACGAGGCGGGCGGCCGGCTGGCCGTCGTCATGTCGACGCCGATCGCGCGCCGCCGCTGGATGGTGCTCAGCGGCCTTGGCGTCCACGGCGCGATCGGGGTGATGACGCTTGTGCTCGCGGCCATGGTCGGGCTGGCGGTGCAGACCCAGGAGGCGGAGCTGACGGGGCCGGTCGTCGGGACCGCCATCCTCGGCCTGGCGTCGATGGCCTTCGCGGGCATCGGCTTGGCCGTCGGCGGCCTCGTTCGTGCGTCGCTGGCTGCACCGGCGGCCGCGCTCGCCGCGATCGCGACGTTCCTGCTCGATACGCTGGGCGCGGCCCTGAAACTGCCGGATCCGATCCTGCAACTGTCGTTGTTCAAGCACCTCGGCCAGCCGATGGCGGGCAAGTACGACGCGGTCGGCATCGCGGCGGCCGTGGTGCTGGCGTTCGGCGGCCTGGCGCTCGGCGCCTGGGGCCTGCAGCGACGGGACCTGGACCGCTAACGTCGGGTCGTGGACCCGTTCATCGTCGCGCTCGTCGCGGTCAGCGCCGTCCTGCACGTCGCCTGGAACGTCCGGCTCAAGACGGCCGGCGACCCGCTCCGGGCGGCGACGGTCGGGATGTTGGCGGCATCGGTCGGGATCGTCCCCGCTGGATTCGTCGCGTGGTGGGTCGGGGGACATGCGACGTTGCCGGGACATGGCGTCGCCCTCGGTGTGGTGTCCGGGGTCGTCGAGGCGGGCTACTTCGTGCTCTTGTCGGCGGCCTACCGACGGGGGGACCTGTCGGTGGTGTATCCGCTCGCCCGGGGGACCGCACCCTTGCTCGCCGTCGCGGTCGGCGTCGGCCTGCTCGGCGAGCGGCTGGGCGTCGCCGGCACCCTCGGTGTCGGCGCGCTGCTCGCCGGGTTCCTCATCCTCCAGCGACCGTGGCAGCTGGTCCGGGGACGTCGCGGCCTCGACCCCTCGATCGCGTTCGCGCTCGCGACCGGCGTGACGATCGCGACCTACAGCGCCATCGACCGGGTCGGGACGCGGCTGATCGATCCGGTGCCGTACGCGGCGATCCTGTGGGTGACCACGTCGATCTCGCTCGTGCTGTGGGTCCGGTTCGTCGCTGGCGGGGACACCTTCGCGGGCGGACGCGAGGAAGTGCGTCGGGCAGCCGTCGGTGGGTGGCTCACGCTCGGCGCGTACGTCCTGATCCTGGTCGCGCTGAGCGTCGCACCACTCTCCGGCGTCGCGCCGTTGCGCGAATCGGCGACCGTGGTGGCCGCGGCCTGGGGCAGTGTCAGGATGGGCGAGGCGGCCGGTCGTGGCGAGACCACCCGACGGATCGGGGCCTCGCTCCTGATCGTCGCCGGGGCGCTCCTGCTGGCGCTGGGCAGGGGATAGAGCCCGAGCCCCATCGTGGAGCGGGCCTGTTCGCCGATCGGAAGCTCGAGAGCTCCCAACGACCGGCGCCCGCCGGTCGACGCGTCTACGCCGCCTCGACCGGGGGTGTCGGCGCGAACAGCCGGCGCCGACCCCAGCGTCCGTTGACCAAGGCCACGCCGCCGATCACCAGTGCAGTACCAGCGATCAGCGTGGCGTTGATCGGCTCATGGCGGACCAGGAAGCCCAGCACGATCCCGACCACCGGCAACAGGTAGGCAACGAGCGAGGTGCGCGTGGCCCCCAGCCGGCTCAGTAACCGGAAGTAGGCGAGGTACGCGAAGCCCGAGCCCAGGATCCCGAGCCACACGACCGAGAACAGGGCTTCGGCATCGGGATGGGCGGTCTCCCAGGGCCGCTCGACCACGAGCGCGAGAGTTCCGACGATCAGCAGGGCGAAGGTCACCTGGAAGACGGCGGGGATCATCGGGTGCAGGCCACGGACGTTCCGCCGCGCGTACACGTTGCCGATGCCGTACGACAGCGACGAGCCCAGCAGGGCGATCTGCCCGGGGACGGTCCCGGTCGCCGCCGCCAACTCGGGCGACACGATCAGGACGACGCCGGCGAAGCCGATTGCCAATCCGGCCAGGCCGTTGATCCGGATCGGCTCATCGTGCAGGAACACCGGTGCCAGCACGATGACCATCAGCGGGACGGTGGAATTAAGGATCGCCGCCAGCGCGCTGTCGACCGACTGCTCGGCCCAGGTGATCAGCACGAACGGGATGGAGATGTTGATCACGGCCATGACCAGCAGGTGACCGTAGGCCCGACGCTCGTGTGGCAGCGGCACCCCGCTGAGACGCAGCACCACCCACAGCAGCGCACCGCCGATGAGCAGCCGGAGCGAGATCAGCGTGAACGTCCCGAACGAGTCGACGGCCAACTTGATGAACAGGTACGACGATCCCCACATGAACCCGAGGGCCAGGAAGATCAGCCAGTCGGACCGGGTGGCGGTGTGCGTCATCGCGGCATCATAGGGGTCTTGGCCTACCTCGGTATGTCAACGGTCGGTATCAGCCAGAACCCGTACGGTGCCCGATCGGTTGCCTATCGCCAGCGCGTCAGGATCGCCTCTCGATCGAACAGCCGCACCCCGATCCGGAGGCCGACCAACGACACCAGGAGCACGATGGCGGCCAGCACCATGTAGCCGCTCGCGCCGACGAGCACCGTCCCGGTCGCCTGGACGAGCACGATCGCGATGACCGGCACGATGATCACGCCGCCGATCTGCTGCGCCACCCGCGGATCGTTGACCCGCGAGCTGACGATGACGCCCGCGACGACCGACGACAGCCCGACCGCCGGGCCGAGGAGGAACACTCCCGCGAGCCACGACGCGTCGGTCACCACGCCCAGCAGCCTCGCGCCGTAGACGAGCGAGGCCAGCAGCACGAAGACGACATACGTGACCCACCCCGTCAGCACACCCGGGACGAGGGCCGCGATCGCCTTGCCCGCGAGCAGCTCGGCGGTCTTGATCGGCGCGGCGAGGACCGGCTCGAGCGAGCGAGCCTGCTTCTCGCCGATGATCGAGAAGGTGGCGATCGACAACGGGATGTAGGCCGGCATCAACAGGAAGAACGCCAGGAACTGCTGGACCGTGAACGCACCGGTCAGCTCGCGCGGCGTGAACGACGCCCATTCGGGCTTCTGGGCGAGGATCGCGCGCATGAGCTCCGGGGGCAGCGCACGCTCGCCCCCGCCCACAGCGCCACCGACGACGAGCGGCACGACCGTGAGCAGGATCGGCGGGATGAGGATCGTGACCAGCAGCAGACGGTTGCGGACGATCTCGGTCGTCTCCCGACGCAGGATCGTGAGCACGATGTCCGCGCGCATCAGCCGGCCTCCCCATTCGTGCCGGCGCGAACGCCCATGACGTCGAAGTAGATCTGCTCGAGCGACGTCCGCTCCGGACGCACCTCCACGACCTCGCCGCCGGCGGCGACCGCCGCCCGCACGACCGACGGGGCGATCGTCTCCGGATCATCCGCGCCGACTTCGAGCCCGCCGTTGCCGACCTCGACGCCCGAGACGCCGGAGACCATCCGGATCGCGCCGATCAGCGCATCGGTGGCCGGCGAAGCAAGGCGGATGCGCAGCCCACGCACCCCGAGCGCCCCCCGCAACCTGGCGGGCGAGTCGATCCGCAGAAGACCGCCCCGGATGAACGCCACCCGGTCGCATAGCCGATCGGCCTCGTCGAGGTTGTGGGTCGCGAGCACGATCGTCCGGCCGGCCTTGCGCAGCGTCTCGATCGCTTCGCGCACGATGAACGCGGCCTCGGGGTCGAGCGCCGCGGTCGGCTCGTCGAGGAACACGACCGAGGGATCGTGGAGCAGCGCACGGGCGATCGCCAGCTTCTGCTTCATGCCCTTGCTGAAGGTGCCGGCGATATCGTCCCGACGTTCCCACAGGTCGAACAGCCGGAGGTAGCGCTCGATCCGCTCGGCGCGGGTCGCCGCGTCCAGGCCGTACAGCCGACCGAAGAAATCGAGGTTGTCGGTCGCCGACAACTTGTCGTACAGGCCCGGCGTCTCGGTCAGGATCCCGACCCGGGCTCGGACCTCGTCAGGCTGATCGCGAACGTCGAGCCCGTCGACGGACGCCGTTCCCTCGCTCGGCCCGATCAAGGCGGTGAGCAACCGGACGGTCGTGGTCTTGCCGGCGCCGTTGGGTCCGAGCAGGCCGACCACCTCGCCGCGTTGGACGTCCAGGTCGATGCCGCGGACGGCCCAGCGCTCACCGAAGCGCCGCCCAAGCCCCCTCGCCGTGAGTGCCGTTCGCCCGTCCGTCATGGTTGCCAGTCTGACCGACCGCGTCCATCCGGTGTGGATGGTTGGGTACGCTGTGGCCATGGCGATCACCCGGGGCGCCGCAGTCGACGTCGACCGACTCGTGGATGCGCTCGCCCACAGCGGACTGGCGGTCGGATCCGACCGAGCCGACGTGCGGGTCGTCCACGCTCCAGGGCGCGTCAATCTCATCGGTGAGCACACTGACTACAACGACGGGTTCGTGCTGCCCGCCGCCATCGACCTCGGGGTCAGCATCGCCTTCTGGCCGACCGAGGACCGGCGCATCGAGCTCATCTCGGCCGAGAGCGGCGAGCTGGCGGCCATCGATCTCGAGGATATCGGTCCACGGCGCGGGACCTGGGCCGACTACATCGCCGGTACCGCCTGGGCGATGGTGGAAGCAGGGTTGCCGATCTCCGGGTTCCGTGGCGTCCTCGACTCCACGCTGCCGGCCGGGGCAGGTCTTTCCTCGAGCGCCGCGATCGAGCTCGCCGCCGCGTGGGCGCTATCCAGGGGCGACGAGCCGGCGATGGATCCGATGCGTCTGGCGCAGACCGCGCAACATGCCGAAAACGCCTATGTCGGCGTCCGATGCGGGCTGATGGACCAGTTCGCGGTCGTGTTCGGACGCGTCGGGCACGCGCAGGTGCTCGATTGTCGGAGCCTCGAACATCGACCGGTCGCCCTGCCCGCTGGCGTCGCGCTGATCGTGTGCCACACGGGCCAACCACGGCGGCTGGCCACATCGGAGTTCAACACTCGCCGCCAGGAGTGCGAGCGTGCTGCCGCCGAGATCGCCCGCCTCGACGACCGGGTGCGGGCCTTGCGCGACGTCAGTCCCGAGCTGTTGGAGCGAAGCCGACCGCGCCTCGATGCGACCGCCTTCCGGCGGGCCCGCCATGTCGTCGGTGAGAACGGCCGCGTGATGAGCATGATCTCCGCCCTCGAGCGCGGCGACATCCCCGCGATCGGGCAGCTGCTTGCAGCGAGCCACGCCTCACTTCGCGACGATTTCGAGGTCAGCTCGCACGAGCTTGACGCCCTCGTCGAGGTCGCGACCATGGCACCCGGTACGATCGGCGCGCGGATGACCGGTGCGGGTTTCGGGGGCTGCACCATCAACCTCGTCCACGACGACGCGGTCGATGGATTCGGCGCCGCGATGCTGGCCGGATATCGGGACCGAACGGGCCTCGTGCCCGGCGTCTTCATGGTGCGCGCCGTCGACGGAGCCCATCGCGTGGCTGATGCCAAGGGAGGATCAGTGGCGTGACGCCTCCCTGGATCAGCCCGGAGCTGGTGTCGTGGGGTCGCCTCCCGATGCACGCCGTCCCACACGATGAACGGTTATCCCTGGACGGCACCTGGCGCTTCCAGTTGCTGCGCCGACCATCTGATCGCCCGGACGACGATGGGTGGCTGACCGCCGCTGTCCCAGGCTGCTGGACTCGCCAGGAGACATGGGACCAGCCGCACTACACGAACATCCGGATGCCGTTCCCGGGCCTGCCTCCCGAGATCCCCGACCTGAACCCGACCGGCGTCTACGAGCGGACGTTCCGAGTCCCCCGGACGTGGTCGTCCCGACGCGTCGTCCTGCACGTCGGTGCGGCGGAGAGCGTCATGCTCGTCAGGGTCAACGACACGGACGTCGGTGTCAGCAAGGATTCGCATCTCGCGGCGGAGTTCGACGTGACCGACGTACTCCGTCGCGGCGACAACGTGCTGCGGATCACCGTCGTGAAGTGGTCCGACGCGACATATGTCGAAGACCAGGATCAGTGGTGGCATGGCGGCATCACGCGGTCGGTCTTCCTGTACGCGACGGACCATGCCTACCTTGCCGATATCGGCGTGACATGCGGTCTCGATGACGACCTGCGGACCGGCCGGCTGTCGCTCACCGTCGACATCGGCTTCGCCGGGATCGTGCCTGAGCCCGGGTGGATCATCGAGGCGGCCATCCCGGGTGTCCTCCCGATGGTCCGGGGGATGACGGAACGGCCCGGCCCTCCATCGTGGCCGCTCGCGACGGTCACCCGACGGCAGATCGTCGGTGGTCCGGCCGCGGTCGCCGACGAACGCGATGCCTGGCGCGAGGCGCACCGTCGCGAGGTCCCGCCGGCGATCGGCCGAGTGACGATCGACGTCCGCGTCAGCGGCGTCGAGCCGTGGAGCGCCGAGTCGCCGTCGCTGTATCCGCTCGAGCTGGCGTTGCGTTCGCCGGCAGGCGACCTCGTGGAACGAACGACCCTGCAGGTCGGCTTCCGGCGGGTCGAGGTCCGCGGCCTGGACCTCCTCGTGAACGGCCGCCGGATCTTCATCCGAGGCGTCAATCGACACGACTTCGACCAGCACACCGGGCGGGTGATCTCGGCCGATTCGATGCGTGCCGACCTGATCCAGATGAAGCACTTCGGGTTCAATGCCGTACGCGCGTCGCACTATCCCAACGATCCGGCGTTCCTCGATCTGACCGACGAGCTCGGCATGTATGTGATCGACGAGGCCGACATCGAGTCGCACGCCTTCCAGAGCACGCTCTGTGACGATCCTGCCTATCTCGGCCAGTGGCTCGCCCGCGTGTCGCGGATGGCGATCCGCGACCGGAACCATCCATCGATCATCGCCTGGTCGCTCGGCAACGAGTCGGGGCATGGCGCGAACCACGAGGCCGCCGCTGCCTGGCTCCGGACGTTCGATCCATCGCGGCCGCTCCACTACGAGGGTGCCATCCGCTGGGACTGGACCAGCGATCAGCGGATCAGCGACCTGACCTGCCCGATGTACCCGCAGCTCGCCGACATCGTCGAGCATGCCCGTTCGGGCCTGCAGCGCCATCCGCTCGTCATGTGCGAGTACTCGCACGCGATGGGAAATTCGAACGGGACGCTCGCGGAGCACTGGGACGCGATCGAATCGACGCCTGGGTTGCAGGGCGGCTTCATCTGGGAGTGGTGGGACCACGGGCTCGTCCAGAGGTTGCCCGACGGCTCGACCCGGTGGGCCTACGGCGGCGACTTCGGCGACGAACCGAACGACGGCGATTTCTGCACCGATGGTCTCGTTTGGCCCGATCGCACGCCCAAACCAGCCCTCTGGGAGCACCGGGCGCTGGCAGCACCCGTGACGCTTGCGTTCGACGCGCTGACCGATCGACTCACGATCACCGCGAAGCCGGACGTCCTCGACCTCGCGTGGCTCACCGTCGAGTGGGAGGCGGCCATCGGTGGCGATGTCATCGCGAGTGGGGCGTTCCCGGCCCCGGGGATCGGAGCCGGAAGGTCCGCCGTCGTCACGCTCGAGCGCCTGCCGAACAACGTCCGCGAGTCCGCCGATGCCTTCTTGACGACGCGTTGGCGTGTGGCCCGCGATCTGCGCTGGGCACCGGCTGGCTTCGAAGCGTTCGCGCTGCAGATCCCGATCGGGACGGCCCACCGCGGGACGACCAGCGTCGAGGTCGCCCATGGCGGCGGCACCGAGGTGGTCGCCGATGACGACGGGACGATCCGCCACCCGCTGCTTGCCACGACGCCGGTTCTCAGCCTCTGGCGCGCTCCGACCGACAACGACCGCATCGGCGGGATGGCGGCGGCGTGGGCGACCGCCGGGCTGGACCGGCTCGAGCGCCGACTGGTCTCCTTCGAGCGCCACGGCGAGCTGGCGCTGATCGTCGATGCCGTGACGACTGGGGCCGGGCTCGTGGTCAGCCATGAGCGTGTCGTGTGGCCCCGACCAGACGGTGGCCTCACCGTCGAAGAGTCGGTCGCCATCCCGCATGGACTCGCCGACCTGGCCCGCGTCGGTGTGATCCTCGAGACCGTGCCGGGGCTCGAGGCGGTCACCTGGTTCGGGACGGGCCCACACGAGACCTACCCTGATCGCAAGCGGAGTGGACTCGTCGCCATCCACCGCTCGACCGTCGCCGAGCAGACCGTGCCCTACATCCGGCCGCAGGAGAACGGCGGCCACGCCGATGTCCGGTGGCTTGAGCTGCGTGACGCCGATGGCCGTGGGCTCCGCCTCGCCTTCGACCGCCCGCTCCAGGTGTCGACGACACACCACCGCGCCAGCGCCCTCGCCGCCGCCACTCACCACCCGGAACTCGTGCCGGCGCCGGAGACGATCATCCACATCGACGCCGCGCATCGCGGCCTCGGGACCGCGTCGTGCGGTCCGGACACCCTCCCTGCCTACCTCGTCGGGCCGGGCACGTACCGCTGGACCTGGACGCTCACGGGGATCCGATGACCATCGAGTGGCGGGCAGACGACCGCCAGCTCCACCTGGCGAACGGCCGCATCAGCCACGTCCTGCGCATCTACGAGGACGGCTCGCTCGGCGCGCTCCACCTCGGGGCGCCGCTGCCGCTCGGGCGGTCGTATCGGCACCTCGGGCCGGACCCGTTCAGCGGCTGGTCGAACCGGGTCGGCGATGCCATCCCGCTCGCGGTCCCGACCGCGGGAGTCGGCGACCTCCGCGTCCCGGCGCTCGTCGCGGTGGGGCCGGACGGCTCGGGAACGGTCGCGCTCCGCTACGCCGGCCACGCCGTCGCGCCCGGCAAGCCGCCGCTCGAGGGTCTGCCCTCGACCTACACGGAGGACGACGCCGAGGCCGAGACCCTCACGGTCACCCTCGCCGACGAACACACCGGCCTCGAGGTCGACCTCCGGCTGACGCTCTTCGCCGACCGCCCCGTCCTCGCCCGGAGTCTCGTCGTCCGGGCGGCCCGCGACCCGCTCACCGTGCGGACCGCGATGAGCCTGTCGCTCGACCTGCCGGACCACGACTGGGTGTTCACCCACCTGTCCGGCGCGTGGGCGCGGGAGGCGCACGTCGTCGAGCAGCCACTCGCGCCCGGGCGCATCGCCTACGGGAGCCAGCTCGGTGCATCGGGCGCGCAGCACAACCCCGTCCTTGCGCTTCGTCGCCCGACGACCGACGAGGCCGCCGGCGAGGTCTTCGGGGCCAGTCTCGTCTATTCCGGCAACTTCCTCGCCGAGGCGGAGGTCGATCAGTACGGGACGACGAGGATCCGCCTCGGGATCGATCCGGAGACGTTCGCCTGGCCGCTCGATCGGGGCGAGGCCGTCACGACCCCAGAGGTCGTCGTCGCCTGGACGGATCGTGGCCTCGGTGCGCTCAGTCACGCCTTCCACGATCTCTACCGGTCGCGGCTCGCCCGCGGGACGTGGCGCGACCGCCCTCGACCCGTGCTCCTCAACAACTGGGAGGGCACCTATTACGACTTCGACGCCGACCGCCTCGTCGAGATCGCGACCGCCGCGCGCGACCTCGGCATCGAGCTCTTCGTGCTCGACGACGGCTGGTTCGGGCGTCGCGATCGCGATGACCGTTCGCTCGGCGATTGGGTCGTCGACCGGCGCAAGCTGCCCGACGGGCTCGATGGCGTCGCCGCCCGGATCACGGCACTGGGCATCGATTTCGGCCTGTGGATCGAGCCCGAGATGGTCAATCCGGACAGCGATCTGTACCGGGCCCATCCCGACTGGGCGATCGGGATCCCCGGTCGGCCGCTCACCGAGAGCCGTCAGCAGCTCGTCCTCGATCTCGGTCGCCCCGAGGTCGTCGACCACCTGACCGATGCGATCTCGGCGGTCCTCGAGGGTGCGCCGATCAGCTACGTGAAGTGGGACATGAACCGGAATATCACCGAGCCGTTCGCCCGCGACCTCCCGCCCGAGCGGCAGGGGACATTCCATCACCGCTCCATCCTCGGCGTCTACGAACTCTATCGGCGCCTGACGACTCGCTTCCCCGCGATCCTCTTCGAGTCATGTGCGAGCGGCGGCGGTCGGTTCGATCCGGGCATGCTCGCGTACGCCCCACAGACCTGGACGAGTGACCAGACCGATGCCGTCGAGCGACTCGCGATCCAGTGGGGCACCTCGCTCGTGTATCCGCCCAGTGCCATGGGGGCGCATGTCTCCGCGGTCCCGAACCACCAGACCGGGCGGATGACGCCGCTCGACACCCGGGCCGCGGTCGCGTTCTTCGGGGTATTCGGTTACGAGCTCGACCCGACCCGCCTGGACGAGTCGGAGCGTGACCGGGTGCGGGAGCAGATCGACTTCTATCGCCGGCATCGGGAGGTGCTGCAGTACGGCCGCTTCCACCGGCTGGCGAGCCCGTTCGGGGCGGACCCTCGCGTCGTCGCCTGGATGTCGGTCGCCGAGGATGGTGCCGTGGCGCTCGTGGGCCTGTACGGGGGCCTGAACCGGCCCAACCCTGAAGGTCGCCGCATCCAGCTTCGGGGACTGGACGCCGATCGTGAGTATCGGGTCGCCGCGTGGTCCGAAGGGGCTGACGACCCGATCGTCCGCCCGAATCTCGGGCTGCGGACGGGTGCCGATCTGATGCGCGTGGGGCTCACCATCGCTGTCGAGCGCCACCACGCGGCGCGGCTCGGCGACTTCTGGTCGAGAGTGCTCGTCCTGGAGCGGGTGTGACCCCAGGCGACCGTACCGGACGCATCGCCCAGGCGCGGACCGGGCTCGACCGTGCGGCCGAGCCCAGCGGAGCGGGAGGAGGACGCCCCGTTCAGCCCTTCGTCGAGCCGAGGGTGAGTCCGCGTACGAACTGTTTCTGCAGCACCAGGAACACCACGAGCGTCGGGAGGGCGACGAGGATCGCCCCGGCCGCGACAAGGTTGTTGTCGGTGAAGAACTGGCCCTTCAGTTGATTGAGAGCCGACGTGATCGGCCGCTTGTTGCCGGTGAACATGAGGATGAGGGCCCAGAAGAAGTCGTTGTAGATCCAGGTCACCTGGAGCGTCGCCAAGGCTGCCAATGCCGGTCGGGTGAGAGGCAGGATCACGCTCCAGAAGGTGCGCCAGACGCTGGCACCATCGACGACGGCGGCTTCGTTGAGGTCCTTGGGAAGCGTCTTCATGTAGTTGCTGAGGACGAACGTGCAGAAGCCGAGCTGGAACGCGACGTGGATGGCCATGATCCCGACGTACTGGTCGTAGAACACCCCGTTGTCGCTGACCAGAGAGGGCAGGGGCAGCACCAGGAACATCCGGAACAGCGGCGTGATGATGACTTGCGCGGGTAGCAGATTCGCGGCCGTGAAGAGCATCAGCAGCGCCAGGTTGAAGCGCCAGCTGTAGCGCGACACGGCGAAGGCCATCATCGATGCCAGGAGCAGGACGACCACGACCGCCGGCACCAGGATGATGGCGGTGTTGACGAAGTACTTGGCGATCTCGCCCTTCGTCCAGGAGTTGATGTAGTTATCGAAGTTGTACGTGCCGCCGATGGACACGTAGCCGAGGCGGTTCGTGTCGGCATATGGGCGCAGCGAGGTGTACACCGCCCAGGCGAGTGGCAGGAGCCAGACCAGGCACACCCCGATCAGGAAGGCATGCAGCGCCCAGCGTCTCATCCGCTTGCGGCGGCGCGCCGAGATGGATGCCTGGGACAGCGCGCGTGCCGGAGCGGCGACGTCGCTCACTGCTGTTCCTCACGTAGAGCGCGGACGAGATACACGATGATCGGGCCGACCGACACCACGAGCAGGACGACAGCGATCGCTGACCCGAATCCGATCCGGCTCGTCTCACCGATGATGTTGTTGGTCACCAGGGTGGACAACAATTCGAGCCCGTTCAGTCCCTTGTTGACGATGAACGCCAGGTCGAAAGCGCGCAGTGACTCGATGACCGTGATGACGAGGATCACGATGTTGATCGGGCGCATGACCGGAAACACGACCCGGAAGAACGTTTCCCGCTCGGACGCGCCGTCGATCGCGGCGGCTTCGCGGAGTCCCGGATCGACGGCCTTGAGGCCCGCCAGGTAGAGGACCATCACGTAGCCGACCTGTCGCCAGGTGGCGGCCACGAGGACCGCCCAGAGATTCAGGTTCGGGTCGCCAAGCCAGCTGATCTGGTTGCCCTGGGCCGTACGACCGAGGAGGTTATTGAGAAGTCCCTGCTCGGGCGCATAGATGAGTTGCCAGATGAAGCCGATGATCGCCAAGGACAGGACGACCGGCATGTACAGCGCGCCCTGGTAGACACGCGTGCCGCGGATGTTCTTGTCGAGCAGCACGGCGAGAAACATCCCGAAGGGCGTCGCGATGACCAGGAAGAAGATCAACCAGATGACGTTGTGGCTGATGGCGGGCCAGAACGGCTTGTAGATATTGATCAGGTCGGTGTAGTTCTTCAGGCCGATGAACTTGATGGAATCAAGCCCGCCGATGCCGTTCCAGCTGGTGAACGACAGGATGACCGAGGCGACAGTCGGGATGAGGACGAAGACGACGACGAGCAGCGTCGGGATGGCGACCATGATCCCGAGGGTCAGGCGATCGCCATCGGTCAGTGGGCTGTAGCGTCGTCGAGCGCGCGATGGAACCATCCCGCCGGCCGGAGCCGGCGGGATGGTGTCGGCCGATCGGGTGATCGGTTGGCTCACGATCGAGTCCTCGACTCGATGCTACGACTGCGGGGGAAGGGTGTCGTAGTACGTCTGGATCCCACCAAGGAACTTATCCAGATCCTGATTGGGGTCGGTCAGGAAGCTGATCAGGAAGCCCTGCATCCCCGATGGGCCGGCGAAGTCGGCCCGTGCGTCGCGGTCGAGGAACTGGGCGATGTTGCCCGCGTTCTTGAGGACCTCGGCCGAGGCCTTC
The DNA here is from genome assembly GCA_035688805.1 of Candidatus Limnocylindrales bacterium. Lineage (GTDB taxonomy): Bacteria > Chloroflexota > Limnocylindria > Limnocylindrales > CSP1-4 > SPCO01. Next base: position 16,085 of record DASSMQ010000057.1, read on the forward strand.
TGGACGTCGGTGTACTTGCTCGTGTCAGCCTGCGGCGACACCGCCACGCTCCCGATCCCCTTGCTGGTGACGTAGGTGACCTGTGCCTCAGGAGTGGCGACGCACTTCAGGAACGCCTTGGCGGCGTCAGCATTCTTCGGCTTGGCGCTCAACATGAACCCATCGATCGGTGCGTCGATGGCGTTCTCCGAATCGTACTGGGTACCGAGGAGAGGGAACGGGAAGAAGCCGACGTCAGCGCCGTTCTCCCCGGCTTGCTCCACCGCGAACGTCCCGAGGAAGTACATGGCTGCCTTCTTGTCGACGAGCGCGGCCTTGGCGGCGTCCTGCCACGTGCGGCCCGGAGCACCCTCCTGGAAGTACGGCAAGAGATCGCGCCACTGCTCGAAGACCGCCTTGACCTTGGGATCGCTCCACTTCTCGGTGCCACCCATGAGCCCGACATGGAACTGGTAGCCGTTGATCCGCATGTTCAGGATGTCGAACGTGCCCATGGCCGGCCAGCCGTCCTGATCACCGAATGCGATCGGGACGATGCCATCGGTCTTCATCTTGTCGCCGAGGGTCTTGAACTCTGCGAGCGTCTTGGGGACGGTGTAGCCCTTCTCCTGGAAGAGACTCTTCCGGTAGAGCACGACCCACGGGTAGTTGTAGACCGGCACGAAGTAGGCCTTGCCGTCCGCACCGAGTGATGCGGCCTTCAGTCCCGGCGTCATGTACTTCTCGATGTCGGTCCAGACGTCATCGATCGGCGACAACAGTCCCTGGGCGGCGAAGAAGCGGACCCGGTTGCCGGCGAACCATTTGACGACGTCGTCGGGGGTCGCCTGGAGGTAGGAGCTGATCTGATTCTGGAAGGTGTTGTGGTCATTGACGTTGACCTTGATCGTCGCGCCGGTCTGCCCCGCGCAATAGTCGACGATCGCCTGGACAGCTGCCTTCGGGGACTCGTCGCTCTCGTTCGAGCCCAGGGTGGTCTCGCCGAGGGCAGCAGCCTGGCTGGCCGGTTCGCTTGCCGCACCGCTGGCGGGGGCCGCCGTGGCGGCCGCGCTCGGCGCGGTCGTGGCGCCGCCCGTCGAGCAGGCGACCACCAGTATCGCGAGCGTCGACAGCCCGGCCAGCGTCCGGATCGATCGACGGTGCGCGCCGACATGATGTGCCATGAGCGTCTCCTCCACCAACGAACCTGCGACAGATTCCAACAGGTTCGCTCAGATTGTCAGCCTGAGCCGAACGACTGTCAAGATTCTGCAGCGATGAATCACGAGCGATTTCGTTCGTTCACGTTGACGTAGGGTAGAATACGAGGCAATCTGGCACGTGCGACCTCGGGGCCTCCCGTCCCCGGCGGTCGAGGACCCATACGCTGCTGACGAGGACCGATGATGCTGGCGCGGCAACGTCAATCGAAGATCCTGGAGCGTGTCCGCGAAGACGGTGCGGTCCGGGTCGCCGACCTGGTTCGCGAGCTTGGCGTGTCGGACATGACCGTCCGACGAGATCTGGAGGTGCTGGACGATCGGGGCCTTCTCGAGAAGGTCCATGGCGGTGCGACGTCCGTCGAGGCCAGCGCGCAATACGAGCCGACATTCGCGACGAAGTCGCGCCTCCAACAGGCCGAGAAGGATGCGATCGCGGGAGCGGCGGCCGACCTGGTCGAGCCGGGCATGGCGATCGGCCTCTCCGCCGGCACGACCACGTATGCCCTTGCCCAGCGTCTTGTCGACATCCCGCGCATCACCGTCGTCACGAACTCGATCCGCGTCACCGATGTCCTGCATCACAGCGGCCGGCCAGACCAGACGATCATCCTGACCGGCGGCGTGCGGACCCCGTCCGAAGCGCTCGTCGGGCCGTTCGCCGTCGCGGCTCTGCGGACCGTTCACGTCGACATCGTCTTCGTCGGGGTCCATGGGATGGATCCCCATTCCGGCTTTACCTGCCCGAATCTCTCGGAAGCCGAGACCGACCGCGCTCTGATCGAGGCTGCCCGCCGACTGGTCGTGGTCGCCGATCACAGCAAGTGGGGCGTCATCGGCATCAGTTCCATCGCGCGCCTCGACCAGGCGGATGTCCTGATCACGGATTCGAGTCTGACGCCGGACGCACGGGCCGAGCTGCAGCGCGTCGTCCGCAGGCTCGTGGTCGTGGATGCGGAGTCGGAGGAGGCGCCGACCGATGCGGTCGGATGACCATGGTGCTGACGGCAGCGCCCGTCCCACGGAGCTCGGGCATGACCCACACCGGCGTCATAACCCGCTGCTCGATGAATGGGTCCTGGTTTCTGCCGGGCGTACGAGACGTCCGTGGCTCGGTGCCGAGGAGGCCGACGCGCCTGTCGACCGTCCTCCGTACGAACCAGCCTGCTACTTGTGCCCGGGCAACGCACGGGCGAACGGTGCGAGGAATCCGGCGTATACCTCGACGTTCGTGTTCGTCAACGATTTCAGCGCGTTGCGGGATGACACCAGCACGGCGAGCTATGAGGACGGGCTGTTCCGGGCCGAAGGAGAACGGGGCGAATGTCGAGTCGTGTGCTTCTCACCCCGACACGACCTCACCCTCGCCGCCATGCCGAAAGCGGACGTCGCGGCCGTGATCGACCTGTGGGCGGACCAGACCGACGAGCTCGGGGAACGGTACCGCTGGGTGCAGGTGTTCGAGAACCGTGGTTCCGCGATGGGTGCGTCGAATCCCCATCCTCATGGCCAGATCTGGGCGGGAACCGCCCTCCCGGTGACCGCCGCTCGTGAAGTCGCCAATCAGACCGCCTATTTCCGAGCCACCGGCCGCCGCATGCTCCTCGACTATGTCGCCCAGGAGCTCGGTGGTCCGCGAGTGATCCACGCGTCCGACGAATGGTTGGCCGTCGTGCCCTTCTGGGCGGCGTGGCCGTTCGAGGCGCTGCTCATCCCGGCACGACCTGCGACACGATTGTCGGACCTCGATGGCGCAGGTCGAGACGCACTCGCGACCGCCCTCCAGCAGGTGCTCGGCGCGTACGACGGCCTGTTCCGGCGGCCCTTTCCCTATTCCATGGGTTGGCACCAGGCGCCGTTCGGTCCCGCGGACCCGGAACTCGGAGCAGCCTGGCAGCTCCACGCCCATTTCTATCCGCCGCTCCTTCGGGCGAGCGTGCGCAAGTTCATGGTGGGCTACGAGTTGCTGGCGGAGACGCAGCGCGATATCACGCCGGAAGATGCCGCCGAGCGTCTGCGCGCGTCTGCAGCCACGCTCGCGCAGGCCGCGCCGCAGGCATGACCGATCCGGGTCGAGCCGACGGTCCCGGTCCGCGGACGCCCGGGTGACGGACCGCATCGTCCTCGAGGGCCCGGATGCCCGACTGGAGATCCGCCCGGACGCCGGCGCTCGGATGAGCTCGCTCGTGGTGGATGGACAGGAGCTCCTCGTCACGCGAGGGGCAGGGCCTCTCGACTGGGGCTGTTACCCATTCGCCCCGTTCGCCGGGCGGATCAGGGATGGGTCATTCCGGTTCGATGGACGATCGGTGCGGCTCGCGACCAACGATCCGCCGCATGCGCTCCACGGGACCGTGTTCGATCAACCCTGGATGGTCGAGGCACCGGACTCGCTATCGGTCGACCTCGGTCCAGGCTGGCCATTCCGTGGCCGGCTGCGGCAGGACTTCGAACTCACCGCGGGCCGCCTTGATGCCTCGTTGCGGCTCGAAGCCACCGATCGGATGCCAGTCGTGCTCGGGTGGCACCCCTGGTTCCGCCGCCGACTCGCAGGTACTGACGCCCATCCGGAACCGAGCAGCGAGGCGGTCGAACTCGACTTCTCGGCGACCAGGATGTACGAGCGCGGCCCCGACGGGTTGCCCACCGGCCGGTTGGTGGATCCCACACCGCCACCGTGGGATGACTGCTTCATCGGCCTCGGGCGCCCGCCGCGATTGACCTGGCCGGGTCGACTCACGATCGAGCTGTCCTCGTCTGCCGATCACTGGGTCGTGTACGACGAGCCGGTCGATGCGTTGTGCCTGGAGCCGCAGACGGGTCCACCCGACGCGATGAACCTGGGGGCAGCCCCCGTCGCGGAGGCGGGCGCAGCATTGGCCGTCTCCATGACCTGGCGCTGGTGGTCGGCGGGCTCCGCGGCTCGTCGATCCGACTGATCCGGTGCGCCAGACTCGACCGGGGCGGGACCTCATCCTGGCCCTCGACCAGGGCACGACATCGTCGAGGGCCATCGCCTTCGACCGAACAGGTCGGCCCCGGTTCACGGCGCAGCGCGAATTCACCCAGCACTATCCGGCGCCGGGCCACGTGACCCACGACCCGGAGGAGATCTGGGGCACGCAGACCGAGGTCGCCAGAGAGGTCATCGCGAGGGCGGGCGGTGTCGAAAGGTTCGCCGCGATCGGGATCACCAACCAGCGCGAGACGACCGTCGTGTGGGAACGCGCTTCCGGACGACCCGTGGCCGATGCGATCGTCTGGCAGAGCCGGATCACCGCGCCGCTCTGCGAGGCCCTGCGCGCCGCGGGTCACGAATCGCTCTTTCGGACGCGGACCGGATTGCCGCTCGACGCCTACTTCTCGGGGCCGAAGATCCGCTACATCCTCGATGCGGAGCCGGGCCTTCGCGAGCGAGCGCTCGCCGGGGAGCTGGCGTTCGGAACCGTCGACAGCTTCCTGCTGTGGCGCCTCACCGGGGGCCGGGTCCACGCAACGGACGTCTCGAACGCCTCCCGTACGCTCCTGTTCGACATCGATCGGCTCGCCTGGGATGACGAGCTGCTCGCGATCGTCGGTGTCCCCAGGTCGATGCTTCCGCAGGTGCTTCCAAGCAGTGGACTCTTCGGGGAAACTGACCCCGATCTGTTCGGTGCCCCGATCCCGATCGCCGGTGTCGCCGGTGATCAACAGGCGGCGACATTCGGCCAGGCGTGTCTCGAGGCGGGGTCGGGAAAGAACACCTACGGCACGGGCGCCTTCATGTTGGTCAACATGGGGCGACGGGCCGTCGCTTCGCGCCACGGTCTCCTGACCACTGTGTTGTGGCAGCTCGGGCCGGGGTCCGCACCCGTATACGCGCTCGAAGGATCCGTGTTCGTGGCCGGAGCGGCCGTCCAGTGGCTGCGCGACGGCCTTCAGGCCATCGGCTCGTCAGCCGAGATCGAGGCGCTCGCCGCGGGTGTCCACGATAGCGACGGCGTCTATCTCGTCCCCGCGTTCACGGGACTTGGTGCGCCCCATTGGGATCCTGCCGCGCGCGGGGCCATCTTCGGGCTGACCCGCGGGACCGGCCTAGCGCACATCGCTCGGGCGACGATCGAGTCGATCGCGTTCCAGGTCTACGATCTCCGCGAGGCGATGGATGCCGATCTGGCGCAGCCACTCGATGTCCTGCGAGTGGACGGCGGCGCTGCCGTCAATGACACCCTGCTGCAATTCCAGGCCGACATCCTCGAGATCCCGGTCGAGCGTCCCCTCGTGACCGAGACGACAGCACTGGGAGCCGCGTATCTCGCAGGCTTGGGCACGGGCTTCTGGGAGGACGAGTCGGAGATCGCTGGCTCGTGGTCGCTCGATCGACGCTTCGAACCGTCGATGGATCGGGCCCGCCGGGACGATCTCCTGCACGGCTGGTCGCGCGCAGTCGATCGCGTGAAGGGCTGGACCGACACGACCTGATGGCGTGGGCCACAGGTCAGCCCCGACCGTTCGGCCGTTCGGCCGTTCGGCCGACTCACGGTGGCCGCTGCCGTACCATCGGGTCCGTGCTCGCCCTGCGCCTCGCGGTCCTGTCGATCGGTGCGGCGCTCGGTGTCTTCTACCCGTTCATCTCGGTCATCCTGGCCGACTTCGGGTTCGGCCCGGCGGAGATCGGCCTGATCGCCTCGGCCGGAGCCGTCGGGTTCACCCTCATCGTCCCCGTCTGGGGCCACGTGGCCGATGTCAGGATGGGTCGGACGCGAACGCTCCAGGTGAGCGCGGTCGGCGCCTCGGCAGCGGTCGGCGCGCTCGCCTTCTCGTGGCCGCCGCTGGTGATCGCCCTCTTGTTCATGGCCTACTGGCTCTTCGAGTCGGCGTGGGCGCCGCTCGCCGATGCCCTCACCGTGAACGCGGTCGGTCGACGGGAGTACCCGAGGGTCCGACTGTTGACGAGCCTGTCCTTCGCGGCCTCGACGGTCGCCGCCGGCGCCCTCTTCGACCGGGTCGGCTACGGCGCCGCGTTCCCGGTGGCCGTAGCCCTCGGCATCGTGATCGTGCTGACCGTGGGGCGGGTCCCGGACGTGGCTCGCGCCGACCTCACCCGAGGCGACCTCGCCCTCGCCGACGCGGGGCGCCAGATCGGACACCGAACTCGCCCGGGGGATGCCGGGTCGCGGCTCGGGTCGGCCGGCGTCGCGATCCGGGTCGCGCCGAGGCTGATGGTCGTGCTCGGGGCGGTCGTCTTGCTCCAGATCGGGGTGATCAGCGGGTTCACGTTTCTGCCGTTGCGACTGGCCGAACTGGGCGGATCGCCGTCCGACGTGGCGCTGTCGGCCGGTGTGTCGGCGACGGCCGAGATCCCGGCGATGCTCGTCGCCTCGCGCGTGGCTGAGCGGATCGGCCTGCGGGGCATGTTCGTCGGCAGCGCTGTCATCTACCTCGTCGCGCAGTTGTCATGGATCTGGATCGGCGACCCGACGCTGATCATCACGACGCGCCTGCTCACCGGCGTCTCGTTCGCCTGGATCACCGTGGCCGTCGTGCTGACGATCGCCCGCCTCCTGTCCGCCGAGCTGCAGGCGACCGGGCAGGCGCTGTTCCAAACCCTCGGGTTCGGGGTCTCCGCCATCGTGGCCAACGTCGTCGGCGGCCTGCCGTACGACCGGATCGGCCACGGAGCGGTCTTCGGCCTCGGGGCGTCACTGGCCGCCGCCGCCGCGGTCCTCGGCTGGTTCGCGTTCCCGCCCGAGCGAGTCCGCGAATGGGCGGTGGCATCGGCCTCCTGATCTGGACCACCTGCTCGGTGGCGGACGACGGCCGATCGAGATGAGCTCAGCCCAACGAGACCGCGGTGTCCGACGGCAGGCCCCGGTCCTCGGGCAGGGCGTGGGCCACGGTCATGCCGCTAGCATGACGGCTACACGACGGAGGCGGCATGCGGCTCTGGGGCGGGCGGTTCAGCGAGGAGAACGACGAGCGGGTCGTGGCCTTCACGCGTTCGATCGACCTTGACCGGGACCTCGCCGCCGACGACATCGCGGGCTCGATCGCCCACGTGCGCGGGCTGGAGCGGGCCGGCCTGCTGACTCGCGAGGAGCTGGACGCACTGGTCGCCGGACTGGAGGGCCTGGCCGGCGAGGTGGCCGCGGGTAGCCTCGCCTGGGACCCCGACCTCGAGGACCTCCACCTGAACCTCGAGGTGGCCCTCGCCGACCGGATCGGTCCAGTGGCCGGTAAGCTCCATACCGGACGGTCTCGCAACGACCAGGTCGCAACGGACCTGAGACTGTGGCTGCGCCGGGCGATCGACCGGCTCGACGCTGCACTCGTCGCTTTCGAGCGCGCCCTCGTCGGCCTGGCGGAGCGCGAGGGTACGGCCGTCCTGCCGGGCACGACCCACATCCAGCCGGCCCAGCCGGTGCTGTTCGCCCATCACCTGCTCGCCTACGTCGAGATGGCCGAGCGCGACCGTGCCCGGTTGGCCGACGCTCGCCGTCGTGCCAACGTCTCGCCGCTCGGCGCGGGCGCGCTGGCCGGGGCGGGCTACCCGCTCGACCGCGAGGCGACGGCGCGCGAGCTCGGGTTCGATGGGATCACGGCCAACTCGCTCGACGCCGTGAGCGACCGGGACTTCGTGGTCGAGGCGGTCGGTGCCATCGCCCTCGGGATGGTCCACCTGAGCCGGCTCGCGGAGGAGATCACCTGGTGGTCCAACCCGGCCTTCGGGTTCGTCCGGGCGAGCGATGCGTTCTCGACCGGGTCGTCGATCATGCCGAACAAGAAGAACCCCGATCCGGCGGAGCTCGTGCGCGGCCGGGCGGCACGGGTGATCGGCGCCCAGACCACGCTGTTGACGCTCCTCAAGGGCCTTCCGCTTGCCTATCAGCGCGACCTGCAGGAGGACAAGGCGCCGCTGTTCGATGCGGTCGCTGTCTTCGAATCGTCGCTCGGCGTGTTGGCGGGCATGCTCGACGCACTCACGGTCGACCACGACCGGATGCGGGCCGCCACCGATCAGGGCTACACGACCGCCACCGCCGTCGCCGACGCGCTGGTCCGTCGCGGCATCCCGTTCCGGGTCGCCCACCACGTGGTCGGGGCGCTCGTCGCCCAGGCCGAGGAGGCCGGGCTGCAGCTCGATGCCGTGCCGGACTCGATGATCGGGCTCGCGCTCGGTGCCAGTGGCGACCCGGGCGCTCAGGCGCTCGCTGCGGACCCGGGGATCGGCGAGACCCTGCGCGCGGCCGCGTCGGTGGACGGTGCCTTGGCGTCCTGTGACGTGATCGGCGGTACGGCCCCGACCCGGGTCGCAGACGCCCTCACCGCTGTTCGGCGGCGGCTGGACAGGGAGTAGCGCGGCGCGCGCCCGCACGAGCCCCTTTGCTGCCATTCGTGAGGCGCATACGCCAACGGATCCGGACTCGCCGAACGCCACCAGCGCCCGCCGCCGCTTGCGTCCCACGCACCTCACGCATCGCCCACAAGAGATCGGCCGGGCCAGCCTGTACCTAATGCGCCTCACGAATGAGCAGCAAGAAGTCGGCCACCCCGGACCGGATCGGCGACCGCCGACCCGATCCGCGACCCGTGATCCGCGCGCCATCGCGCCTTCGACCTCGACCTGTACCATCGGCGCCACCATGCTGCGTCCGGAGACCATCCGCCAGGCGCCCAAGGCGGTCCTCCACGACCACCTCGATGGTGGCCTGCGGCCGGCGACGATCATCGACCTCGCCGCCGAGTACGGCTATGACGGCCTGCCGACCACGGACCCGGCCGAGCTCGCCGCGCATATCCGCCGCGGCGCGGACCGCAAGAGCCTGGAGCTGTACCTCGAGACGTTCGCCCACACGGTCGGGGTCATGCAGGAGCGCGACGCGATCGTCAGGGTCGCGGCCGAATGCGCCGAGGACCTGGCCGCCGACGGCGTGGCCTACGCCGAGGTCCGCTACGCCCCGGAGCTGTCGACCGAACGAGGCCTGACGCTCGACGAGGTGATCGCGGCCAACCTGGAGGGGTTCTCGATCGGTGCCCGGAACGCCGAGGCGGACGGCCGACCGATCGTCATGAAGGTCATCGTCACCGGCATGCGTCAGTTCGCCCGATCGCTCGAGGTGGCCGAGGCCGCGGTCCGTTGGCGCGATGCCGGAGTGGTCGCGTTCGATGTCGCCGGGCCGGAGAAGGGCTACCCACCGACGCGCTACCTCGAGGCGTTCGACTACGTGCGGCGCGAGAACTTCCACATCACCATCCATGCGGGGGAGTCGTTCGGCCTGCCCTCGATCTGGGAGGCACTCCAGTTCTGCGGCGCGGAGCGGCTAGGTCACGGCGTCCGCATCGTCGACGACATCACGGTCCGGGACGACGGCTCCGTCGAGCTCGGGCGGCTGGCGGCGTTCGTCCGCGACCGGCGCGTGCCACTCGAGATGTGCCCGACCTCGAACGTGCACACCGGCGCCGCCGCTTCGATCGCCGACCATCCGATCGACCTCCTGCGCCGCCTCCGCTTCCGGGTGACGCTCAACACCGACAACCGCCTGATGAGCGGCGTGTCGATGTCGAGCGAATTCGCGTCGCTCGACGAGGCGTTCGGCATCGGGATCGGCGAGATGGAGTGGCTGACGATCAACGCGATGAAGTCAGCCTTCGCCCCCTTCGACGAACGGCTCCGACTCATCAACGAGGTCGTCAAGCCGGGCTATGCGCGGCTGCGCGCGGCCGACAGCCGGGTCGTCGTGGGTTGAGCCTTGCGCCGAGCGACCGCTCGGAGTCATCGTGGTCGGGGGCGGGATCGTCGGACTGGCCACCGCGTACCGTTTGCTGGAGGCGCGCCCCGACCTGCGACTCACCCTCGTCGAGAGGGAGTCGGAGCTCGCGACCCACCAGACCGGCCACAACAGTGGCGTCCTCCATGCCGGCCTGTACTACGCCCCAGGCTCGCTCAAAGCGCAGCTTTGTCGCGAGGCCAAGGCCGAACTCGAGACCTGTCGCGCCACGCGACCTTGTTCGAACACTCCGCTACCCGGGGTTCCGGCGGCTCGCCCGCCGCTACCTCCGGGCCGGCCTCGCCGAACTGGGGCGGGACTGGTGGAAGCCGGCGTTCGTCGCAGACCTCCGTCGATACATCCCGGAGATCCGCGCAACGGACCTGCGATCCGCGCCGTCCGGCGTCCGCGCTCAGGCCGTTTCAGCCGACGGGCAGCTCCTCGACGACTTCGTGTTCGGCGGGCGAGGCCGGGTCGTCCACGTGCGCAACGCCCCCTCGCCGGCAGCGACGAGCTCGCTGGCCATCGGCCGGCGGGTCGCGGGGATGGTGCTCGAACGCCTGGCAGGATGATGGATCGTTCCCTGGACACGCGGAAGGGCCGGTCCGTTGCCGGACCGGCCCTTCCGTGATGGGGCGCGGGTGATCTAGTAGGTCGTGCCGCTGTTCACGAGCTGGCGGACGGTCTGTTCGACCTGCTCCCGACCCTGGCCGGTCTTCCGGCTGATGGTGTCGATGAGCGTGTCCGGGTCGTTCTTGGCGGTCTCCCAGTCCTGATCGGTCAGACCGCTGAACTGGCCCTTCAGCTGCGGCTTGATCTGCTGGAACTTGGTCTGGAGCTGCTGCTTGGTCTGCTGGTCGAGCATGGCAAGCCCTCCTGTGGCGGTTTCCGGGGGTCGAGACATATGGTCGCCTACCGGAGGGGACAGACAGTCACCCCTTGCCAGCGGGCGGGGTTGCGGTAGCCTTGCATCGGCATAACAGCCGGGTCGGGCCGGCTGCCGTGGAGCGAGGGGATCGCACGATGACCGACGAGGACTTCGCGGGGTTCGAACCGGCGGAGCGCGCCTTTGCCGTCCGATGGCTCGGCTTGACCGATCCGGAGCGCGACGACTTCTGTCGCCAGCTCCTGGCGGCGATCGAGGTCCTCGAGCGGTTCCGGGTGTTCGACGGCGGTCCGGAGCGGCCGCCCGCCTTGGCCTAGACCCGACCCTAAACCGTCGCCGGCTCCGGATCCGTCACGGTCGTCGGCAGCGTCTCGAGCAGCGGGTCGGTCCAGGTCCAGGCCGCCCCGTAGTGGGCGCCGACCGCTCCATGGCGGGCCGCCTCGACCCGCAGCGGGAGCCCGAAGATCTCGATGAAGCCGACCGCGCTGGCGTGGTCGAACGCGTCGCCCTCGTCATAGGTCGCCAGACTCTTGTCGTACAGCGACATCGGTGAGCGGCGTCCCACCACGACGGCCTGGCCGTGGTCCAGCCGGACCCGCACCTCGCCGGACACGACCCTCTGCGACGACGCAACGTACGCGCGCAGGTCGCGGGAGAGCGCGCTGAACCACAAGCCGTCGTAGATCAACCGGGCCAGCTCGTCGGCCACGAGCCGATCGAAGCGGAGCGTGTCGCGGCTGAGGGTCAGGCCCTCGAGCGCCCGGTGCGCGGCGTGCAGGATGGTCGCCGCCGGCGTCTCGTAGATCTCCCGGCTCTTGATGCCGACCAGACGGTCCTCGACGTGATCGATGCGCCCGACGCCATGCGCGCCCCCCAGCGCGTGGACGCGCTCGACGAGCTCGACCGGGCCGAGCCGCTCGCCATCGATGGCCACCGGCGCCCCGCCCTCGAAGTCGATGACGAGCTCGACCGGGTCGGGCGCATCGGACGGCGCGACGGTCCATTCGTACGCGTCGGGTGGTGGGGTGACCCATGGGTCCTCGAGCACGCCGGTCTCGCAGGAACGGCCCCACAGGTTGACGTCGATCGAGTAGGGCGAGGCCTTGGTGATCGGGATCTCGATCCCGCGCTCGTTCGCGTAGTCGATCTCCTGGTCGCGGGTGAGGCCCATCCCGACCCGCATGGGCGCGACGACCTCGAGGCCCGGGTCGAGGGCATGGGTCGCGACGTCGAAGCGGACCTGGTCGTTGCCCTTGCCGGTACAGCCGTGCGCGACGGCATCGGCCCCCTCGCGCCGCGCGACCTCGACGAGGAGCTGCGCGATCAGTGGCCGGGCGAGCGCGGTCGCCAGCGGGTAGGCGCCCTGGTACAGCGCGTTGGCCTGCAGGTGCGGCCAGACGTAGTCGGTGACGAACCGTTCGCGCGCATCGATCACGTAGGCGCGCGACGCACCAGCCGACATGGCCCGTGCCTCGACGCCGGGACGGAGCGAGCCACCGCCGAGATCGACCGTCAGGGTCACCACCTCGGCCCGGTACTGCTCCTTGAGCCAGGCGACGGCGACGGACGTGTCGAGTCCGCCGGAATAGGCGAGGACGACCTTCTTCATGCGGGTGCCAGGACCTCCGGGACCGAACGTTGCAGGGCGAGGAACCGCTCGAGCCAGCGCTCGAGCCGGGCCTCATCGGCGAACAGCACGAGGAGGGTATTGTCGCCCGCCAGCGTGCCCTCCTGCTCGCGGAGGCTCGATTCGTCGATGGCCTGGGCCACTACGCTGGCCGTTCCTGGCGTCCCGGTCAGGACGAGGATCAGCCCGCTCCGACCCACGGTCACGGGTACGTCGGTCAGGATGCGTCGGAGCCGCTCGTCGACCGGCGATGGCGCCGGGGCGGCCGCAGCCTGGGCCGTCGTCAACGAGGCGACGTCTTCTGGCGAGATGTAGACGTGGCCGGCGGCCCGTGGCGCCTTCAGCAGGCCGAGTTCGGTGATGTCGCGGCTGACGGTCGCCTGGGTGACGTCGAAGCCTTCGGCCGTCAGCGCATCGACGAGCTCGCGCTGGCTGCCGACCGGCCGCGACGCGATGAGCTGACGGATCGCCCGCTGGCGCAGCCGCTTGGCGTCCCCGCCAGCGGTCATCGCACTCATGCCGCTCCGACGGTCGCTTCGCGCGAGGCCGTGATGCGGGTGCCGAACGTCGGGTCGTCGAGTGCCCGCTCGAGGGCATGATCGGCGGACGAGTCGGCGATGATCGCCTCGGCGCCCTCCCAGCCCAGCGCGCCGAGCGCCGCCCGCACCTTGGGGACCATCCCGCCGGCGATGACCCCGGCCTCGATCAGGTGGTCGGCCTCGGCGACCGTCAAGGTGTCGAGCTTGCGACCGTCGGCGTCCCGCACCCCGTCCACGTCGGTGAGGAGCACGAGCTGGCGGGCACCCAGCCCGGCGGCGATGCCGGCCGCGGCGTCGTCTGCGTTGACGTTGCAGACCACGCCGTCCGCGTCACGAGCGAGCGGGGCGACGACCGGGACCTGGTCGGCCACGAGCACCGCGTCGAGCAGATCGCGGCGCAGGCCGCTGACGCTGGCCACGAGCCCGAGGCCCGGGATCCGGTCGGCGATCAGCAACCCACCATCGACCCCGGACAGCCCGACCGCGTCCACCCCGAGGTCGCGCAGCCCGGCGACGAGTTCGCTGTTGACGACGCCGCGCAGGACCGCGGCGGCCACCTCGAGCGACTGGGCGTCGGTCACCCGCAGGCCGCCCTCGAAGCGCGACGGGACACCAAGCCGTTCGAGCCACTCGGTGATGCGCTTGCCGCCACCGTGGACCAGGACCACGGGACGGCGACGCGCGATCGCGGCCACGTCCCGGAGCACGTGCGACTGTTCCGCGATCGTCGTGCCACCGAGCTTGACCACGAGGATCTCGCTCATCGCCCGGACCGCTTTGGCGCCCGGATGGCGCGGCGAGCGCAAGGCGCGGCCGAGCCGGCGCGCGAGCGCACTTCGACGTGCGTGAGCGCGTGAGCGGAGGCCGCAACGCCGCGATCGGCCGCCAGCCGGGCGCCGATCATGTCGTGTACTCAGAGTTTTCGATGACGTACGCCTCAGTGAGATCGCAGCCGAACGCTTCGCCACGACCGTCGCCGAGTCCCAGGTCGAGCTCGATGAGCAGTTCTGGGGCGTCCATCGCAGCTCGGGCAGCTGCCCGGTCGAACGCCACGGGACCACCGAGCGCGCCATCGAAGACGCGGTGACCGGCGATCGAGATCCGCAGCCGGTCAGGATCGATGGTCGCCGGTCGGGCGGCACGTTCGAGTGCGTCGGCCGCCGACAGCCCCGACGCCTCGAGCACCGCGGCCGACGCGGTGATGGCATTGCCGGCGGCGCCGGCGATCCGGCCCCAGTTGGGATCCTTGCCATGGGCGGCGGCCTTGACCAGGCTGCTCGAGACGACCGCGCGAGCGACGGCCCGGGCATCGGCGTCATCGACGGCGGCCACGACACGGGCCGTGATCAGGATCGTCGCTCCCTCGCCGTCGGCGGCCTGCTGCCGGGCAAGGTCGCGCGCCACGGCCTCGATGGCGGTCCCGAGCCGCGCGGCGGCCGCGGACCCCGCCTCGATCACTCCGGTCCCGGCCGCGCCGGAGGCGAGCAGGAATACGGTGTCGTTGGTGCTGGTATCGCCGTCCACCGACAGCTGGTCCCACGTCCGCGCCGCGGCCGGCCGGAGCAGACCCCACAACACGGCCGGTTCGATCCGGGCGTCGGTCAGCACGACGGACAGCATCGTGGCCATGTTCGGGTGGATCATCCCGACGCCCTTGGCGATGCCGCTCACGGTGATCGGCGTCCCGTCGATCTCGACGGTCGCGGTCGCTACCTTGGTCACCGAATCCGTGGTGCGGAGTGCCGTCGCTGCGGCCTCGAGCGCTTCATCGGTCGACGCCAGGGTCGGCACGAGCGCACCGAGTCCGCCGTCGACCTTGTCGAGCGGCAGGCGGGTGCCGATCACCCCGGTCGACAGATGCAGGACGTGTGGTTCCTCGATGTCCAAGCGGGCCGCCACCGACCGACCGACCGCCGCCTGGTCGGCGGCACCGGCGGCGCCAGTCGCCGCATTGGCGCTGCCGCTGGTCGATACGACCGCGCGTGCCCAGCCGAACCCGCCGCGCGGGTCGCCGGACGTGGCCGCGAGATTGGCCCGCGACTGGCGGACGGGCGCGGCCGCGAAGGCGTTCGGGGTGAAGACCGCGGCGGCCGCGGCCGGGCCATCGATCGTGGCGATCAGCGCGAGATCCGGGCGACCCGATGCCTTGATGCCGGCCACGCGTGCGCCGGCCCGGAATCCGTCGGGCAGGACCGCGCGCCGCTCGACGGTCGGCAGCGAGGCAGTCGCGGGGACCGGGGTCGTGATGGACATCGGCCTTACGGAGCCAGCGGAAGCTGGTCCAGGCCGGCCGTCTCCGGCAAGCCGTGGACGAGATTGAACGCCTGGATGGCCTGGCCAGCCGCGCCCTTGACGAGGTTGTCCTCGACCCCGATCGCGATGATCCGCCCGGTCCGTTCGTCGAGCCGGACATGGACGAGAGCGTGGTTGCTTCCGGTCGTCTGCTTGGTCGCCGGCGGGGTCGCGACCACCCGCACGAAGGGTTCGTCCGCGTAGGCCGCCGCATACAGGGCGTCGAGCTCCGGCTGGCTGATCGGCCGCGTCGGTCGGACGTGGCTGGTCGACAGGATGCCTCGCGTCATCGGGATGAGGTGCGGCAGGAAGTCCACGCTGATGGCGCCGGGATTGGCGCCCGGATCGAGGCCCTCCGCGGCGGCTGCGACCGCGAGCTCCTGCTCGATCTCGGCGACATGGCGGTGGCCGCCGAGGCCGTAGGCCTTCACGCTTTCGTTGACCTCACCGAACATCATCTCGGGCTTCGGGTCACGTCCGGCACCCGATACGCCGCTCTTGGCATCGACCACGAGGTCGCCGATGAGGCCCGTGCGCGCCAGCGGCGCGAGTGCGAGGAGCGTGGCGGTCGGATAGCAGCCCGGCGAGCCGACGATGGCGACCGGGCGATCCACCAAGCCCTGCAGCTCGTGGCGATGCAGCTCGGGCAGGCCATACACCGCCGCTTCGAGCAGGTCGGGGCGTGGATGATCGAAGCCATACCAGCGCGGGTAGTCGCCGGGATCGCGGAGCCGGAAGTCAGGCCCGAGGTCGATCACGGCCGTGCCGTCGGCGATCAGTTCCGGGACGAGGCCCGCAGCCGCCCCGTGGGGGAGGGCGAGGAACGCAGCATCCACTGCGGGCAGGCGAGCATCGACCGCGAGCCCGGTCGTCGCAAGGTGCGGGTGGTGGCCGGCGATCGGGTCGTCGTGGCGGTCGCGCCCGGCGAGCCCGACGATGTCCACGTTCGGGTGGCGGGCCAGGAGGCGGATCAACTCCGCGCCGACGTAGCCCGTCGCGCCGATGATCCCGACCCGGAGTCGGCGGGGACCGCCGTCGGGGCTCATGCCGCGACGGGAGCGGGGCAGGGGGGCGGCCTCCCCGGACGGCCGGTCCGTCGCGAGGGCGGCGGGCGACTCGAGGCCCGTGCTCACGGGCGCGCTCGGCCGCTCACGGGCGGCTGCCTCGGATGGCTCGCTGCGATCGGATGGACCGTCGTCATGGGCGCATGACTATACATGAGTGGTGCATAGTCATGCAAGGCGGGTGATGGCGGCGATGGAGGCGCCAATGTCGGCCGCCGCACGACGCAGGTCGAGTGGGCCCAGGCGTCGACAGCCTCGGTTCACGAGGACTCGTCCAACATGCGTCCGGTGGGTAGGTCTCGCGCGACGCCAGGGGCGCCGGCCATGCACCCGGTGCATGTCGGCCGAGCGGTCGCAGACCGAGCGCGGCGCGGCGCCGGACCAGGCGGCACCGGGCCAGTCTTCGCCGGCCCAGCGTTAGCTGTTGAGGGCGGCCCGCCAGTACGGGCCGGTCGTGATGACTTCGCCCTCGGCCTCGTAGGGTGACGCCCCGTCGGAGCGGATCCGGTAGCGGTGATGGACCGCCGTGGCGCCAGCGGAGATCATCGCGTTGACCGGGCAGTACTTCGTCGCCGACAGCTCGATCGCGCGCCGGATGGCCGCCTCCGACACCTCCGTGCCCTCGACCTCGTGGGTGATCGTGATCTCGGTGTAGACCTGCGGGTACTCGTCGCGCTGGGAGCCCTGGACGTCGATGGCATAGCGCGTCAACGTCTGCCGCTTCTTGGTCGAGATGCCGATCACGTCCATCGCCGAGCACGATCCCAGCGCGGCCAGCACGGTCTCGACCGGGCTCGCGCCGGTATCGGACTCGCGGTCGTCGAAGTCGTACGGGTGGCCCGACGACGGCTCGGCGTGGAACGCCATCCCGCCGCGGTGTTCCAGCCTGACCGACTTGTGGGTAGGCACTGCCGGTCAGTCGGCGAGCGCCAAGGCGGCCGTCGAGACGGCATCTGCGCCCGTCTCGCCGGTGCGGGTCGCGTCGGCCAGGAACTGCTCCCGGTACAGCCGCGCGTAGAGGCCACCGACCTCGAGCAACTCGGCGTGTGTGCCACGCTCGACGATCCGTCCCCGGTCGTACACGAGGATCCGGTTCGCGCGGAGGATCGTCGACAGCCGGTGGGCGATGGCGATCGTGGTCCGGCCCTCCATGAGCCGCTCGAATGCCGCCTGGATCAGTCGCTCGGAGACGGTGTCGAGCGCGGACGTCGCTTCGTCGAGGATGAGGATGCGCGGGTCCTTGAGCAGGACCCGGGCGATGGCGATCCGCTGCTTCTCGCCGCCGGATAGCTTGTACCCGCGCTCGCCGACGACCGTGTCGTAGCCCTCGGGGAGTTCCATGATCCGGTCGTGCATCGCGGCCGCACGGGCCGCGGTGTGCAGCTCCTCGTCGGTCGCCTCGGGGCGCGCGTAGAGCAGGTTCTCGCGCACCGAGGCGTGGAACAGGTAGGTCTCCTGGGTGACCACGCCGATGATGCGGCCGAGCGAGGCGAGCTTGATCCGCCGGACGTCGATGTCGTCGATCTCGACCGAGCCGCTGTCGACGTCATAGAGCCGCGGGATCAGGTACGTCGTCGTGGTCTTGCCCGAGCCCGATGGGCCGACCAGAGCGACGAGCTCGCCCGGTCGGGCCTCGAGATCGATCCGATCGAGCGCGAACGTCGGCAACATCTCGAGCGCGGGGACGCCGTCGACGCCGACGGTGTCCTCGTCGCGGTCGACCTCGTCGGGCATCCGGCCACCTCGGCCGTCCCCGTCGCTGTCGACGAGCCGTTGGACCGCCTCGGCATCGACCGGGACGGCGGCCACCGCCTCCTCGGTCTCCTCCCGGCTGAGCTCATCCCGGTCCGCGGCTACGGCAGCCAGGGCGCGGTCGGACGGGACGGCCTCGGTCGGGTAGCGGAACGAGACCTCGCGGAACCGGACGCTGCCCCGGACCGCCGCCGGCGAGAGGTCGACCGCATCGGGCGCATCGACGATCTCGGGGTCCATCTCGAGGTACTCGAAGATCCGGTCGAACAGGGCGAGCGCGCCCTGGATCTCGACCTGCACGTTGAGCAGCTGGCCCATCGGAAAGAACAGCCGGCTCTGGAGCGTGGTGAAGGCCACGATGTCGCCGATGGTCGGTGCCGTCGGGTCGTTCTGGATGGCCAGCCAGCCGGCCAGCCAGTACACGAACGCGGGCGTGATGCTGAAGATCGTGCCGATGATCATGAAGAACCACCGGCCGACCATCGCCTGGCGGATCTGGAGGGCGGCGAGCCGTGCGTTGAGTCCTCGGAAGCGGGTTTCCGACGCCGCCTGCTGGCCGAACGTCTTCGACAGCAGGATGCCGCTGACGCTCAGCGTCTCCTCGGTGAGGGCGGACATCTCGGCGAGCGACTTCTGCGTCTCGGTCGAGACCTCGCGGCGGACCTTGCCGACCCGGAACGTCAGGTACATGAAGAACGGCAGCAGGCCGAGCGACAGGAGCGTGAGGCGCCAGTCGATCAGCGTCATCGCCACGATCGTGCTGATGGCCACGGCGAGGTTGCTGGTGACCGAGCTCGCCGTGTCCGTCACGACCGACTGGACGCCGCCGACGTCGTTCGCGAGGCGACTCTGGATCTCGCCGGTCCGCGTCTCGGTGAAGAACCGCAGCGGCATCGACTGGAGGTGGGCATACAGTGCGCCGCGCAGGTCCTGCATGACCCGCTGGCCGATGACGTTGTTGAGGAACGCCTGACCGACGCCGATCAGGCCCGACACGATCGGCAGGGCGATCATCAGCCCGACGTACAGGTTGAGCCGCCCGAAGTCCCGCGACGGGATCGCGTCGTCGATGAGCAGTTTCAGCAGGTACGGGTTGATGAGCCCGATGAGGCTCGTCACCAGGATGGCGACCAGCACCACCGCGATCTGCGGCCGATACGGCCGGAAGAAGACCAGGATCCGCCGAAGCGTCTGGCCGCGGCGCTCCCTGGGGACCGGCGTGAAGTCATCGACCGGCCCGCCACCGAACATGCCGCCGCGGCCACCGCCCGATCCGCGGCCGCCCCGACCGATGCCGCCCGTCGCGGCGCGGGTCCCGCCGCCGCGCGAGGAGAAGGCCAAGGCCGGCCTACCAGGCCGTTGCGGTCGCGGCTTCGGTGATGCCCTGTGCCTCGAGCCAGCGCTCGGCGTCGATGGCGGCCTTGCAACCGTCGCCAGCCGCGGTCACGGCCTGGCGATAGCGATGGTCGTGGACGTCGCCGGCGATGAACACGCCGTCGACCTTGGAGCCGGTCTCGTCGCGGACCACGAGGTAACCCTTCTCGTCGACCTCGAGCCAGTCTCGGAACGCGGCGGTATTGGGCTCGTAGCCGATGGCGATGAACAGTCCCTCGATGGGCATCTCCGAGGGTTCGCCGGTCACCGTGTCGCGGAGCTTCAGTCCGTGGACCTTCTCGGCGCCGAGGACCTCCTCGACCGCGACGTTCGGGTGGACGTCGATCTTGGGGTGGGCGAGCGCACGATCGACCATGATCTTGCTCGCCCGGAACGTGTCGCGCCGATGGAGCAGGTGGACCTTGGTGGCGAAGCGCGTCAGGTACGTCGCCTCCTCGAAGGCGGTATCGCCGCCGCCGACGACGGCGATCTCGCGGTCGCGGAAGAAGAACCCGTCGCACGTCGCGCAGGCCGACACACCCCGGCCGCGCAGCCGCGTCTCGCTGTCGAGGCCGAGCCACAGGGCCGATGCCCCGGTCGCGACGATCACCGCCTGCCCGCGATACTCGGTGCCGCGAGCCCAGATCCGGAAGGGGCGCTGCGAGAAGTCGACCCGGTCGATATCGACGTCGACCAGCCGCGCCCCGAAGCGCTCGGCCTGGGCACGCATCGCGGCCATCAGGTCCGGCCCCTGGATGCCGTCGGGGAAGCCCGGGTAGTTCTCGACATCGCTGGTCAGCATCAGCTGGCCGCCCGGTGCCGACCCGGCGAGCACGACCGGCTCGAGGTTGGCCCGGGCCGCGTAGATCGCCGCGGTCAGCCCGGCCGGCCCCGAGCCGACGATCAGGAGCTTGGTGTCCACGCGCCCTTCGCCCGAGGCGACGGTCGACGGACCGCCGGTCGCCGGGACCGCCGTCGACGCGGCGGGCGAGTCGGCGATGGCGATGGAGAACCCGCCGAACGGGTTCGAACTGTCAGTCATGGAGCTATGCTACACCTTCATCACGCATACCCCTGGGGGGTATCGACCAACACGCCGTCCCGGAGCGTGACATCACCGAGCCAGACCACGTCGAAGCCGTGTGCGCGGCCTCGCTCGAAGAGCCGGCGATCTGCCGTGAGGAGCGTCTGATCGAGACGCGCCGCGAGGATCAGGTACTGCGCATCGTAGGCACTTACGCCGACGGTCAATGCCCTGCGTACGACTTCGTCGGGATCGACCTCCGTCAGGTCGACGGCCTGGTGTACCCGCGGGAAACGGAAGGAGATGCTCCTGGCATTGTCGAGGTCGAACCGCGTCTGGCGCACGGCTCCAACGATCGCATGCGCGACTTCGGACCAGAGGATCGATGGGGCGGCCATCCGGACGCGTTCGTCGAGCATCGCGTCCCGGAGCAGCAGCGCCTCCGCCTCCAGTTCCTCGTCGGGCAGGAACCACTTCGCCACCACACTAGCGTCCAGGATCACCGGTCGTCACGCTCCCAACGCGGCGGGCCATCGCGCCACTCACGGATGTACGCTTCCGCCGTGTCGTCGGGGCCGGAGGACGGACGACCGAGGGCGCGGATCCGATCGATCTCCTCGAACGCGAGTCGTGCGCGCAGAAGCTGGAAGGCGCGTGCCCTGGCCGGCGAGTCCAGGACCGACGGGTCGTCGACCCTGCCTGGAACGTCAGGCTTCGCGCCGTACGGCTCAGCGGCGTCATGGATCGCGCGCTCCGGGATGTGCACCCGACCGCCGACTTTGTAGCAGCCGGCGAGCCGTCCCTCGCGGATCCAGCGACGCATCGTTCGCTCGCTGACGCCTGCCTCGCGGGCGGCCTCGGCGACGGTCATGTCTGTCATGTCAAGATGGTACGAACCATGACAGGATAGGTCAACCGAGCGCGTGGAGCGCCGGCAGGATGTCGCGCCCGACCGTGTCGAGGTACTCGGGCTGGTGCACGTCCTTGAGCTCGAAGATCACGTGCTCCGCGCCGGCGTCCCACAGGTTGCCGAACCGGTCGAGGACCTCGGCCGGCGACTCGGTCCTGGGCGAGCTCGGCGGGCCGAGGCGGACGTTCTGGAGGGTCGAACGCTCGATCTCCGCTGGATCGCGGCCGACGACCGCGCAGTGCTCGTCGAGGATGGCGTACTTGCGGGCGATGCCCTCGGGCGAGCCGAAGACGTTGCATGCGTCGGCGTACTGGGCGACGAGCCGCAGCGTGCGCTTCTCGCCGCCGCCTCCGACCATGATCGGTGGTCGGGGTCGACTGATCGACTGGGGCGAGTTGAGCAACCGGCCGGCCTGGTAATGGCGGCCAAGGACCTGGCCCTCCGAGCCGCGCTCGCCCTGCCACATGCCGTGGGCGATCCGGAGCGTCTCCTCGAGCAGCTCGAAGCGCTCGCCCAGCGGCGGGAACGGGAAACCGAGGGCGCGGGACTCCTCCTCGTTCCACGCCGCCCCGATGCCGAGCCAGGCGCGACCGCCGCTCAGCACATCGAGGGTCGTGGTGGCCTTGACCCACAGGCCGGGGTGGCGGTAATGGACGCCGCCGACCATCAACCCGAGCCGCGCCCGGCTCGAGTGCGCGGCCATGAACCCGAGCGCGGTCATGCCCTCGAGCATCGGCTCCTCGACCCTGCCGACGCCGCGGATCTGGAAGAAGTGGTCCATCACCCAGATCGAGTCGAAGCCGACCTCGTCGGCGGTGCGCACGACCCGCCCGAAGGTGGGGCCGATCTCGGCATCGCCCCCCGGCCAGCTGAACGAGGAGATCTGGAGTCCGAAGC
>DASSMQ010000058.1:0-13453 GCA_035688805.1 Candidatus Limnocylindrales bacterium
CGAGCGCGCACGCTCCGGCGGCCCGCGAGGTCGTGTGGGCCGGCCTGATGGGCGATCAGTGGCGGATGGCGGCCGCCCGCTCCAGCACATGATCCCGGGTACGCCGCACGGCGTCCGCGATGGCCATCACGAACGCGTCCATGGCCGCGATCACCGGCCAGCTCAGCGATTCCCCCAGGCCGAAATCGACGCCGCCGATGGCCACGATCATGCCCTCGAGGGGCCGGCCACGGATCATATTGGCGACCCCGATGGTCTCCGGGATCGAGAGGGCATGCGACGACCGGGGTCGGATGCCGGAGGAGCGACCAGCCAGGCCGCTGAACGGGATCTCGACGATCCAGCCCGGGTCGATACCGATCGCCGTATCGACGACGACGGCGCCGGCCCCGTGCTGGACCGCGAGTAGGTCGTCGATGTCGAGCTGCCCGACGACCCGGATGCGGACGTCGTCGGGGAGCGCATCGGCGAGCCGCGCGACGGCGGTCATGGCCGCACCATCATCGCCACGGTCCGGTCCACCGCAGGCCAGGATCTCGACCAGGGTCTGCGGTGCCGGAGCGACGGTCTCCAGTGACGGGCTTGCCTCCAGTGACGGGCTTGCCTCCACCTCGGGGACGAACGGACCCGATTCGAGCAACGCGGTCATGGCAGCACCTCCACCTGGAGATCCAGGAAATGCGTCGCGCAGCTGATGCACGGGTCGTAGCTCCGGATCAGTTGCTCCAACAGGTGGGTGGCCTCGTCGCGTGGGCGATCGAGGATGGTCGGAGCGAAGGCGGCCAGGTCCGCTTCGATGGCGGCCTGGTTCTGGCTGGTGGGAGGGACGATGCGAGCGTTCACGACATGGCCGGCGTCGTCGAGCTCGAACCGCTGGAACAACAGCCCGCGGGGGGCTTCGGTCGCCCACGCGGCGCTCCCGGCGCGCGGCTGCCACGGGACGCTCGCTTCGGTCGGCGGACGGTACGCGTCGACGATGTCGATCGCCTCGGCCACCGCGTGGACGAGCTCGACCGCCCGCGCGGCGAAGCTCCAGTGCGGCTCCCGGGCGATCCGATCGCCGAGATCGAGGCGGCGCAGCGCGGCGGTCGCCCGGGGGTGCAACCGGTCGGCATCGAGGGTCACCCGGGCCGCCGGACCGAGCTGGTACGGCCGACCATCCCGCCCGAGCGCCTGGAGGGCATGCGACCACGGGACCTGGCGCTCGACGAACATCGACTCCCAGGCGTCGACCGGGATGTCGAGCCCGTCGTCGGCGACGATCCGACCGTGGTTCATCGGATAGTCGTCGGGCGATCGAAGGGCCACCAGGCGCGCCTCTCGTCGGAACGTCGGTGGGCGAAGGTCGGCGACGAGGTCGATCGTGGCGTCTGCCAGTCGCTGCGCCTCCACGAGGTCGTCGCGGAGTGACCCGATCTCGTCGCGCGTCAGCACGCGCGAGAAGCCACCCACGCGGACGGACACCGGGTGGATGGCTCGGCCCCCGATCCGGGCGACGATGGCGTTGCCGGCCCGCTTGAGCCGCAGTCCGCCTTCGACGACCGCGCGGTGGTCGCGGACGAGGTCGAGGGCGCTCGGTTTCCCGAGCAGGTCGGGCAGGTGGAGCAGGTACAGGTGCAGGGCGTGACTCTCGATCCACTCGCCGCAGTAGAGCAGTCGCCGCAGGGCCACCGTGGCGGGGTCGACCGTCACCCCGAACGCGGCTTCGGCCGCGTGGACTGCTGTCATCTGGTAGGCGACCGGGCAGATCCCGCAGATGCGGGCGACGATGTCGATGACCTCATCCATGGTCCGGCCGACGACAAGGCGCTCGAAGTAGCGTGGCGCCTCGAAGATCTCGAGGTGCGCCGACTCGACCATCCCGTCGCGCACCCGCAGGTGCAGCGAGCCTTCGCCCTCGACCCGGGTCAGGTTGCGGACATCGATCGTGAGGTCGGTTCCGCCGGGAGCGATGACGGCGTCATGCATCGGAGGTCTCCGGGATGGTGGCCCGATCGATCGGACCGGGCGGGCCACCGCTGGCGTCGATCACGGCGCGGAACGCGGGCGACCAGGCGTTGAACAGGGCGAACGAGCGCGCCACCTCAGCCGGTGGTCGATCCTGTACGAGCCAGCCGGCGAGCCCCGGGGCGTTGGCTGACTCGCGCGGCCCGAAGCACCCGTAGCAGCCCCGACCGTATGCCGGGCAGAGTGCCCCGCAGCCGGTCCGCGTCACCGGACCCAGGCAGGTCAGCCCGTCGGCCACCGCCACGCAGACGATGCCGCGCCGCTTGCACTCAGCGCAGACGGCCTCGTCGGGGAGCATCGGTCGGCGACCGACCAGCACCGCGGTGACGAGCTCGCGCAGCTGGTCGGGGGAGATGGGGCATCCGCGCAGCTCGAGGTCGACGCTGACGTGGTCGGCGACCGGCGTCGCCGTCGCGAGCGACTCGACGTAGGACGGGTCGGGATAGACCATGGACCGGACGGCGTCGTGGTCGGTCCAGTTGCGCAGGGCCTGGATGCCGCCCGACGTGGCGCAGGCCCCGATCGTCACCAGGGTCGTCGTGGCGGCACGGAGCTTGATGATCTCGTCGGCCTGCTCCGGCGTGCTGACCGAGCCCTCGACGAACAGGATGTCGAACGGACCGGACGACCGGTTCGAGGTCGCCTCCGCGAACTCCACGATGTCCACTCGCTCGGCGATCGCCAGCAGCTCGTCCTCGAGATCGAGCAGGGTCAGCTGGCAGCCATCACAGGAAGCCAGCTTGACGACGCCGATCCGCGGTCGGGTCGGGCTGGTGCGGACGGGCCGCTGCGCCGGGGCCGGCATGTCAGCGCCCCTCCACGGTGAACGTGTCGCCCAGCTCGGCGAGGGAGAAGACGGGTCCGTCCCGGCATACGAAGTACGGTCCGAGCTGGCAGTGGCCGCACAGGCCGACGCCGCAGGCCATGTTCCGTTCGAGCGTGACCCACGTCCGGTCGACGGCGACGCCACGAGCGGCGATGGCCCGCGCGGTCGCCTGCATCATCCGGTCAGGTCCGCAGATGAAGGCGGTCGTTCGCTCGCCGGTCCACGTGGCCTGATCGAGCAGCTGGGTGACGACCCCGACGCGGCCGAACCACTCGGGCCCCGCCCGGTCGACGATCTCGGCGACCTCGAGGTCGGTCCGGCCGGCGATGGCCTGGACCTCGTCGACGAACAGGCGATCGCGGGGCGTCCGGGCGCCGAGGTAGACGTAGAGGGCCCGGTAGCGATGGCGCTCCCGCATGATCGCGTCGATGACCGGGCGCAGCGGCGCGAGTCCGATGCCGCCGCCGACGATGACCACATCGCCGCCCTGCGCCGACTCGACCGGCCACGGTCGGCCGAACGGGCCACGGACCGACAGGCGGGCCCCCGGTCCGAGGCTGGTCAGAGCGGCCGTCGCCGGGCCGACGTTCCGGACCGTCAGCTCGAGGCCGTCCGGACGGATCCGGGAGATGGAGATCGGCGGAACGGTCTGAGCCGCCTGGGCGACCATCACGAACTGGCCGGGTCGGCTCGCCAGCAGGCCGGTGTCGGCGGTCGCCAGGCGCAGCGTGATCGTGTCGGCGGTCTCTCGTCGGACGGCCGACACATGGACCGTGGCGTAACGGGCGGGGGCCACGGTGGCCAGTGGCGCGGGGGCGTGGCCGTCGGCCGGGGCGATGGGCCAGGGGATCGGGCCCACGGGTTCGGTCGGCCCGGCGATGGCCAGCAGTTCCTCGCGGACGTCGATGCCGACCGGGCACCAGGTGATGCACCGACCGCAGCCGACGCAACCGGACGATCCGAACTGGTCCCACCAGGTCGAGAACTTGTGGGTCAGCCATTGGCGATACCGGTCGGCGACCTTGGGTCGGAAATTGGCGTCACCGGCGATCCGCCCGAAACCGAGCGTGAAGCAGCTGTCCCAGGTGCGTTCGGTCGAGGCGGCCACCCCGTCGAGGTCCGACGCGACCGTGACGCTCGTGCAGAAGCAGGTCGGGCAGACGAGCGTG
This sequence comes from Candidatus Limnocylindrales bacterium, assembly GCA_035688805.1. Taxonomy (GTDB): domain Bacteria; phylum Chloroflexota; class Limnocylindria; order Limnocylindrales; family CSP1-4; genus SPCO01. The sequence goes on from DASSMQ010000058.1 coordinate 4,003, forward strand.
CAGTTCGTGCAGGCGAGGCAACGTTCGGCCACCTCGGCCCAGCGGGGATGGTCGGGGTTCGCCCGGAGTCGGTCGGCCAGCCCGTCGGTCGGCAGCGGATCGCCGATGGCGGCCCGCACGGCCGCCACCTGGGCGGTCGCCTGCGCGACCGGCTCGTCTCCGGCCGCCGGAAGGCTCAGCCCATCGACGACCCGCTCCCCGTCAGGGGTGCGTGCCCGGACCGTGAAGCCGCCGTCGACCTCGGACAGCACGATGTCGGCGCCGTCCTCGACCTCAGGGCCGGTGCCCATCGAGGTGCAGAAGCAGGTCGACAGCGCGGCGGCGCACTCGACGGCGACGACGAGCGTCCCGGACTGCCGCGCTGCGTGATCCACGTCGCCGGCGGGCCCGGCGCGCAGGACACGGTCCTGGGTGGCGATCGCGGCGAGTTCGCAGGCGCGAACGCCGATCAGCGCCACGGCCCTGCGATGGGGCACGACGGCCTGGACCAACCCCGGCTCGTCGTCGACCGTCGTCGTCAGCGGGACCACCGGCGGGAAGGTGACGCGCTTCCAGGGGGTCAGGCCGACCCCGTAGTCGAAGGCGCGCTCCGGATCCCCCGTCTCGAGCCGATAGCGTCCAGGCTCCGAGCGAGCCGCGACGCCGTACGGCAGGGCCGTCGCGTCGTCGAGTGGCTCGTAGACGATGGCGCCGTCGCGGACGGTCGGGCCGATGACCTCCCGCCCGTCGGCCTGGAGCGCCGTGAACAGCCGACCCAGCCCGTCGCGCGGCAGGAAGGCCTGCCGCGATGGTGGGATCGAGGTCCGCGCGTCGATCATCTGGCGACCCGTCCCGGTCCGTAGACATCGAGCAACTGGAGGCGCGTTCGGACGAGGCGATCGGCGACGGTCTTGAGCAGGCGCCGATAGACGACCGCCGCGACGCCGGCGTTGCCCTCGACGACCCGCATGAGGTCGCCGCGATCGAACACCATCACCGTCGACTCGCGCAGAGCGACGACCGAGGACGTCGCCGTCCCGTCGAGCACTGCCGACCAACCGAACACGTCGCCAGGCTCGAGCGTCAGCAGCGTCACGTCGGGATGGCCGGGGACGCGGGTGCGGACCGACAGGCGACCGTCGATGACGACGCCCAGTCGCTCGGTGGGCCGGCCCTCACGCAACGCCACCGTCCCGGGAGCCAGGACCTCGAGACGGGCGATGCGGGCCAGGGCGCGCCGGCCGCTCGCCGGCAGATCAGCCGCGAACCGATTGGCGATCAGCTCCTCGAGCGTCCCGAAGCGCGTGTCCATCGCGAGCCGTCACGGCGTGAGCAGCGAGGGCACGTCGGCCCCGGCTTCCGGGATCGATCCCGGACGGAGACCGCAGCGAAGGCCTTCGACCCGACCCGTGGTGAGTCCGAGGTACTCGCGGCACGTCCAACACCGCTCGATGTCGACGCTCCCGCGTCGCGGACAGATCACCCGGCCGGCTTCGACCGCCAGGACGCGCTCGTCGCGGTCCGCGCGGCCCATCGTCATCCAGAGCCTCATGGCGTTCTCCTTCGTCATCGATGGTGCCGGCCGGGCATCCGGACGGACACGGGCCATCCGTCACCATCGGGCGAGCCGCCCGGCACTGTGGTCGGGACGGGCGGTCGTCCATGCTCGGATCGACCTCCCGGAGGCTCGACGTCATGACCATCGAACCCGCCACCGTCGACCTGGCCGTCCTCGCGACGGCCGCCGAACGCCTGTCGACATGGGGCTTCCTCGCCCATCCGGATCTGCCCGACGGACCAGGCCCGGCGTCGCTCATCGTCGCGCTTCGGGACGTCCCGACCCTGCGTCACTACGACCCGGAGATCGTCGAGTTCTGGTCGACCGACGGCGAACGCGGTGCCCGGGTGGCGATCACGCGGGCGACGCGGATGCCGGTCGCCGCCGACGTGTCGTGGGGCGAGATCCGGATCACCGACCGGCTCGGCGTCTCGAACGAGTACCTCACGTTCGGCGGCCACTGCGAAGCCGGGGAGATCGGTTCGGTCGGCATCGTCGTCATCACCTCGAGCGCCCCGATCCTTCGACGTGGGGGCCACTCCCAGGGCTGGGACGAGGGCGCTGACGCGATCGGCGCCTTCTTCGGTCGGTTGCTCGTGACCGTCGACTACATCCCGGGATTCGAGGCGGCGCTGGCAGCCGCCGACCCGCTCGCCCGGTATGCGGCGTTCATCGCCGATGCGCTGGCGCGCGATCGCCGGATCCGGGAAGCCGGTCGACCTGAGCGACCGTTCGCGGCGATCGTCCGCGTGGAGGCCGCTCGGCTGCGGTCGGACCATCCCGACGCGTGGGAGGTCGGCGCCGGACTCCTGTCGAACATCGGCCGGACCTGACGCCTGCCACCTGATGGGCCGGATCGCCCCTCCCGGAGGGCCGGCCGGCACTGGCCGCCGACCTGCCGTGGACCGACGATCCAGATCGATGGACGCCTGAGGGACCCGGGAGGGTCCGAGAGGTGACCACGACGGCCCGGCGTGCCGTCCGGGCGCCGGGCCCGGTCACTCCCGTCGGCGTCGGAAGGAGTCATCGAGATGAAGAACATCCTGGTCGCCTATGACGGTGAGGCGCCCGCGAAGCGGGCCCTCGAGATGGCTATCGACCTGACCAAGAAGTTCGACGGTGCGCTGTCCGTCGTCAGCGTGGTCCCGCAGCGCCCCGGCCGCTCGCCGATGGATCCGTGGGACGATCGAAGCGTCCATGCCCAGCAGCTGATCGAGGCCCGCGACATCCTGGCCCGCGCCGGGATCCAGGCGGAGATGCTCGAGCCGGCCGGTGATCCGGCGGTGGCCATCGAGCGGATCGCCGATAGCGGCCACTTCGACACGATCGTCCTCGGCTCGCGCGGCCTCGGCGCGGTCGGTCGCTTCCTGCAGGGGAGCGTGTCCGAGCACGTCGCCACCCACACCGACGCGACGGTCGTCATCGCCCACTGACGCCACGGGGTCGCGGACGTGACCCCATGTCCCGGGCCGCGAGCGTCCTGCTGGTCCTGACCCTGGTGGCGGGAGGTTGCCTCCCGACATCGGTCGGGCCGCCGCCCGCGGCCACGTCATCGGCCCCGCCGCCGGCGCGCACCTCGTCACCGACGGTGGGGCCGTCGGCATCCGGTGATCCCAGCGCGGCCGTGCCGACCCCGGTCTCGACCGCGACTCCTGCGCCGACCCCCGATCCGACCGCGGTCCCGACCCCCGTCCGGACGGCCGCTCCCACCCAGCGCGCGACGCCCGCGCCCCCGCCGACGCCCGCTCCGACCGCCACGACCCGGCCGACGCCTCGTCCCACGCCCAGCCCGGCGAGTCGACTCGTCATGCACGGCTCGCGGACGCGCCCGCAGGTGGCGCTCACCTTCGACATGGGGGGTCGGGTCGGCGACGCGCTGGCCATCGTCGACACGCTGATCGATCGGCACGTCCCCGGGTCGATCTTCATGACCGGGTCGATCGCAGCGAGCAGCGCCACCGATGCCGGCCGGGACGTCCTCGCCCGCATCGAGGCGCACCCGACGCAGTTCACGCTCGGGAATCACTCGTACACGCACCGCGACTTCCGCGACCTGACCGCGACCCAGATCCGTGATGAGCTGCGACGCACCGAGGCCGCCTTCCGCGCGACGTGTCGGCAGGATCCGCGGCCGTTCTTCCGCCCGCCGGGCGGCGGGGTCGACGCGGATGTCCTGGCCGCCGTCGGCGCCGCCGGCTACCGCTTCACGGTGACCTGGGACGTCGACACCATCGACTGGCGACCGATCCAGAACGATCCAGCCGGTCCCACCGCGGACCAGATCGTGGCCAAGGTGCTGGCCGACGCGCGATCGGGTTCCATCGTGCTGATGCACCTCGGCGGCTATCACACGTTGGCGGCGCTGCCGCGGATCGTGGATGGCCTGCGGGACCGAGGATTCGAGCTCGTCAGCCTCGACGAGATGTTCTGACCGAGATCCGGTCAGGCGGCGGCCGGCACCCGACCCCGGATGTCGAGCCGTGCCTCGAGGTCGCCGTCGTCCGTCGCGGCCAGGGTCAGCGGGCGCTCTGCCGAGCGCAGGAGCCGCAGGATCGCGGGATTGCTCCAGCGGATCTCCGCCCGCAGTCGCTCGATCCCGGTGGCCTCGGCCCAGGTGATCGCGGCGGCCAGGAGCGCGCGGCCGACCCCGCGATGCTGCCAGGCGTCGGCGACGGCCACGGCCATCTCGACCTCGCCGGGCGACCCCGGCTCGAGGCACAGATGGCCGATGATCGGCTCGGACGGCTGATCGTCGCCGCCATCGCGAGACCGGTCTGATGCGGCGGCGCGAAGCACAGCGACGAGGCCCTTGCGATGGGCGTGATCCGGGCCGCAGAACGATCGTGCGGCGGCATCCTCGATGCCGCGGGTGGCGCCATGGAACCGCGCGTTCCGGGCGTCCTCGGACAGGCTCGCATAGAACCGCTCAAGGTCCAGGACGTCCGTCGGACGGATGGCTCGGATGCTGAGCTCGCTCGGGAGGCGGCGGTCCGTTTCCATAGTGACAGCGTGACCACCGGCAGCGATGGTCGGCAGTGCCGAACGTCACTCCCGTCCGGGACGCTCGACTCCGCGCTCAGGCCACCCAGGTGCGGCCTGCGGCCCGGATCCCCTCGGCCACGACCGCCGGGATGAGCGCGATCGCCGCCACGAATCCCCAGTCTCCGAGGTCGAGGACCGTCGCCCGGAACGCATCGGCCAGTGGCGGGACGTAGGGGATCGCGACCTGTACGGCGATGACGACCAGGCAGGCCGCGGCCAGGAGGCCGTTCGGGGCCAGGGAGATGACCGGTCGGGACAACCGTCGGTTGGCGTAGGCGCGGACGACCTGGGCGACCACGAGCGACGAGTACGCGAGCCACCGCACGTGGTCGTCGGTGCCGTCGTGGACGAGCATCAGGACGAGCGCTGCGACCGCGCTGAAGCCGCCGGCAAGGGTGATGCGGGCAAGCAGATCCGTCGTGAGCAATGGCTCGTGTCGCGGCCTCGGCGGGCGCGACATCGCGTCGGGCTCCTCGGGCTCGCGCTCGAAGGCGATCGACGTCGACAGGTCGATGAACAGCTCCAGCCAGAGGATCTGGATGGGCAGCAGTGGCTGGGAGAAGCCGGCGATCGTCGCGATCAGGATGAAGCCGAGCAAGGCCACGTGGGTCGAGACGAGGAAGACGAGTCCCTTCTGGACGTTGGCCACGATCCGACGTCCCTCGCGCAGGCCATACATCAGCGTCGTGAACGAGTCGTCACCGAGGACCAGATCGGAAGCGTCGCGCGCCACGGCCGTGCCACTCCCCATCGCGACCGCGACGTCGCCGTGCTGCAGGGCCGGCGCGTCGTTCACCCCATCGCCGGTCACCGCGACCGTGCGGTGGGATCGGCGGGCCTGGTCGACCAGCCGCAGCTTGTCCTCCGGCACCGCGCGCGCGACGACGGACAGGGTCGACAGGTGCGCACCCAGCTCCTCCTCCGACCAGCCCTCGAGCTCGCGGCCGACGATGACATGGTTCGCGTCGAGTCCCGCCGCCCGGGCGATCGTCCGAGCCGTTGCCGGATGATCGCCGGTCACCACGATGACCTGGATACCGGCCCCGGTCGCGAGTCGCAGGGCATCCGGCACGTCCGCACGCAGCGGGTCGGCGAACGCCAGCAGCGCGATGGGCGTCCATCGCTCGTCGGCGCCCGCCCGGGCAAGCAGCAGCAGGCGGCCCCCCGCGGACGCTTCGGCGTCGACGAGCGCCGGCCAGCGACCGCCGTCATCGACGTCGGCCTCTTCCTCGCCGGCGAGCGGCAACCGCAGCACGGCCTCGGGGGCACCGATGACGAGTCCCATCTCGGCGGCGCCATCGGCCGACCACGTCATCGAGTAGGGCCGGCCGTCGGACGGGCCCTCCGACCGCCGCAGGCGGAGATCGGGCGCGATCGCGACCTCGGGTCCGCCGTAGTCGAGGAGGACCCGGGTGAACGAACCGGCTCGAGCGCCGCTCTCGACGTGCCAGGCATCCTCCTCGGCACGCACCGCCAGCCGCACGATGTCCCGGATCGCGCCCGGATCCGAGACCGGACCGTCGGGAGTCAGGATCGCCCGCAGGCCCAGGCGGTTCTCGGTGAGCGTGCCCGTCTTGTCGGTGATGATCAGGTCGACGGCCCCGAGGGTCTCCTCGGCGGACAGACGACGGACCAGCACGCCGCGCTTCAGCAGCCGATAGGCACCCAGGCCCAGGATCACCGCCAGCAGGACCGGCGGCTCCTCGGGGATGGCCGCGATCGCCGCCGAGATGCCGGCCAGCAGGTTGGCGCCGAGCGGGTTGCCGCGGATGAACCCGAGCCCGCTGGTGATGACGATCAGGCCGATCGCGACGACCAGCAGGATCCGGACGAGTCGGTCGAGCTCGCGCTGCAAGGGTGAACGACGCCGTTCGGTCACCGCCAGCCGCCCGGCGATCCGGCCGAACTCGGTGTCGGCTCCCGTGGCGACCACGATGCCCTCGCCCCGACCGCCGACGACGGCTGTCCCCGCATAGGCCATCGAGCGTCGATCGGCGACGGCCGCTCCGGCGTCGTCGGGAGTGGCGGATGTCGGCTCCGGCATCGATTCGCCGGTCAGGGTGCTGCGATCGACGGTCAGCCCGTGGGCCGTCCGCACCCGAAGGTCGGCCGGCACGACGTCGCCGACGCCGAGGAGCACGATGTCGCCGGGTACCAGGTCCGCGGCGGCCAGGTCGATGACGTCACCCCCGCGGCGTACCCGCGCTCTGGGCGCGGCCGCCTCGCGCAGCGACTCGAGCGCCCGTTCGGAACGGAATTCCGTGAGGACGTCGGCGCCGACGATGGGCACCAGGCCGATCAGGATCAGCAGCCCGTCACGGACCTCGCCGAGGGCGACGGCCAGCGCCCCGGCGACCCCCAACAGCACGACGAACGGCTCCGTGACGGCATCGCCGACCATGCCCAGGAGCGAAGGACGCTCGCCGGCCACGACCGAATTCGATCCGTACACCGCCCGGCGTCGGTCCGCCTCCTCGGTCGACAGTCCGACGGTCGGCTGCACCTCGAGCGCGGCAGTGACGGCCTCGGCGGTCGTGGCGTGCGCCTCCGCGGCGATGGGCGGGCGCTCGCGCCCCGCAACCTGCTGGGACATGCCGACATGGTCGCATCGCCGGCCCCGACCCGGTCGGGCCGAGCGTCACCACGAACGTGGTCCGACCGGCACGTGCGCTCGAGGCGGTCCGGCGCGCATCGTTCGAACCGGAGGCGAACATGCGTATCCTGCTGGCGATCGACGGATCCGACCCGTCGTTGACGGCCATGGCTGCCGTCGAGCGACTGCCGGTGCCGCCCGGTTCGACCATCGAACTGCTGAGCGTCCTCAGCACAGCGGACCCGTCCGGCGGCGCGTGGCCGTCGGTCACCCTCATCCAGCCACCGGACGCCCGGGACCGCTCCGTGGCTGCCATCCGCGCCGAATTGGAGCGGCTGGCCGAGCGACTCAGCGCGCCCGACCGGACGGTGCAGGTCACGGTCGTCGAGGGCCGGCCGGCGTCGGAGATCGTCGACGCGGCGACCCGCCTCGACGCCGACCTCATCGTCATGGGCGCCCGCGGGATCAGCGCGATCGAGCGACTGCTGATCGGATCGGTCTCGGCCGAGGTCGTCGATCATGCCCATTGCGCTGTGCTGGTCGTGCGCTCCGACCGAGTCGGCCGCGTCCTGCTCGCCACCGATGGCTCAGCGGATGCCGACCGCGCGGTCGAGTTCGTGACCACCTCCGGCCTGTTCGGTGCGGCGGCGATGAAGGTGGTCAGCGTCATCGATCCAGGCATGCCGTGGTGGACCGGGCTCTCGCCGGTGGACGGGATGGTCGCCTCGGAGGGCTACGTCGCCGTCGTCGACGCGGCGAGGCGACATGCCGAGGAGACCGCCGAGCGGACGGTCAGCGACCTCGGTCGCGACGACGTGACCGCACACGTCCCGCACCGACTGGGCGACATCGCTGGGACGATCGTCAATGAGGCGAGCGCCTGGTCGGCGGACATCGTCGTCCTGGGCACGCGCGGCCTGGGGACGATCCGGCGGTTGCTGCTCGGCAGCGTCTCGCGCGATGTCCTCCATCACGCCTCGATGTCCGTACTCATCGTCCGTCCGGCGGAACGGCCGGCCGAGGACGCATCGTCGGCGACCCTCCCGTGAGGTCGGTCGTCGCGAAGGAGGGTTCCATGTCCGGTTCCTCGCGCAGGCTTCGGTCCCCGCGACGCCTGATCGGCGCTGCCGCGGCCGCGGCGATCGCGCTCCTCGTCCTGGCCCCCGGTGCGCTCGGCGCCGATCCCATCCGACCCACGACCGAGCGCGTCATATTCGCGTTCGGCGGTGACTTCACGGTCCCTGCCGGAGAGCGAGCCCAGGCCGTCACCGTCTTGGGTGGCACGGCACGGATCACCGGCACGGTCGAGACCCTGGTCGTCATGAACGGCAGCGTCGACCTCGACGGCGGCCGGGTCGGCACCGTCGTCTCGTTCGGGAGTCCGGTCCATCTGATGGCCGGCAGCGTGGTCACCGGCGACGTCATGACCCTCGGCGCGAGCGTCGAACGAGCCACGGGCTCGACCCTCGGCGGTGGCGTCGTCGACATGGCGCCGGGCATCGTCGCCCTGAGCGTCGCGATGCTTCCGTTGCTGGTGGTGCTGTTCGCCGGCGTCGCGCTGGCGATGATCGTCGCGGCGGTCCTCCTGGCTGCCCTCGCGGCTCGACAGGTCCGGGAGGCCGGCGAGCTGATCCGGCACGAGACGCTGCCCGTCATCGGCGTCGGCCTCGTCGGCCTGTTCGCCCCGATGGTCCTGATCGTGCTGCTGTTCGCGACGGTCGTGGGCGCGCCGCTGGCCCTCGGGATCATGCTGGGCCTCTGGCCGCTGGTCGCCTTCGTCGGCTACCTGGTCGCGGCCATCACGTTCGGCGAGTGGATCGTCGGGCGTTGGTCGCCGCGAGAGCGAGAGCGGCCATATGCGGCGGCGATCGTCGGGACCCTGGTCCTCCAGGTCGCTGGGCTCATCCCGCTCGTCACGGGCATCGCCTCGTTGCTCGGCTACGGCGCGGTGCTGATCCTCGCCTGGCGCATCCTGACGACCCGCGCGCCGCGGGTCGGCGGCGTCAGCGCCCCGACGCCGGCCCCGGTCGCCGGCTGAGGTTCGTCGGAGGGGTCACCGACCGGTCGCCGGGGGGGTATCCGGGCGGTCGACCCGGGGGTGTGTCGCGGCCATCCAGCGTCCGCGGCCCGCGGTCGATCGGCCGGGTACCCTTGCAGTCACCCGCCGGTGTGAGGCCGGGTGAACCCGCTCGACCGCCGTGCGTTGACCAGGTGAGGAGAGGTCCCATGGCCGACATCGCCTCCGCGCGGCACACTGCGACGGGCAGCGGCGGGCCGTT
>DASSMQ010000059.1:0-4228 GCA_035688805.1 Candidatus Limnocylindrales bacterium
GCGTGCTCGAGGTCGCCGAGCGGCTGCATGCGCTCGCCGCCGAGGCCGGTGACCGGCACGAGATCCTGTGGGATGACCGCGACGAGTCGCCCGGGGTGAAGTTCACCGACGCCGAGCTGCTTGGCATGCCCTGGATCCTGACGGTGTCGCCGCGCTCGTTGGCCGCGGGCGGGGTGGAGGTGACGGAGCGAGCCACGGGCGAGCGGTCCACTCGGCCGCTCGATGAGGTCGAGGCGCTCCTCGTGCGAGGGTTCGCGGCGGTCCCCACCGGCTGACCACCCGACCTCCGGCGGTCCCGACGGGCCGGTCGCGCCCTCGAGCCCCCGCGGTCCGCCGCTAGGATGTCCGCCGGATGCCCGCTCCCCAGCCCCTGCCCAGCGACGACCTCTACGCCCGCCTGGGCGTGCCACGCGACGCCAGCCCCGAGGCGATCGAGCTGGCCTGGCGCGGCCTCCTTCGCCGTCACCACCCGGACGTCGCCGGCCCCGAGGCCCTCGAGCTGGCCAAGAGGATCAATGTCGCCCACGACTGGCTGAGCGATCCGGCGCTGCGGCGTCGGTACGACCGGGAGCGGATCCCGGGCATCCGCGGCGGCCGCCCGCCGCGGGCCGGGCCAGGCTGGAGTCGCGAGGTCGACACCACGCGTCGCGCCGTCCGCCGACCACCGACGACCACCGAACTGGCGGATGCCGTGGTCGAGCGCGTCGAGCGGTTGACAGCCGACGAGCTCGATCGACTGTCGCTGGCGGAGCCCGCCCCGATCGCCTTCCTCGCCACGCTTCGCCAGTTCGTGCCGCCCGACCTCGAACGGGTCCTCGCGGCGGCTGAACGGCGGGCGATCGCCAACCTCCCGCCGGCCGCCCGGCGGCGACCGGCGATCCGCGACGCGGTCGTCGGTCGGCTGGCGGACATCGTGCTCGGCGACCTGATCGACGAGATCCTCGGCGACCTCGCTGGGTCGCGCGCCCGCGAGCGGCTGACCCGCGGCTGGGATGCCGCCGTCGGGCAACCGAGGTACGGTCCGGGGACAGCCGCGGTCACGACCCTGCTCGACCGTCTGCGAGCCCTCGATCCGGCCGGCCTCCGCGCCCTGGCCGCCAGTGGGATGGGTGATCGCTCGGGCCCGCCGCCCTGGCCGCGCTCCACCTCGCCAGAGGAGGATGAGGTGCTGCGCGTCTCCTCGGAGCTCGCCGCGGCCGATGCCAGCGCGGCCATCCGCGACCACCCGGGGGCGGTCGGGCGCGCGTCGCTGGGTGCCCGACGCGCCGCGGCGCGGATCGCCCACCTGCTCGTGCTCCGCCACGCGTTCCCGACGGCCTCATTCGATCAGCACGCGGGACCCTGGCTCGGCGGCCTGATCGAGCGGACCGCGCCGTGGGGGAGTCGCGCCGGCCGGCGCTGAGGCCGGGGGCGCCGCCCGCGCCGCCACGATGGCCGCCGTCCCGGGACCGTCCGGACCGCGACCGTCGGGTGTGCGATGCTCGCCCCATGGACCCGTGGGTGTGGATCGCCGTCGGCCTGGCGATCGCGACGCTCGTCGCGAGCATCACCGCCTCGCGCCGCGGCCGGGATCTCCGACGCGCGTCGGCGACGATCGCGCGCATCCGGGCCGAGGACGCCGATCGTGAGCAGGCATCGGTCGATCGGGTGATGACCGAGACCGTGCTCCACGAGACGCTCGGATCCGGCGTCGTCCGACTCGATGCCGCCCGACGGGTCCGCGATGCGAACACGCGCGCGCACGCGCTGCTCGGTCGAGCGGCCGGGACGCTGCTGGGCCGATCGGTCATGGAGACGTTCCTCGACCCGACGGTCGAGCGGCTGCTCGACGACGCGAACGCGGAGCGCCGGACGGTCCGGGAGATCCGACCGGAGGGCCCCGACGGCCCGGTGCTGGTCGTCCACGCTCGACCGCTCCCGGGTGGCGGCGCGTGGCTGGTCCTCGAAGACGTATCCGAGCTCCGCCGCCTGCAGCGCATCCGGGCCGAGTTCATCGACAACCTGTCCCATGAATTGCGGACCCCGCTGACCACGGTCAGCCTGCTGGCTGAGACCCTGCAGCGCGAAGCGGATTCGGCCGGCGACAGCGTGCCGCAGCGGATGCGCGAGCGCATCGCCAAGATCGAGGTCGAGACCGGTCATCTGGTCCAGATGGTCAACGAGCTGCTCGACCTCAGCCGGATCGAGCATGGCGGCACGCTCCAGCTGGTCGACGGCGTCGATCTCGGCGGTCTCGCCGCGGACGCCGCCGAGCGACTCCGCCTGTTCGCCGAGCGGCAGGGCATCGTCCTTCGGATCGAGACCGCGGCCGACATCCCGCGGGTCCGCGGTGATCCAGCGCGCCTCGGCCAGGTGGTCGTGAACCTCGTCCACAACGCCGTGAAGTTCAGCCCGGATGGGGGCGAGATCGCGGTGCGTGTCCGCCGCGATGGCCAGGAGGTCGTGACCTCGGTCGAGGATCACGGCATCGGCATCCCTCGAGCGGCCCGGGCGCGGGTCTTCGAGCGGTTCTACAAGGTCGACCGGGCGCGGCTCCGGGCCGGAGCGGGTGGCGGGACCGGGCTCGGCCTGGCGATCGCCCGGCACGTGGTCGAGCAGCACGGCGGACGGATCTGGGTCGACTCGACCGATGGCGCGGGCTCGACGTTCTCGTTCGCGCTGCCGATCCCCAGTGATGCCCGACCCCCGGCGGCTGCCGAGGCCGCGGGCCTCGACCCATCCACTGCACCCCCGTCCTGACGATCCGGAGGCCGAGTGGACCGACTGCACGTCGCGACCTTCAACATCCTCAACCTCGCCGATCGCTGGCCGGAGCGACTCCCGCTCATCCTGGCCGATATGGCCGCACTCCAGCCGGACGTGCTGGGTCTCCAGGAAGTGGTGTATGTCATGCAGCAGGACCGGATCATCGGGGCGGCGGGGGAGAGACGCTACGACGCGATCCGCGGGTGGGCCGGTCGACCCGAATACGGCAACAGCCTGCTGCTGCGGGAGCCCTTGGCGGCCCGCGACGTCGCACGCATCGATCTCGGACGCGACCGATCGGCGATCAGGGCCGTCGTGGATCTGCCGGGCACCGGGTCGGTGCTCATCGTCGTCACGCATCTCCACCACGTGACGGGGGCTGCGACGGAGCGTGACGTCCAGGCCGCCGCCCTGCTGGCATGGCTGGATGGAGCCGCCGCGACCGACGCACAGATCGTCATGGGCGATTTCAACGCCGATCCCGCCGAGCCGACCCACGACCGGATGCGGTCGGCCGGGTTCCGGTCGGCCTTCGCCGAGGCGAACGGGTCCGAGCCGGCGGTGACCTGGCCGTCGGGCCTGCAGGCGCCGGCGATGGACACCGACGGCGATCCGCGCTGCCTCGACTACATCTGGCTGCGCGGTGCCGTCCGTGCGGGCGAGGCGCGCCTCGTCTTCGATCGACCCGCGGCCGACGACCCGACCCTGTTCCCGAGCGACCACCTCGGGATCAGTGCCCGCCTCGAGATCGGCTAAGCGGGCCGTGCTTCGACTGGCCCACCGCGGGGACTGGCGGACCGCACCGGAGAACACGCTGCCGGCCCTCCTGGCCGGGCTGGCGGTCCCCGGCTGCGACGGGCTGGAGTTCGACGTCCGACTGTCGGCGGACGGCGTTCCGGTGCTCCTCCACGACGAGACCCTGGAGCGGGTCCAGGGCCGACCCGAGCGGGTCGATTCGCTCCGGGCCGAGGCGCTCGCGGCGTACGGCATCCCGACCCTGGCCGCGGTCCTTGCGGCGATCCCGCATCGGGCCTTCCTCGACGTCGAGCTCAAGGGCCGCCACGACCGGGCGGTCGTCGAGATCCTCGCCGCAGGGCGCGGCCCGACCCTGCTCAACGCCACGGTCTCGTCCTTCGACGCCGACACGCTGGCCCGCATCGCCGGGCTGGCTCCGGCGTGGCCGCGATGGCTCAACGCCGTCGACCTCTCGGCCGACACCGTCCGGACCGCAGTCGGCCTCGGCTGCCAGGCGGTCGCCGCGGAGTGGCGCTCGGTCGATGCGGGATCGATCGCCGGGGCGCGAGCGGCCGGCCTCGAGGTCGTCGCCTGGACCATCCGGCGACGAACGACCTTCGGGCGACTGCAGCGGATGGGTGTGCTCGCCGGCTGCGTGGAGGCGGGGGCGCTCGATGGCTGATCGCCTGGCTCGGAGAGGCGAGGGATGACGGAGCGTGCGGACCTGGTGGTGGTCGGAGCCGGGACG
>DASSMQ010000060.1:0-7688 GCA_035688805.1 Candidatus Limnocylindrales bacterium
CGTCGAGCCGCTGTTGTCGGTGGCCGCGGCCCGCCACGACCTCGTCCTGCTGCCGAGCGCCGGGATCGTCGGGCCGGATGGCCTCACGGTCATCCTGGGTCGGTCGCGGGCGGGCAAGAGCACGATCGCCGCGCGGGCGGCGGCCCTGGGGCACCCGGTGATCGGTGACGACCAGGTCATCATCGGACGCGACGGAGGGGCCTGGCCGTTCCCGCGTCGATGGCGCTTCTACCCGGATCTCGTTCGCACGGCTCCGGGAGCCTTCCGGATCCTGCGCCCGGGGACCCGTCGGGCCTTGCGCATCCGCGGCCTGATCTCGACCCTGAGCCGAGGCTATGTCCGCCCATCCCTGGCCGTCGATCCGGTCGAGCTCGGCGGTCGACCCGAGTCGATGCCGCGCCGGCCGGCACGACTGATCCTGCTCGATCGTCGCGCGGAGCTGCCGGAGATCTCGGATGTCGAGGCCACGGTCGATGACGCCGTTGCGTGGGCGGCGGATCTCCTGGCCGAGCAGCGTGCGCGGCTCCGGGCGCTCGGTGGCGCGGACTGGTCGACCGGGTTGGACGGCGTGGCGGCCAAAGAGAACGACGTCCTTCGTGAGGCGTTCGCCGGGATCACCTGCCGGCGGGTCAGTGTGCCGCGCGCATGGGACGCAGCACGGGCGGTCTCGACGACGGCCGTCCATTTGGGGTTCGAAGCGCCGCCCCCGTCCTGAGCGTGGGTGGCGCCGCGGGCTGGGGGGAACCCGCGGCGCCCCAGGGGATGGGCGCTCGGGCTATTCGACGAGCGGCTCGATCGGTCCGCTCTCCATGATGCCGACCGTCCGGCCGGCGCTCACCGGGCGGAGTCGCTCGCTGAAGATCGTCTTGAGCACGCGCCAACCGTCGCGGAACGTGTTGAGGTTGGACGTCCCGAACCGGCGCGGCGCCTCGAAGCTCGGCGCCTCGAGCACCAGCAGCCCGTTCCGGATCGCGCGCAGGAAGAGCTGGGTCTCGATCTCGAACCCGATCGCGTCAAGCTCAAGGGCGATGACGCGCTCGCGCTTGAAAGCGGCCATGCCGTAGCACAGGTCGGTATGAGCGGAGCCGACGAGGCCGTTGGCGATGGCCAGCAGCGCCCGATTGCCCATCGCCCGAAGGAGCGACATATCGGCGGTGCCACCGCCCTCCATGAACCGGGAACCCTTCACGAGGTCCGCGCCGCGGTCGAGATAGTCGACGAACATGTCGATCTCGCCCGGGTCCATGCTCCCATCCGCGTCGATCATCACGACGTAGTCGCCGCTCGCAGCTTGGAAGCCGGCACGCAGCGCGGCGCCCTTGCCGGGGCGCTCGTCGTTGACGACGACGATGTCGGGCCGGAGTGCCCGAGCCACCGCGACCGTTTCGTCGGTCGAGCGGCCGTCCACGAGGACGATCTCATCGACGGTGAGCGGTACCCGCTCGAGCACCCACCCGATGTTCCTGGCCTCGTTCTTGGCCGGGATCACGAGGGTCACCCGCCGGTCCCGGGACATGGGCATCGCCGGGATCGCGTCGAAATGGAGGAGCGCCCTGTCGCCCCGAATCACCTGTGCAGTCATGCTCTCCCCCTTGAAGAACGCCTCGATCGCATCCGCCTCGGATGGACCGTGATAAGTCCGGTGGGTGCCTGATGCATGAGGCGTTGCCCAGCCCCGTTTCTCGGTGGCTGTAGCGGCGCCTCTGGTGATCCCTCTTCGTCAAACCGGGATCGGCTGGGACCGAATCCCGCTCGACGTCTCATCGAGTATCTCCACTCGACCTGGGCACCCACCAGATCGAGCCCCCGGATGGATCGCGAATGGGTGAATGGTACCGACCGTACCCCAATACCCACAAGGTCACTACGCGTTGCAACGAAGGTCCTAGGACTTGTTGTGGTGCGCTGCGGCACCATCCAGCACCGTTTCGGAGGCCTACCGGCCGTTCGAGGACGACCGTCGCGGTCTTGCAGGGACGGCGTCGGCGACCGTGGGAGGAGCGGGGATGGGCTCGGGCGCCGCCTCGGTCTGGGTGGCGCTAGGCCGGGTCGCCAACGGGGCCGCTGGTGGGCCCGCGACATGTGCGCTTACGTCCCGGCGTCCTGGCTTCTTCGGGGATGCTGGACCTGACGGTCGGGCGGTCCTGGCAGTCGCGAGGAGAGTCGATGCTGCGGCGGGCGTCTGCATCGCGGCCGTCGCCTGGGCCGGCGTGTTGTCACCAGCCTTTCTCGCCCGAGACCGCCGCGCGCCAGCGTTCGGCAGGGCGTATGAAGGCGATGTCGCCATCGACGCGACACGCTTCGACGCGGAGGGCTTCGACGTGGTGGGCTTGGGCGCGGCGGGCTTCGACGCGGAAGGCTTCGACGCGGAAGGCTTCGACGCCGGACTCGCGACGGACCGCTTCGGCGCGGTCGCCTTCGACGCGGAGGGCTTCGACGCGGAAGGACTCGCGACGGACCGCTTCGGCGCGGCCGCCTTCGATGCGGGCTTCGACGCGGTCGACGTCGGCGCGACACGCTTCGACGCCGGAGCCTTCGCCGCCGCCTCGGAGGTGCTCGGTGACGTCGGCGCCGCCACGGACGGGCGCCGCGCTTTCGTCGCCGTTGACTTCGGTGCCTGTCCGGGCGCGGTGGGCCTCCGCTGGGCCGTCGTGTCGACCTCGGATTTCGCCGCGCGCGATTTCTTGGCGGGGGTCGAGGACGCGGCGGTCGCCTTCGATGCCTTTCCAGCCGGAGTGCGGCCGCCGCCGGCCCGAGCGCTCGCGGTCCGGATCCGCGTCGGGCGCACCGGGGTGGTGATCGGTGCCGATTCCTCGGTCGTGGCCGTGCCGCCCGCGGCCACGGGCTCCGCCGCAGGCCCGGCGACGCGCGGCACCGGTGGCCAGACCGGGGCCGGCGGCCAGGCTGGTCTTGGTGGTCCGACGATGGTCGGTGGCGGCAGGGGGGCGAGGTGGAACGGGACCTCGACGGGTTCCGGGACGGGCGGGCCCACCGGGACGGTCGACGCGGCCGGCTCGGCCGCGATCGTCTCGACGTCGCGGCTCGGCGCCCCCGGCGCCGAGCCTACCGCCGCCGCGGAGGCCACTGGTGCCGCCGAGCCCACGGGTGCCGGATAGGGTCGGACGACGGGGATCGACCACGCTCGGGTGAGTCGACGACCGCCATCGGCCAGGGACATCCCCGAGGTCGAGCGCGCACCGACCCGTTCGCCGATCGTCATCGGCCTCGCGTGCGCCTTGCCCCGGACGGTGTCGAGGACCGGCTCCTCGGCGGTCAGCGCGGACCGGGTTGGAACCGGTGATCCGGGCGGCGTCGGGGCTCCGGTGGCAGCCTGGGTGCGGGTGACCGTGCGCCGGACCGGCTCGAAGGCAGGATCGAACACGAGCGTGACGGCGGTGACGACGATCACCACGACGGTCGCTGCTGTCGGTGACCACAGATGGAGGTACGCCTGCACGACCGTGACCAGCCCGACGACCGCCACGCTCAGGGCCACCGACGTCAGGGCGAGCAACATCCGATCCGGCAGCCTGGTCAACCGCATGATCGCCGCGCCGGGTACGACGAACACGAAGATGCCCAGGATCCAGCTCGTCAGCGGCGGCGCCGGGGCCACCAGCGAGACGGCTGCCGCCAGGGTCAGGCCAGCGAGGCTCAGCGCAGTGACGAGCGACCAGCCCGAAACCACGGGGGCCCGCTGGTCATCCACGGGGACGCTCGGAGCAGGGCCGATCATGTGAGCAGGATCGGCAGGACGACGAGTTGGACGATGACCAGCCCTCCGTGGGCGGCGATCGCGCCTGCCAGCGAGCCGAATCGTCGGACGGTGACGCCGAGCAGGAGCGCGACCAGGGACATGAACAATACATACCGCAGGTTGAGGCTGGCGGCATAGAGCAATGCGGTCGCCGCCGTGCTCACGAGCACGCCGGCGCGCGCGAACAGCTCGCTGCCGACGTGCTGGATCAGGCCCCGCAGGAGCAACTCCTCGAGCAGCGCCACGAAGACGATCACGATGACGCTGAACGTGAGGACCGACACTGGGGCAGGCTGGTCGACCGGCGACGTGGGAGACGAGATCAGATAGGCCGGCAGTCCCAGGACGGCCCCGGCGGCACCGAGGGCCAGGACGTCGCGAAGCGGCATGGACCGCAGCCCGAGGTCGCGTGGGCTCAGGTCGAGTGCCCGCGCAGCGAGCAGCACGGCCAGCAGGGCGGGCAGGCCGATCTCGACGTACCAGGCGGCCGTCGGGATCAGGACTGCGGGCACGGCGATGGACAAGAGCCGCAGGATCGGGAGGGTCGCGAGCGCGATCGACAGGCGACGCACGGCCGGGCTCGGGCCGGCGACCCCGACCGCGAGCAGGAGCGCGACGGCGACCACGTGGACCGCAGCGGCGGCGTCGAGCTCTCCCGTAAGGGTCAGCGATTCCGCCGCGACGATGGTCATCACGCCGACCATCGCCAACAACCGACTGCGCAGGTCGAATCGGGACGTCGTCGTCGCGGATGGGGCCCGCTCGATCGCCTCAGCCAAGCGGCAGGATCTCCTGGAACCGCGCGTACAGGATCGCGACCAGGCCGACGAGCAGTGGGGCCGCGGCGATGTCGAGGATGCGCACGACCCGTTTCGACCAGCGCACCGCGGCGACCTGGACCAGCAACCGCAGCATCAGCACAGCGATGAGGGCTGCGACGAGGATCCCCCCGGCCGGCGCCAGGAGGGCCTGGCCTGGCGTCAACGGCAGCGCGTCGATGATGGCTTGGGCGACGGTCGAGGTCACGTCCCGAATACTCCCACGCCGCGGGGCGCGGTCACGAGGAGGCGGGCTCGCCCACCAGCGGCCGGGCCGACACCGTCCCCACGAGGTAGCCGACGGTGGTGATCGCGAGACCCGCGACGATGGCCGCGGCGCGTGCGACGCCCCATGGGTCTCGGCGCCGGACCAGATCGACGAGGTCGAGCAGCACGCCCGAGCCGAGCACGCGGACCGCGTAGCCACGTTCCGTCGCCAGGGCCGACGACGCGCCGCTCAGCTTGGCGATGGCGGCCTTCGACAGGCCCTCGGCATAGCAGCGCGACCGGAAGTAGCCGAATCGGCCACGGGCGGCGGGCGCGACGTGGTCAACCACAGCGCTCGGGGTGTACATGATCCGCCGCTCGGGCCAGTGCCGGAGCGCCCGGATCGACAGCTCCGTCTCCTCGCCGCCCAACGGGCGCGTCCCGATCCGACCGATACCGTGCGAGAAGCCGCCGACCGCGTCGAACACCTCGCGCCGGAAGGACATGTTGCAGCCGATCGCGTTGCGCACCGGCGTCACGGTGACGGGCATGCCGCGGTACGTGCAGCCGACCACCCAATCGAACTCGTCGGGGAACCAGCGTGGCCGGCCCTGCTCCCAGTCGGCGATGATCGCTCCACCGGCGCCCAGGACGGCCGGATCAGCGTAGGCGGCTCCGAGTTCGCGTAGCCAGCCCGGCCGCGCCCGAGCGTCGTCGTCGAGGAACGCCACGACGTCGCCGTGGGCTTCGCGCAGCCCGCTGTTGCGAGCCCCCGACAGACCCTGGCGCTCGCTGTTCTCGACGACGGTCGCATCTGGGAACCGTTCGATGAGGCGGGCAAGCAGCCGCTCGTTGTGATCGCTCACGAGGATCATCTCGAACGGAGCGGGGTCCTGGCCGCGGACGGACTCGACGGCGGCGACGAGCTGATCCCAGCGGGCCTCGGTGTAGGCGCAGATGACGACCGAGAACGAAGGTCCGGTCGTGGCGGGCGAGGTCATAGGCCGGGACTGTACAAGGTCCGCGGCGAGATGGCCGCCGGGGCGACCCGAACCGATGCTCCGGCGCACCAGGCGACGATGGACCCGCCCGTGGGCGGACCGGCGTCAGTCGTTGGCGGAGTGCTTCGTCGCGGCCTGGTTGGTCGGACGCGGCGCCGGGCGCACGTTCGGGGTGATGATCCGGGTCCCGAAGATCTCGCGGTATGCCGCCCCGAAGCCCACTTCGCGCGAGCGCAGGTAGAGGAGGGCACCGTCCTCGCGACTGCAGCCGTAGCGCTCGCACAGGCGATCGATATTGCGTGCGTCGGAGTAGCGGTTCGCGCCGGCCCGCAGGACGAGGGCCGCGACGACCACCAGGCCGAGCACGATGGCGATCTGGATGAACGTCTCGATGAACATGTGGCCCGAGGATTGCAGTGGGGGAATCAACGCGTCCATAGGTTCATCGCCCTACTTCCGAAGCCGATGGTCATCGCAACACCTCGTACCGTCCCAGGTCGGGGGCGCGTCCGTCGTACCCGTCGCGGACCACGACGGCCCCTCGATCGATCGCGGGTGAACCCGCCCGCAGGTGGTAGTCGCGAGCACGCTGGTCGGCGAAACGGGGGTCGGCCACCAGCCCGTGGCGGTCATAGCCGGTCCAGGCACGGAACTCGCCCAGGAGGTCCGTGTTGCCCCGGCCTTCGACGTAGGCCAGGTAGTTCCCGTAATCGGCGCGGGTGCCGCCCGGGCGCGACAGGTTGTGGTCGATGACCACCGATCGCGGGATGCCCCGGGTGAGGCTGTAGGTCCGACCCCGGACCACGATGTTGTTCTCGATGCGCAGGCCAACGATCGACCCGGCGAAGTCACGCTTCGTCGCGACGTAGAAGGCATACGTGTCGAGCCCATCGAAGGTGTTCTGTGCCACCGTGCTGTGACTGGCGCAGCGGAGGATCATCCCCTCGGTCTGGTGGGGGACCTTGCCGGCGCCGTACACGACGTTCCTCGTGAACACGATGCGATCACACGGCGCCGACCCGTCGGTGCCTGTTTCCATCACGTTATTGTTGTCCCAGACCACGTTATCGCTGATCGTCAGGTCGCTCGACGCATAGACCTCGAAGGCGCCGCCGTCGTAGCCCTTGTCGTGCAGGTGGCGCGCCCGATTGCCCCACAGCCGGTTGCCGGTGACCGCGATCGGGCCGGTCGTCGTGGCGAAGACGACGGCGTTGCCCCCTCGGGTCGGGGTCACCATCCGGTCGTTCTCATGGATGGCGTTGTCGGTGATGGTCGCTCCGTCGACCTTGCCGCTCAGCTCGATGCCGGTCTCGTTCTTGAAGATGTCGTTGCCGACGATGAGGCTGTCGGTCGAGTCCTTGACCTTGATCCCGAAGCTCCGGTTGTCGCGCAAGGTCGTGCGCACGACCGAGACGCGCGAGCCGCCATCGACCCGGATCCCCGAGCCGAACGTGACGTCCGCGCCGCGCACAGTGAGATCGCGGATCGTCACGTTCGAGGCGCCCTCGATGTGGATCACGTACTGGGTCCCGGTCGTGCCAGCGATGACGGCCGTCTCGCCCGGCGCACCGGCCACGGTGAGCCCCGACCGGGTGATCGCGAAGGGCTTGAACATCCCGTCATGGACGAGGATCGCGCTGCCCTGGGGCGCGACGTCGACCGCGTGCTGGATGGTCCGCCACGGGTCGGCCTCCGACCCAGCGGCGCTGTCCGCCCCGCCCTTGGCGACGTGGTACACGGTCGGAACGTCACTCGGCAGGGGAGCGAGCGTGGCGGTCTGCCCGGGTCCCGGGTAGCGACTCGCGGCGGGCAGGCCGGACGGCTCCGACGCGGGATCAGGGGTCACCCGCGACGAGAAGCCCAGCAGCCCGCCGATCGTGATCGAGGCGATGATGCCGGCCGCGG
>DASSMQ010000061.1:0-16204 GCA_035688805.1 Candidatus Limnocylindrales bacterium
GAATCATCAAGGCCCGGCACGACGGCCGGGCCTCGATGAGGGTGCGGGCGGACCGGCGGTCAGGTCAGCCGCCGGATCGCCACAGAGAAGCCGTGAGGTTCAAGTCCCCGATGACGGAACGCCAGTACTTGCCGACCTGAGGCGGATCCATGTGCGCCCGAGCCCAGGTCGTCCGTGACGAGGTGAAGTAGAAGTCGCGGACGTCCGATGCGCTCGGCGAGCCCATGAAGATCTGGTTCATGTTCCGGGTGGACGTGAACAGCGACCGGATCTGGTAGGCCACGTTGTAGATCGCCTCAGCGAACACGGCCCTGGCCCCGGCACGCAGGAACCCGGCCCCGTAATTGTCGGCCCGCTGGATGGCGGTCGACTTCGTCGGGTTGGCCCAGCCCCATTCGGAGTTGCCCGAGGCGTAGCACAGTCGATTGAGGATCACGACCGCGTTGGGCGCCATCTGGATGTCGCGGTCGATGTAGTACTCGCCCCAGTACTTGGTGTTGTAGTTGCCGTCGTTCAGCGTCGCGTTCAGCCCCATCCCGTCCTTCGAGTAGCGCTGGAAGGACCCATAGGGACTGGGATAGCCATTGCCGTGACCGAGGTAGATCAGCAGGTTCGCGCCCTGCGCGGCGTTCCGGACCCTGGTCCAGGTGGCGTTCGGGCTGTAGACCTCGATGACGGTCGCGCCGTAGCTGCGCGCGATGCTGGCGTAGTAGCGAGCGCTGTCGCGGTACTCGATCGTCTTGGAGCCGACCGGTCCGACCACGATGACGACCTTCATGGTGGCGGCGTGCGCATCCTGTGGTGTCGCCATCGCGCCGAGGCTCCCAACGAGCGCGGCCATCAGCATGAACACGGCCAGGCGACGTGGCCGCTGCAGGGACGCCCGCTGGGCGCCGTGGGTCGAAACCGGCAAGATCCTTGCCTCCTCTCTGCCGGAACACCGCGCGGGGGCGCGATGACGGTAGTGATGTGCCGCCGTGGCAGAGGTGACGAGGCGCGGAACGGGCACGCGGATGACCACGTGACTGGTGGTCGACGCGAGCGGATGGTGGCCCGGGTGAGACGGGCCGAGGCCGTCGAGTGCGGGACTCGACGACAGGACAGGATCCCTGCCGTGGGGGGCGGCGAGTCTTCTGTTGAGCCTGTCTTCGGGGTGAGCTGACCTGGGGGTCGGCCGGGAGTATGGCAGCGACGGCCGCCCGTGTCTGCAGTCAGAGGTCCGGTCAGGGCCAGGACCGGGCGATCCGGGCGATCTTTGCGGTGCTCAGGCGCACCAGCGCCTCCGGCGCCAGCTCGACCTGCAGCCCGCGACGACCGGCCGACACGAACACGGTCGGGTGGCCGGTCGCACTCGCATCGACAACGGTCGGCAGCGCCCGCCGCATGCCGAGCGGGCTGATGCCACCGACCGGCGACCCCGCCGTCCGGGCCGCGACGACCGGGTCGACCAGCTCCGCGGATCGAGCGTCGAGGATGCTCGCCACCGCGCGCAGGTCGAGCTGACGGTCAACGGGGACGATGGCCGCCGCCAGGTTCCCGTCGGCGGTGACGATCAGTGTCTTGAACATCCGAGCCGGATCGACGCCCAGGCTTGCCGCCGCGTCGTGTCCGTAGTCGGGGCGTTGGTCCCGCTCGCGGCCGTGCCGCTCTGGCGGGTCGTACCGGTGGATCCGATGATCGATGCCGGCTCGACGCAGCAGGTCGATCGCCGGGGTGCCGCCGCCGCGCATGATCCGACTGTACCGGGCGGATTTCGGCTATGCTCCGGGCGCCCGACGTGCGGCCTCGTGATCGCGCGCACGAGCCGGCGACCCCGTTGCGCTCCCGCCGAACCGCGAGCGTCGCGACGGCCGATGTCCCATCCAGGAGCCCAACGCTTGACCTTCGACTCGCTCGGCCTCTCGGCCGATCTCCTCCAGACCGTGTCCGAGGAGGGCTATACCACCCCGACGCCCGTCCAGGCCGCTGCCATCCCCCACGTCCTCGCCGGTCGCGACGTGCTCGCCGCGGCTCAGACGGGCACCGGCAAGACCGCTGCCTTCAGCCTGCCCATCCTCGATCGGTTACGCGCCCACGCGAACGCTTCGTTCTCGCCCGCTCGTCACCCGGTCCGGGCGCTGATCCTCGTCCCGACCCGCGAGCTCGCGATGCAAGTCGACGAGAGCATGCGGACCTACGGGCGAAGCGTCCCGCTGCGCTCGACGGTCGTCTACGGCGGGATCCCCATGGACCCGCAGATCAAGGCCCTGCGCGCCGGGATCGAGATCCTGACCGCGACGCCTGGGCGCCTCCTGGACCTGGTCGGACAGAAGGTCGCCAACCTGGGCCAGGTCGAGATCCTCGTGCTCGACGAGGCGGACCGGATGCTCGATATGGGCTTCCTGCCTGACATCCAGCGGATCCTCGCCCTGCTGCCGGCTCGACGCCAGAACCTGATGTTCTCGGCTACCTTCTCGGACGACATCCGGCGCCTGTCTTCGACCATCCTGCGCGACCCGGCCACGGTCGAGGTCATGCCTCGCAACACGGCTGCCGAGGCCGTCCGCCAGTTGGTCTACCCGGTCGACCGCGACCGCAAGGAGCAGCTCCTGGGGCACCTCATCCGCTCCCAGGACCTCCACCAGGTCCTGGTCTTCACCCGAACGAAGTTGGCCGCATCGCGCCTTGCCTCGCGTCTGGACCGTGACGGCATCGATGCCGTCGCCATCCACAGCGACCGCTCCCAGCCGGAACGCACCCGGGCACTCGACGGGTTCAAGTCCGGGGAGATCCGCGTCCTGGTCGCGACCGACGTCGCCGCGCGTGGCCTCGATATCGAGGACCTGCCGGTCGTCGTCAACTTCGAGCTGCCGTGGAATCCGCAGGACTATATCCACCGGATCGGCAGGACGGGCCGGGCGGGGGCGACGGGTGAGGCGATCAGCCTGGTCTGTATCGACGAGGTCGACCTGCTGCGTGGGATCCAGCGGATGCTGAAGCGGGCCATCCCCTGGACGGTGGAGGACGGCTTCATCCCGGACCGGTCGGCCGAGCCACGCCCACTCGGGATGCGGGCCGGGCATGCCCATGTCGGGCGAGAGCATCACGTTCGCCGCAAGCCGGTCCATCAGCGCACCGGGGCGGGGGTCGGCTCCGGCCGGGGACGCAGCCGCTAGGCGGTCGTCTCGACGCCGGTCGTCGGTGCCAGGTCCGTCTGCGCCATGTGGGCGCCCGGGAAGAAGAACCCGAGCATGAGGTCCGCGGCGACCGTCTCCACGACGTATCGATTGACCAGCGCGTGGTGACCGATGGCCACCGTCTCGATGGGGGTCGACCCGTCGCTGTCGGGATCGCGCCGGCCGAGTCGCACGTCGCGGAGGAGCACGAACTCGCCGGACGGACGGGTCAGGGCGCGGCCGGGATCGAACCCCGGCTGGGTCGGCATGTCGCCTTCCACCACGTAGGGGCCGAGCTCGACCCGGATGGCGTGCCATGTCGCGTGGACGGGGACCGTCGAATCGTCATCGGACGTCGCGATGAGCACCTCGTCGATCGGCAGGGTCACGGTCCCGGCTGCGACCGACTCGCCGTCGATCGGCCGCCAGCGGACGCGCTCGAGGGTGACCTCGTGGTCCTGCTCGAGGATCTCCCGGAGGTGCCCGGCGCGCGCGAGCACGCCGCTGGCCACACCCCCCGTCGTGTAGGCGTCGACCTGGAACGGCATGCTGCCCCCGCGAGCGTTGGCCAACCATGGCTCCGACGGGCCCCGCGCGCAACCGAGCTTTGGGTACCGCCGACCACCGCGAGAAGTCCGGGGTCGCTTGAGTCGATCGGCGCCGTGTAGCCTCAGCGCCGCGCGAAACAGCGGCATGGTGCGGCGTCCGCAGTCAGCACGGTGCGCAGCAACACGCGGACGATCGGCCCCGGGTCGCTCCGGCTCTGGTTGGTCAGGACGGAGATCGCGATGCCGCGATCCGGCACGTAGCGGACCGCGGACCGGAACCCGAGGAGCCGACCGGAATGCCCCTCGGTCGGCACGCCGTCGATGACGACGAGCTGGACACCGAGGCCGTACGGGACGGTCGGATCGAACGGGGCGGTGGCCCGCAGGTCCGTCAGCTGGGCGAGCATCTCCGACCGCAAGAGCCGGCCGCCATACAAGGCACGGGCCCAGTGCACCAGATCGGCTGGCGTCGATGCGAAGCCGCCGGCCCCGCCGGCGGCGGTGACGACCGAGGTGAACGGCTCGATCGGACCGGTCCCCGACAGGTCGATGGGCTTGGCGCTCGCCCCGGGCGCCGTGAACCGATAGCCATGGGCGATGTCCCGCGGTGCGCGCTCGGTCGGCTGGAACCAGGTATCGGTCAGGTCCAGGGGCCGGAGGAACCGGGTCCGGATCTGCACGGCCAGGGGCGCCTTGCCGACCGCCTCGGCCAGCATGCCGAGGACGAGGTAGTTGGTGTTCGAGTAATGCCAGCCCTTGCCCGGCGCGAAATAGGGCTTTCCGACATAGCGGAGCGCATCGGCAGCCGTCCAGCGCCGATCGGGTCGAGCCAGCAGCAGATGATCGATCGACGGATGGAAGAAGTAGTCGCGCAAGCCGCTCGTATGGTCGAGCAGCTGACGGACGAGGATCTTCGGGCCGACCTTGGTCAACTTGGGCAGGTAGCGCCGGACCGGCGCATCGAGGTCGATCCGGCCCTCCCCGGCCAGGGCCAGGATGAGCGCCGAGGTGAACGTCTTGCTGACGCTCGCGATCGCGAACGTCGTCGAGCGCGTGACCGGCCGCTCGGCAGCGACATCGGCAAGGCCGCTGACGCCCGTCCACATCGAGCCGTCGGGCAGCAGGACGGCCGCCGAGATGCCCGGGATGCCGTAGCGCTTGCGGAGCTGGTCGAGCCGGGCCTGGAGCGCCAACCGGGTCGCCGGCGCGAGGCGGATGGTCTGGGCGGGCGGGGGCGCGACGACCGGGAAGCCGGGTGTGTTCGGCAGGGGCGCCGTCGCCGGTGACGCGGAGGGATCGGGACCTCGACTGCCACTGGGACTCGGGCCGAGGCTGGTGCCTGTGCCCAGCGGGCCGGACGAGAACGAGCCGACGGACGGGCTCGCCACAGTCGGGGATCCAGGCGCAGATCCCGTCAGTCCCTGTCGGCTCGGCGGCGCGAGGGCGGGGCCAAGCGCAAGGGTCGCGACGGCGATGACTGCGGCGCTCGAGGCGATGAGGACGGCGCGTCGGGCCCCCGCCCGACGTGCCCGCGAGGCGGCCATGCAGCGCGCACCATACCGCGGAGTCACCGCGGCTACCATCAGGTCATGGCCGAAGGACTGACTGCCGCCCGACTCCTCCGCGACGTCGGCTTGATGCCCGACGGGCCGATGCCCTGGGGTCGACCGGTCCCGGCGCGGGGCCCTGGGGTCTTCGTGGTCGAGCTACCGGGGCCACTGGCCACCGCCCCGATCGAATTGACCCGCGTCGGCAAGTGGATCGAGCGCGTGCCGAGCCTGACCCTGGACGGGCTGCGGCCGTCGTCACGGGCGCTGGCGGCCCGCCTGGCGACCTTCTGGCTGCCCTCGCAGGTCGTGCTCTACGTGGGGGCCACCACGGCATCGGTCGGTGGACGGATCGCCGCGCTGCAGCAGACCGAGCTGGGCGACCGGCGGCCGCACGCCGGCGGTCATTGGCTGCACACGCTCCGGGTCCTGCCCACGACGCGATTGTGGTGGGCGTCCACCGACGCGGTCGAGGAGTACGAGGACGCCCTGCTGAGCGCATTCGCCGCCGGAGTCCCGTCGAGCGAGATCGAGGCCCACGGACCGGACGCGGTCGTTCTCCCGTTCGCCGTCCTTCGCCGACCGACCGGCGAGCGCCGAACGACGGGCCTGGCCGGCTCGTTACTGGCGGAATCGACCGTTCCCGCGCCACCGCCGACCCGGGTCGTCGTGCTGCCTGACGGGGATGCGGAGGGCGCCCGCGGCGAACCACCCCCGAGTCGAACGCGTCCGCGCACGACGACCGGCGCGGTCACGGGACGGCCGAGCGGCACGGCACGGGTTGCGCGGGGCGCGGCGGGGAACGCTGCGGCGGCAGCTCCACGTTCCGCGACGCCTGCAGGAGCCGCGCCGGCGACCGGTTCTGGGACGGGCAACCGGCTCACCGCCGGTGGGGTCGACCGCCTGCAAGCCGAGCTGGACGAGCTCGTCGCCGTCCATCGGCCCGAAGTCGTCGGCCGCATCCGCGCCGCCAAGGAGCTCGGTGACCTGAAGGAGAACGCGGATTACGCGGCAGCACGGGAGGAGCAGTCGTTCCTCGAAGGGCGCATCCAAGCGATCGAAGCGCGGCTGCGCACCGCGGTGATCGCCGACATCCCGGCGGCCGGGGCCGGGGCCGACATCGGGTCACGGGTCACCGTCGAGGTCGACGGTGTCGAGATGACCTACGAGCTCGTCGGCTCGGCGGAGGCGAACCCGGCTGCCGGCCGGCTGTCGATCGCATCGCCCGTCGGCAAGGCGCTGATCGGCGCGAGCGCCGGGACCGACGTGGCCGTCACGACCCCGCGCGGGCCGGTGGCGTACCGGGTGATCGCGGTCGAGTAAGGATCGGTCGCGCCCGGCTCGGCGGCTCGGTCTGGCTTCGGCTGGCGGTACGTCGGAGACCAGTACTGACTAGGTCTTGGGCCCGTCGACGAGCTTGTGCTCCACGGCGTACAGCGCCGCCTGGGTTCGGGATGCCAGCCCGAGCTTGCCCAGGATGTTCGAGACGTAGGTCCGGGCCGTCCGTTCGGTGATGAACAGCGCGGAGCCGATCTCCTTGTTGCTCATCCCCTGCCCGAGCAGACGCAGCACGTCCTTCTCGCGCTCGGTCAACGGTTCAGCCAGCTCGTCGTCGGGCGACTTCTTCGCTCGCATCCGCTGGGCGAGCAGCCGAGCCACGGCGGGGTCGAGATGGACCTCGCCGGCGAAGGCGGCACGGACCGCAGCGGCCACCTCCTCGGCTTCGGCGTCCTTGAGGACATAGCCAGATGCGCCGGCCTCGAGGGCGGAGGTGACCTTCTCCTCCTCGATGAACGAGGTCATCGTCACGATCTCGGTCTCGGGGCGCTCCGCCTTGATCCGGCCGATCGCGGTCACGCCGTCCATGTTGGGCATCAGCAGATCCATCAGCACGACGTCCGGCTCGAGCCGGCGGGCCATGGCCACGCCCTCGGAGCCGTCAGCGGCCTCGCCGACGACCTCGATATCGGACTGCAGATCGAAGAACATCTTGAGGCCCATCCGGACGACGGCGTGGTCATCCACGATGAGGACGCGGATCGGAGCGGGATCGGACACGTGGACTCCTGGCGCGGTCGGACCGCTGGTCGTGACGGGTGCAACGTGGCTGGTCGGGGGTGGCATCGAGTCTAGCAAAGCGCGGCGCTCGGACCGTCAGGCCGCGTCCGACTCACTCGCGGCGGCCACGACGGCGCCGACCAGTTCCGTCGGACGAAAGGTCTTGCGCACGAATCCGTCAGCGCCGCTCTCGATGACCGCAGCCTCGAGCGTGTCCGACCAGCTCATCGCCAGGATGCGGACGTCGGGCGACAGGGTCCGGAGACGTGCGATGAACGCCATCCCGCCGTCCACTTCGGGCAGGCGCGGATCGACCACGACGACGTCGGGTCGGCACGCCAACGCCAGGTCGAGGGCGGGGCCGGGCTGACCGGCACTGCCCACGACGACACAGCGACCGCCGATGACGAGGAGTCCGGAGAGGCTTTCCCGCACACGGTCATCGGCATCGACGACCAGGACGCGGAGAGGGCCGTCGTGCCGGGGACGTGGATCGGGCATGGATCGATGGTGACGGCCGCGGCCGGGCGTCCGAAAGGGACGGCCGCCGGGGGGCCGACCGTGTCGAACGTCCCGGCCGACCTACGTCAAACGTCGCGGATCGAGACCGGCTCGCTGCGTGCGTCGTCGCGCGTCGTGATCGACTCGGCCAGTCGGTGGAGCGCGTCGGCGTCCATCGTGACCTCGACGGTCGTGCCGGCCCCGGGCCGGCTCGTGCACGTGAATCGGGCCCCGACCCGGTCGGCGCGGACGCGCATCCCGGCCAGGCCCAGGTGGCCTTCGGGCACGGACCCCGGATCGAAGCCCTTCCCGTCGTCCTCGACCAGGAGCCGGACGCCGCCATCGGTCCGCCGGACATCGACGCGGACCTGGTGCGCGGCCGCGTGCTTGACCACGTTGTGGAGCGCCTCCTGGGCGATCCGGTACAGCGTCTCCTCAGCCGCGAGTGGCAGGCGATCGGGAACGTCGCTCTCGACGACGATCGGCAATCCGAGCCGGCCCTGCAGCGCCGATGCATGGGTCTTGAGCGCACGGACGAGGCCGTCCTGCTCGAGGTTGCCCGGGCGAAGCTCGAAGATCAACGCGCGCATCTCGGCCAGCGCCTCGCGCTGGAGCTCGCGTAGCTGGCCGAGCTGCTCGCGGGCCGCGGCCGGATCGCGCTCGAGCAGCATCTCGACCGAGCGCGAAACGAGCGTCATCGAGAACAGGGCCTGGGTCACCGAGTCGTGCAGTTCGCGCGCCAGGTGGGCCCGCTCCTCGCCGGCGGCCAGCTCGCCGGCCTGGCGCCGGAGGGCGCCCTCCAGTCGCACCTTCTCGCTCACGTCCCGGGTCGCTCCCTGGATGCCCATGAAGGTGCCGCCCTCGACCCGTCCGCTGGCACGGACGTCGACCGGCACCTGCCGGCCATCGCGGGCGATGAGCGTGAGGTCAGCCTGCGTCTCGCGCGAGGGGTCCGCGACGAGTCCCGTCCAGCGGTCAGCCGCCACCGGCATCGATGCCGGATCGACGATGACCGAGAAGTGCTGCCCGATGAGCTCGGCCGAGGGATGCCCGGTCACGCGTTCGATGGCATCCGACAGGAACAGGAACCGACCGTCCGCGTCGGTCGAGAAGACGATGTCCGGCGAGTTCTGGACGAGGAACCGGTAGCGCTCCTCCGAACTGCTGAGCTCGCGCTCGAGCCGGAGCCGCTCCGAGATGTCGCGGGCGACCCCGTTGATGCCCACCAGCTGTCCGTCCTCGACCTTGCCCAGGACGTTGATCTCGAGCGCGATCGGCGAGCCATCGCCGGTGACGAAGTCGATGCGCGTGGAATGGACCTGTTCGGGTTCCCGGACGACCGCGTCGTAGCTCGCGCGGCCGGCCTCCTCCCAGCCGGGAGCCACGAAGGCGGTGAAGGGCTGGCCGACCGCGGCATCGCGGTCCCAGCCGAGCATCGTGGTGGCGCGGTCCGAGAGGAACGTGTAGCGGCCCTCGGCGTCGGTGGCGAACACCAGGTCAGGCGACGACGATGCAAGGTTCCGATACCGATCTTCGGAAGCACGCAGGTCGCGCTCGAGCCGGTCACGTTCGCGCATGTCGCGGACCGACCCGTTGGCGCCGGCGAACCGGCCATCCGCGTCGAGGGTGGCGATCGCGATGAACTCGGCCGGGACCGGCGAGCCGTCACGGTGGCGCAGGTTCAGTCGCGCTCGGACCTCCTGTGAGGGCGCGTCCATCGACGCCGTCCAGTCGAGCTCGGCGACCTCGTGCGACGATCCATGGACGAGCACCCCGAAGTGCTGGCCGATGAGCTCGTCCGCGCGGAACCCCGTCATGCGCTCCACGGCATCGGACAGGAAGGTGAGACGGGCATCCGGCCCCATCGACCAGATCAGGTCGGGCGCGTTCTGGACGAGGTAGCGATAGCGCTCCTCCGACGCTCGCAGCTCCCGCTCCAGCCGTGAGCGCTCGGACACGTCCCGGACCGTGCCCTGGGCCCCGACCCACTCGCCATCCTCGAACACGCCGGTGGTCGTGACCTCGGCCTCGAAGGTGCCGCCGTCGCGCCGGGTGAGGATGAGCGGCACGCGCTCGACCAGGTTCGGTTCGCGCCCCACCCGCAGGTAGCGCTCGATGGCGCGCGGCATCGAGTCGCGATCGGTCAGGAACGCGAAGTGCTTGCCGATGATCTCCTCGGTGGGCCACCCGAACAGCGCCTCGCCGCTGTCGGCCATGAACGTGAAGAACCCATCCGCATCGGCCCGCCAGATGACGTCCGGGGTGGTCTGGACGATCCCGCGGAAGCGAGCCTCTTCCCGCGTCACCCGGGCGATGAGGTTCGAATTGGTCAGGGCGATGGCCGCCTGGTCGGCCAGGCCCTGGAGCAGGTCGAGGTCATCGGGCTCGAACGCGCGCGGCTCGCTGGTCGAGATCGCGAGCGTGCCCATGACCTCCCCGCCGGGCGCTCGAAGCGGTGCGGCCGCCATGCCGACCAGGTCCATCCGCTGCGCGAGGTCCTGGTCGTCGGCCTCGTGCGGGATCCGCGGGTCGGTCAGGTAGTCGGACGTCCACACCGCGGTCCCCTGCTGAGCGGCCAGCCCGTTGATGCCACCGCCGAGCGGGAAGCGCTTGCCGAGCAGCCACTCCCCGAGGTCCGTGTCGGCGCCCCCGGCGACCACGACCGGGATGAGGAACCCGCCGCCGGGCGCCATCCGCGTGAGATGGGCGCCGTCGGTCGCGAGCAGGCGCTTGGCCTCTTCCACGACCCGCTCGAGGACCTCGTCAGGGTCGATCAGGGCGGCGATCCGCGCAGTGATGTCGCGCAGCGCCCGCTCGGTGTCTGCGCGGCGGGCAAGCGCGGTCTTGGAACGCTCCAGTTCCTCGATCAGGCGCGCGTTGGTGATGGCGATCGCTGCCTGTTCCGCCAGTCCGCCGAGCACGGCCGCGTCGAGGTCGTCGAAGCTGTTCGGGACGTGGCTCAGGACCTCGATCGCGCCGAGCGGCCCGGCCTCGCCGATGATCGGCGCGGCGATGAGGTCCCGGACCCCGGCGAGGTCGGCCAGTGAGTCGGTCAGGTCGTTATGCCGGAAATCGCCGACCCCGTAGTCGCCGACATGGATCACCCGGCGCTCGGCGACGGCCTTGCCGGCGACCCCCTCACCCAGCGGCAGGCTGTTCAATTGGAGGGCCTCGCGCTGTGGGAGCGGCACCCCTGAGTCGTACGCCCACACGAGCGTCTCGCGCTCGGGGTCGTACTGGTCGATGACGGCACCGTCGGCGCGCAGCAGCCGGCGCGCCTCGTCAACGACGTCCTGGAGCACCTCGTCCGGTTCGCGCACCGCGGTGATCCGAGCGGCGATCTGGCGCAGGCTGCGCTCGGCATCGGCCCGCCGCTCGACGTCGGCCTGCGACCGTGCCAGGGCCTCCATCAGATTGGCGTTGCCGATCGCGATCGAAGCGTGGGTCGCCAGAGCCGACAGGGTCTCGACCTCGACCTCGGAGTACGCACCGGGTGAACGCGAGACCACCGAGAGGACCCCGAGCGGCCGGGCATCCTCACCGGTCAACGGCACCGCGATGACCGCCCGGATGCCGACCCGCTTGATGAACCGCTCGATCTCGGGGGTCGTCTGGAATCGGTCGTCGGTGAGGAAGTCCTCGGTCATCATCGGCTGCTGGCGCTCGAACGCGAGTCCGGCGACGGCCTGACCCGGCTTCAGCCCGGCGCCGCGGCCCCAATTCGGCACGTCCTTCATGGCTTCGCCCGCCGAGAACGCCCACTGCAGCGACTGGGTCTCGTCGTGCCAGAGGTCGATCCGGGCCCCGTCCGAGTCGAGCAGCCGAGCCGCCTCGTGGACGATCCGATCGAGCACCTCGGTCGGGTCGAGGATGGCCGACACCCGGGCCGCGATCCCGCGCAGGGTGCGCTCGGCGTCCGCCCGGCGCGTGAGCTCCTCGCTCGACCGTTCGAGGGCCTCGATGAGCTGGACGTTGGCGATCGCCACGGCCGCCTGGTCGGCCAATCCGCCGAGCACGGCCGCATCCTGATCGTCGAAGCCATCCGGGCGGTCGGAATAGACGGTGATCGCGCCAAGAGCCTGGCCGCCGCGCATCAGCGGTGCGGCGATGACCGACCGGATGCCGCTCTCGCGGACGAACGCGTCGCGCTCGGGTGTGTGCTGGAAGCGCCCGTCGCCGAGGTAATCACCCGACCACTCGACGTGGCCGGTCCGGATGGCCATCCCGGAGACGCCGGCATCTGGCTCGAGCCGAACCTCCGTCAGGAAGCGGTGGTTGTCGACCAGCCGTTCATCGGTGTGTCGATAGGTCCAGACCCCGACCATCTTCTCTGGGTCGACGAGGTCGATCATCGCGCCGCTCGAGCGCAGCAGCCGAGTCGCCGCGTCGACGACCGCCTGCAGGATGTCGTCCTTGTCGCGCATCGCGCTGACGCGGGCCGCGATCTCCCGCAGGGTCCGCTCGGCGTCCGCCGTGCGGGCGAGGGCCGCCTGCGATTCCCCGAGCTCGGTGATCAGGCGCGCGTTGGTGATGGCGATGGCGGCCTGCCCGGCGAGGGCCCTGATCAGGGTGCCGTCCGTCTCGTCGAAGGCATGCGGCCGGACGGCATAGACCTCGATGACGCCGAGCGGTCCGCGTTCGCCGGTGATCGGTGCGGCGATCATCGACTGGAAGCCCGTCCGCTCGTAGAACATCGTGTTCTCGGGGCCGGGCGGAAAGAGCGACGCCAGGTCCTCACCTGCGACCACGACCCGGTCCTCGGCCACGGCCCGCCCGGTCGCGCCTTCGCCGACCGAGATCCACAGATTGGCGCGTTCGTCCGGGGTGAACGAGCGAGCCAGCCCGTCGTCGTACGACCAGCGCAGGTTGCCCGTGGTCGGATCGAGCAGGTCGAGGATGGCGCCTTCGCCACCCACCAGCCGGCTGGCGAGCTCGATCACCGCCTGGAGGATCGCCGCGGGATCGCGCATCGTGGTGATCCGGGCCGCGATCTCGCGCAGGGCCTGCTCGGCCGCGGCCCGACGGGCGAGCGTGCTCCGCGATCGGTCGAGTTCGGCCCGCGACTGGTCCAGCTCCTCGATCAGCCGGAGATTGGCCATCGCGGTCGCGGCGTGCTCCGCCAGCGAGCGGACCAGGGCGATCTGGGCATCGTCGAAGGCATGGGTGCGTGTGGAGAAGGTGCCGAGCGCCCCGAACACCTCCTCGCCCGCGAGCAGCGGCGCCACGACCATCGAGCGGATCCCCAGGTCCCGCACCGCCCGGTCCGGGCTCTCAGCGTGCGGGAACGAGCGGTCGGCTGGGTAGTCGTCGGTGATGACGACCGCGCGCTCGGCGACGGCTCGACCGAACATCCCGACGCCGGGCGGCAGCTCGATGGTCCTGACCCACTCGCGACTCGCCGGCGACTCGATGCCAGCGTCGTGGGCGAACCGCAGGCGACCCGTCGCGTCGGCGAGGTAGACCATCGCGCCATCGGCGACCAGCAGGCGGGCCGCCTCCTCGACCGCGTGGATCAGCAGTCGGTGGATCCCACCGGCGCCACCGTCGGGATCGTGCGGGGCGTGGTCGAGCGCCGGGGGTGGGCTGACGCGGCGTGACGAGCGTGACGGGGCGGCCATGGGCCGTGAGGATACGCCGGGCCGCCGAGCGTGGGGCATCGCCGTTCGGCGAGGTCGTCTACGTCATTCGGCCGGATCCGGGGCGGACGTCCAGCGGTCACCGGTGCCGGCGAGCGTCGGCCGGGTTCGGCTTCCTTTGCCGGGTCCGACGACCACGGCGTGGCGCTGACCATCGCAGCCATCAGACCGGCCATCGGCCCGGCAGCCACCCGAAACGAGGTCCACACCGAGATGTTCGCCACTCGAACGCCGTTCCGTGCTTCCGACGTCGTGATCCGCGCTGCGATCGTCGGCCTCGCCCTCGCCACCGGCTACATCCACTCGACGCTGGGTGGACTTCTGTTCACGCTGAATGCGCTGGGCTACGCGACCGCCGCGGTCGCCATGGTCATCCCGCTCGCGCTGGCCGTCCGGTTCCGCTGGGTCGTCCGCCTCGGCCTGATCGGCTATGCGCTGACGACGATCATCGCCTGGGCCATCCAGGGACCGTACTTCACGACCGCCTACATCGCCAAGGCGATCGAAGTCGCGCTCATCGTCACGGTCGCGGTCGATTTCGTCCGGATGGACGGCAACCCGATCGCGGTCGTGAAGCGGGAGCTCGCCTCGCTCGGCGCCCTTGTCGCCCGGAGCCGCGGTGCCGCCGGAGCGGGCGCCTAGGATCCGTCGTATCGTCCCCGCATTCGCCGACCGATCCAGGACGAGCCGCGTCACCGATCGACGCGGCTCGTTCGATGCCCGCACGAGGAGCCAACCCGCATGAAGCGCCTGATCCAGACCACCGGCCTCGCCGCCCTCGCCCTCATCGCCGTCGCCTGCGGCGGCGGCAGCCCGACCCAGGCTCCGGCAACGGGCGGACCCGCTGCGTCGGCTCCGGCCTCGGCCGGCAACGTGATCGTCGCCAAGGACGTGGCCTTCCAGACCCAGGCCCTGACCGTCAAGGCGGGCACGCCGACGGAGATCGTCCTCGACAACGAGGATTCGGCGCCGCACAACCTGGCCATCAAGGACGGCTCGGGCGCCACCCTGTTCAAGGGGGAGATCGTGACCGGGGCCAAGGTCTCGAACGCGATCCCGGCGCTCGGCGCCGGCAGCTACACGTTCTTCTGCGAGGTCCATCCGAACATGACCGGGACCCTGACCGTCCAGTAGGTCGCCGGCGACCCCATCCACGACCCCGGTCCGGCGAGGATCCGGGGTCGTTCCATGTCCTGCGCTCAGTCCATCGGCTCGAACAGGCCGGGCAGGCCGCCGGCGTGCCAGAACACGACCAGCTCCCCGTCCCAAGCGCCCGACCGAACACCGGCGATGAGTCCGGCGAGCGCCTTGGCGGTATAGATCGGATCGACCAGGAGGCCCTCGCTCCTCGCCAGCAGGTCGGCGGCGCTGCGCGCCGCGTCAGTCGGCCGGCCGTAGCCCTCCCCGAGCTGGGATCCGTCGACCTCGATGGGCACGGGATCGATCCCGCCGAGATCCGCGATCGTCGCGGCGATCATCGGCCGCAACTCCACGGCCGGCCGAGCGACCAGGATGCCGGTCACCCGGATGGTCGGCGGCACCGCGACCGTGAGCCCCGCCTGGGTGCCACCCGTGGCGGAGGGCAGCACGATCCGGTGGACCGTGACGCCGACGGCGGATGCCTGTTCGAGGAGTTCCCGGCCGGCGAGGAC
Source organism: Candidatus Limnocylindrales bacterium (assembly GCA_035688805.1). Lineage (GTDB taxonomy): Bacteria > Chloroflexota > Limnocylindria > Limnocylindrales > CSP1-4 > SPCO01. The sequence continues at coordinate 15,098 of DASSMQ010000061.1, forward strand.
CTGGCCCCACGCGCCGATGGGTCCCGATCCGCCGACGCCGATCACGTAGGGTCGGCCGCCGGCCGCCGACACCGCGGCGGCGACCCGGGCCACCTCGTCGTCGCGCTCCGCTCGATCGGCGGTCGCCAGCTGGTGCACGGTCGCGCCCAGCATCCGGGCCAGTCGAACACCCGGGCCCGGCGGGTCGACCGGCGGGCCCGACAGGACGAGGTGGACCGCGAGACCGGCCGTCGCGCCGGCGGCAGCGGTCAATCGGGCGTGGTTCGACCAGCGCCGGCCGCTCGTGACCAGGGTGTCGGCGCCCTCCGCCAAGGCGGCCCCGACCAGGAACTCGAGGTTCCGAAGCTTGTTCCCGCCGAACGCGAGCGGCAGGAGATCCTCGCGCTTGACCCACACCTCGACCCGACCGCCCAGCGCCGCCGAGAGTCGCGGCAACGGATGCAGCGGCGACGGTCCATCGAACAGCCGGAACCTCGGCATCGGCGACATCGGCGGGCGGGCCATCGCGGCCGATGGTAGCGACCTATCATCGGCCCATGGCGACGCGCATCTCCCCGGGCGATCGGCACACGACGATCGGGCAGCATCCCGGGATGGAGCGCTCGATCGCCATCTCGCGTCCGACGGTCGGGTCCGTGCGGCTGTACTCCTCGATCGTCTCGACCGCGCCGGGGGACAAGACCCGGATCCACCATCACGGTGACTGCGAGACGTCGATCTACATCGTCGCCGGATCGGCCCGCTACACATGGGGCCCGACCGGCTTGGAACACGAGATCATGGCCAGCTCCGGCGACTTCGTATACATCCCGGCGGGTGAGGTCCACGTCGAGGAGAACGCCAGCACGGTCGACCCTCTGGTCGTGGTCCTGACACGCAACTGCCCCGATTCGCACGTGGTCTACCTCGACGGTGGTCCGGACGGCGCCGACGACGTGCCGGCGCCGTGCTGAACGGGGTCCCGTGACCGGGGACTGGCGCGACCACACCCTCGCCGAGCTGCTGGCTCCGTTCGACCTCGACCTGTTGCCGGAGCACGAGTTCCCCAACGACGGTTGGTCTGGTGCGACCTTCACCAGCCTCGTCGATGGCTACGGACGCCGATTC
>DASSMQ010000062.1:0-7764 GCA_035688805.1 Candidatus Limnocylindrales bacterium
GATGGCGACCTGCCGTATCTCCACGAGCTCATCGGCCGGTACGGTCTGGCCGACGCATACCACGGGGTCGCGCGGCCGTCCCAGCCGAACTACCTCGCGCTGTTCAGTGGCTCGACCCAGGGTGTGGACGACAACGACAACCACGACATCGCGGCCCCGAGCGTGGCCGACCAGATCGAAGCGTCCGGTCGGACCTGGGCGGAATACGCGGAGAACGTCCCGCCCGGCTGCTTCACGGGCGCCAGCGCGTCCGGCGGCCGCGACGGGGTGGGTGAGTATCGCCGCAAGCACGCACCGGCGATCAGTTTCGATGCCATCCGCACCGACCCGAAGCGGTGCGCCTCGATCAAGGACCTGACGGCATTCCGGCCGGGCGAGACCGACTTCGCCTTCATCGTTCCGAACCTGTGCCACGACGGTCATGACTGTCCGCTGGCGCAGGCCGACCGATGGCTGTCCGGTTTCGCGCCGGCGATCCTCGAGAGCGACGCGTTCAGGACCGACGGTGCCCTGTTCGTCACCTTCGACGAGGACCACACCGACCGCGACCGGCACGGCGGTCAGGTCGCCACGATCGTGGCCTCGCCCACGACGCCCGCCGGGTTCCGCTCGTCGACCCCGCACGACCACTACTCCTTGCTGCGCACCGTCCAGACGGCCTGGGGACTCGATTGCCTCGCGCTGTCCTGTGCGGCCGACTCGATGGCCGAGTTCTTCCCGAGATGACGTCTCGCACCGAGGCCTGGATCGACCCGCGCTGGCGGCTGGAGCTCATCGATTGGGCGACCGAGCGGCTGCGCGAACGGGGGCGGTCGATCACCGGAGAGATCGAGCAGCCCCATATCCGGCCGTGGTCGACGGTCTTCCGGATCCCGACCTCCCGCGGCATGGCCTGGTGCAAGGCCACCGGGCCGGGCACCGCCCACGAAGTCAAGCTCCTGCCGGCCTTCGCCGCGTGGGGCACCCGGCACATCGTGGCCCCCCTGGCGGCCGATCCGGGACGGTCGTGGTTGCTGCTCGAGGATGGCGGCTCGACCCTTCGCCAGACGAGACCGGACGGACGGGGTGATGCCGACTTCGGCGCCTGGGAACGGATCCTTGCCGACCACGCCGCGCTGCAGCGGTCCGTCGAGCGGCGGGCCGACGACCTGCTCGCCATGGGCGTCCCGGATGGTCGACCCGAGGCGCTGCCCGGGACGTTCGAGCGGCTCGTGTCGGACGATGCGGTCTGGGCGAGGGTCCCATCCGATGAGCGCGCAGAGGCCGAGGCGGCGCGGCCACGCCTGCGGATGCTTGGCACGTGGGTCGCGGCCCGGGCCAGCGAGCTGGCACGGACCGGGATCGCGGCCACGATCCAGCACGACGACCTGCACGGAGGCAACGTCTTCGTCGACGACGGCGAGATCCGGTTCTTCGATTGGGGCGATGCGGTCGTCGCCCATCCGTTCGGGGTCCTGGTGACGACCCTCAACTCGGTCGGCTATCGCCTGGAGCTCGATCCAGATGGGCCCGGACTCCGACGGCTTCGCGACGCCTATCTCGAGGCCTGGACCGACGTCCTGCCGCGATCCGGGCTGGACGAGGCGCTCGCGCTCGCCCTGGATCTCGGGCGGGTCGGCAAGGCCGCGGCCTGGCAGCGCGCGTTGGATGGCCTCGACCCTGTGGACATGGGCGAGCACGCGGGCGCGCCCGCGCTGTGGCTCGCCGACCTCGTCGACCGACTCGACCGACAGGGGCGAGCGCCGGGCTGACGCAGCGCGCTAGCCGTCGGGGTGGGTGCGCGACCCGCGGTCGATCAGGCGCTGACCGGCACCGGCGCGGTCTCCGTGGTGGCCGGCGTGACTCGGCCCCTGCCGAACCGCAGGTAGAGCGACGGCACGATCAGCAGGTTGAGGAGGGTCGAGGTCACCAGGCCGCCCAGGATCACGATCGCCATCGGGTGCTCGATCTCGTGACCCGGCAGGTCCCCGGCGATCGCCAGCGGGACGAGCGCGAGGCCCGTGGCCAGCGCCGTCATGAGGATCGGTGACAGCCGCTCGCGGGCGCCGCGCAGGACGAGTCCCGGCCCGAACGGCTCCCCCTCGAAGCGCTCGAGGTGCTGGAAGTGGTTGATCATCATGATCCCGTTGCGGGCCGCGATCCCGAGCACCGTGAAGAACCCGACGATCGAGCCGAGCGACAGCACCCCGCCGGTCACCCACGCGGCGAGGATCCCGCCGACCAGCGCGGACGGCAGCGTCAGGAAGGCGAGCAGGGCGAGGCGCGTGTCGTTGAACGACGCCTGCAGGAGCAGGAAGATGCCCACCAGCGCCGCCAGCGCGAACAGCATCAGGCGATCCGTGGCGGCCTGGCGCTCGGCGAACTCCCCGAGCATCTCGGGGTGGTAGCCCTCGTCGAACTGGATCCTGTCGACTGCGGCCTGGACGTCCCGAACGACCGAGCCGAGGTCACGGCCCGTCACGTTCGCGTCGACGTCGATCCGCCGGGTCAGGTTCTCGTGGGTGACGCTGTTCGGTGCCGGTGCGACCTTCACTGTGGCGAGCTCGCCGAGCGGCACCTTGCCGCGCGCCGGCGTGTCGATCGGCAGCTGCTCGATGTCGGTCAGGTTCTGGCGGACCGACGGCGTGGTCCAGACGTGGACGTCGTACGCAGCGCCGCCGAAGAAGACGTCGCCGACCTCCTCGCTCGACAACATGACCGAGGCCGCCCGCCGGACGTCTCCCGGCTTGATGCCGTATGACTGGGCCTTGGCGAGGTCGACCTCGACCTGGACCTGGGCGATCTGGGTCTGGAGCTGGCGATGCACGTCCTTGGTGCCCGGGATCGCCTTCATGGCCTCCTCGAGCTCCTTCGCCTTGGCGTCGAGGACGTCGAGATCGGGCCCGAAGATGCGCACGACGATGGCGTCACTCGACCCGGTCAGGACCTCGCGGATCCGCTCCTTGAGGTAGGTCTGGACGTCCCGCCGGAGGCCGGGGTAGCCATCGACCACCGACTGGATGGCGTCATGCGTCTTGGCGTAGTCGACATCGGGCGAGACCGAGATCCAGTTCTCGCCGAAGTCGATGCCGACCACCTCGTCGGCGAGCAGCGCCTGGCCGATATGGGATCCGCAGTTCTGGACGCCGGGGATCGAGCGCAGCTCGATGCACGCTGCCGTGGAGATGCGCACCTCCTCGTCGTGGGAGGTCCCGGGCGCCGTCACCCAGTGCATGAGGAAGTCCCGTTCCTTGAAGTCGGGCAGCAGCGATTGGCCCAGCTGCGACCCGACCACGATGCCGACAAGGCTGATCCCGGCCACCATCCCGAAGGCCGGGCGGGCCGAGCCGATGATCCTCGCCAGCGCCCGCTGGTAGCCCTCCTGCAATCGCCGAGCGACCGGCGATGACCGCCGTTCGACATGGGCGTTGCGCAGCAGCAGGTACGCCATCGCGGGGGTGACCGTCAGGGCGACGAACAGGGAGGCGAGCACGGCCAGGCCGTAGGAGATGGCCAGTGGCTGGAAGAACGCCCCCGACAGGCCCTGGATGAAGAAGACCGGAGTGATCGCGACGACATCGATGAGGGTCGCGTAGATGATCGCGCTCCGGACCTCGAGCGACGACTCGAGGACGATGGAGGCAGTCGACCGTCCGGTGCCCTCGAGGCGGTTCTGGCGGAGTCGCCGCACGATGTTCTCGATGTCGATGATCGCGTCGTCGACGACCACCCCGACCGAGATGACCATCCCGGCCAGGACCATCGTGTTGACGGTCGTGCCGCGCAGCTGGAGGACGAGCGCCGCGGCCATCAGCGACAGCGGGATCGCGACCAGGCTGATCAACGCGGTCCGCCAGTCGAACAGGAACAGGATGAGGATCGCGAACACGAGGATCGAACCGATGAGCAGGGCCCGCGACAGGTTCTCGAGCGCGACGTCGATGAACGTCGCCGGGCGGAAGATCGTCGTGTCGATGGCGACGTCCTGGAGGCCGGGCCGCATCTCGTCGATGGCCGCCTCGACGCCGCGGGTCACGTCCAGCGTGTTCGCCCACGGGAACTTCTCGACGATCAGCATGATCCCCGGGCCGTCGTTGATGACGGCGTCGCCGAACAGCGGCTGGTGGTCGAGGACGATGTCGGCGACCTCCGGCAGACGGACCTCGCGCCCATCCTTCGCGGTCAGCGTGACGTTGTCGAGAGCGGTCGGCGTGACGACCGACGGCACGTGCTGGATGACCAGGCGCTGGTTGGCCGTGTCCACGTAGCCACCGGTCCCGATCGTGTTGCCGGTCGAGAACATCAGCAGCGAGGCGTCGAGCGACCGCGCGGTCGCCTCCATCACGTCGTCGAGAGCGATCCCATAGCGGGCCATCTGGTCCGGCTTGACCTGGACCTGGAACTGGTTGAGCCGCTCCCCCCAGATGGCGATGTTGGCGACGCCTTCCACCGAGAGCAGGCGCGAGCGGATGTTCCAGTAGGCTGTCTTCGAAAGCTCGAACAGGTCGACCGTGTCCGACGAGATGCCGATCTTCATGACCCGGCTCGTGGCGGACAGCGGCTGGAGCATGAATGGCGGCGCGGCCCACGTCGGCAGGGACGGGGTCACGACCTGGATCCGTTCAGCGACCAGCTGGCGGGCGTGGAGCAGGTCGGTGCCGGGCTTGAAGATGAGCAGGATCGACGACAGCTGTTCCACCGACTTGGAGCGCAGCACGTCGAGGCCCTCGACGCCGGCCAGGGCCTGCTCGAGCGGGACGGTGATGAGCTCCTCGACCTCGGTGGTCGACATGCCGATGGCGATCGTCTGGATCTCGACGCGTGGCGGGGCGAACTCGGGGAAGACGTCGACTGGCACGTTCTGCAGTCGGAACAGCCCGAGCGCCATCATCGCCGCCGCCGCCGCCAGCACGAGATAGCGGTAGCGCAGGCTCGATCGGACGATCGCGCGCATCATCGGTCGATACCCCTCGCCTCAGGATCCTTGGACGTCGGTGCTCAGTGCCCGCCGCCGACGCCGGTCTCGACACCCCACAGCTCGGCGGCGCCGACGGTGACGACCTTCGTCCCGGCATCCGGTCCGGCGTCCAGGTAGGCAGTGCCCTGGGCGACATGGTCGACCGTGACCTCGGCCCGCACGAAGACGAGCCCTTCCGGGTTGGTGTAGGCCCAGGTCGCGCCCTTCTTGTCATACAGGATCGCCGAGTAGGGCACGGTCATCGATCCGCCGGCGGCCGTCACCGCGGCCGTGTCGATGCCCAGCCGCTGGGCGGCGTGCTCGGACAGGGTCAGCTTCTTGAGTTCGCTGCCCTCGATCTTGTCGACGGTCACGGCGGCTTCCGCTGCCGGCTTGCTGGCGGGCGACCCGCAGGCGGCGACCGTCATGGACAGGACGACCAGGGCGGCGATCGTCCAGGCACCGCGGCGCGTCATGGCTCGACTCCTCGTAGCTCGACCGGACTGGATCCGTGGGTGGATGGGGCCGGTCATCAGGCCGGGCTCAGGCTGGGCTGCTCGACCTGGGGCTGGCTCTCCGGCTCTGGTTCCGGACTGGGGCCGGTCCCGAAGATCACGACCGGGACGACGAACAGGGCGAAGATCGTCGATGTCACGATGCCGCCGAACACGACGACCGCCATCGGGCGCAGGATCTCGAGGCCGGCGACCCCGCCAAGGACGATCAGCGGGAGCACCGTCAGCGCGATCACCGCGGCCGCCGTCAAGACCGACGTCAGTCGGCTCTGCGCGCCATCGACGATCAGCTCCGGATCGAACGCGGCGCCGGGTTCGCGTTCCAGGGCCTGGTAGTGGTCGACCATCAGGATCCCGTGGCGGACGGCGAAGGTCAGGACCACCAGCAGGCCGGCGATCACCCCGATCGACAGCGCGCCGCCCAGCAACCAGGCGCCGGCCATGACGCCGAGCAGGGCTGCCGGCAAGGTGACGAGCAGGGCGGCTGCCCGGCGCCAGCTCCCGAAGGCCGCCTGGAAGAGCAGCAGTACGCCGATCAGGACGCCGACCAGGACGGCCGCAAGGCGGATCAGCAGGTCCTGCCGTTGGAGGGCGCTCCCGAGGACCTCGGCTCGGTATTCGAACGGGAAGTCGATGCTCGCCACCGCGGCGTCGACGTCCGCCAGGACGCCACCGAGATCTCGGCCGCCGACGCTCGCGCCGACATCGACGTAGCGGAACACGCCCTCGCGCTGGATCACCGACGGCGCCGGGGCGATCGTCACGCTGGCGACCTGGGACAGTGGCACGTAGGTCCCGTTCGCCGCCTGGATCGGCAGCGCGCGGATGGTCTCCAGGCTGTCGCGCAGGCTGGGATCGCCCCAGACGATGACCTGGAAGACCTTCTGCTCCTCGAAGATGAGGCCCACCTCGAGGCCGGACAGCAGCGTCGTGGTCGCCCGCCGGACGTCGCCCGGCTTGAGGCCGAGCCGCTCGGCGGCCGCGAGATCGACCTCCAGCTGGAGCGTCGCCTCTTCGGTCTGGGCGGACAGCGCGATATCGCTGAGGCCGTTCACGCGGCCCAATGCGGTCTGGACCTCCGCCGCCTTCTGCCGGATGACCGCCTGGTCCTGTCCGTAGACCCGGACGACCACGTCGCGCTGCGGAGCGTCGAGGACGCGCTCGATGCGGTCGTTGGTGTACGTCCCGAGGCGGAGGGCCAGGCCCGGGTAGCCGGCGATGACCCCCTCGATCGCGGCACGCGTCGCGTCGTAATCGGCGGATCGATCGACGCTGATCCAGATGGCGCCAGAATCGGTGCCGACGACCTGGTCCGAGGCGACGGCACGGCCGACATGGCCGCCGACGCCCTTCACGCCCGGCACGGTCCGGAGCTCGGTCGCCGCCCGTGCGGCGACTCGCTGGAGCTCGCCGGCCGAGGTGCCCGGAGCGGCGTTGACCGCGACGAGCAGGTCGCGCTCCTTGAACTGGGGCATGAACGCGCGATCTGCCTGCGCGGCGATCGTGAGGCCGGCCAGGCCGATCACGACGACGGTCACGACCGCGGCGGCGCTGAAGATGGTCCGGCTGCGTCCCAGCACGGCCGTCAGCGCCGAGCGGTAGCTGCCGGTGAGTCGTCGCGACGCCGCGATGACCCGTTGCGGCCGCTGGGTCTCGGACAGGAGCAGCGAGGCCAGGGCAGGCGTGACCGTCAGCGCGACGAGCATCCCGATCAGGCTCGCCGCGAGGTAGGTCAGGAGCATGGGCGGCAGGAACGAGCCGGCCACACCGGACAGCAGGAAGAGCGGCACGACCGCCAGCCCGACGATGAACCAGGTGGTGAAGGCCGGGCCGCGCGACTCCGTGAACGACTCGATCAGGATCGCCCGCACCGACCGACCCGCGTCGGCCTCCCGTGGTTGGCGCAGGCGCCGCGCGACCGCCTCGACACCCACGATGGTGTCGTCGATGACGACCAACGCGGCGATCATGAGTCCCGCCAGCGCGACGGCGTTCGCGGTCGCGCCCGCGACGTACAGGACGACGATCGCAGCGGCCAGCGAGAGCAGCACCGAGACCAGCGCGATGAGCGCCGGCCGCCACCCGCGCAGGAAGGCGAACAGGGCGAGCGCCGCGAGGAGCAGCGCCGCGAGCAGCGCCATCGACACGTTGCCGAAGGCTTCCTCGATGAACGTCGCCGGCCGGAAGACGTGGGTGTCGACCGTGATCCCGGTGAGTCCCGGGGCCAGGGCGGCAAGGGCCTTCTCGACGCCGTGCGTCACGTCGATCGTGTCGGCATCCGGGAACTTCTCGACGACGAGCATCAGCCCGCTG
>DASSMQ010000063.1:0-2247 GCA_035688805.1 Candidatus Limnocylindrales bacterium
CCCACGTACCGGTCGCCGAGTCGTACAACTCCGCTGAGGAGAGAGGGTACGACAGCGTGTCGTTCAGATTCCAGCCGCCCAGGACGATGACGTTGCCGCTGGGCAGCAGGATCGCGGTATGTCCGCTGCGCGCGATCTGCATGCTGCCCGTCCGCATCCAAGACCCGGTCGCCGGGTCATACAGCTCGGCGGAGGAGACCGAGGGATTGAAGTAATGGCTGACGATGGTTCCGCCCGCCACGAGGACCCTGCCATCGGGCAGCATGGAGGCGGTCGCGTCGTAGCGTGCTGTCTGCATCGGACCGGTGGCCGTCCACTCCCTCGTGTCCGGGTCGTACAGCTCCGCGGCGGCCAGGACACCACTGTCGGCGGCGCCGGTCGCAACCAGCACACGACCATCCCGGAGGCGCGTGGCCGTGAACTGCATGCGTGGTGTGACCATCGGCCCCGTGGCGGTCCATCCACCCGTCCTGGGGTCATACAGCTCGGCCGCCGGGTCGGCGACGTTGGAGTTGCCTCCCACCACCAGCACCGTCCCGTCCAGCAGCTGCACGGCGAGCCCACCTGATCTGGGCCTCGCCATGCGCCCGGTCGCGGTCCACGAGGGCACCGCGGCCGGGACGGCCGTCGGGCTCGCGACGGCCGATGGGCTGGCTTGCTCCGATGGGCTGACGCTCGCCCCGGGCGTCGGACTCGGACCGCCGACCGCGGGCTGGTTCTGCCTGGTCATGGAGAGTGCGCCACCGACCACGAGAGCGGCGATGACGGCGGCCGCAGCGAAACGGGTGCGCATGTTCGCGACCGCGATCCTCCGAGCCACCCGCTCGGCCCGCCCCGGTCTGGTGTGGCCGATCTGCATCGCGCCACGTGCGATGGATGCCGGATCGAACGGACCGACGCTGACGTCGGCGTCGGAACGAAGGGCGTCGGCGAAGCGCCGCTCGAATGGGTCGAAGTCAGTCATCGCGAAGTTCTCCACGAAGCCGAAGCAGGACGCGCGAGAGACGGCCACGGGCACCCGACGGCGACATCCCGAGTGCACGCCCGATCTCGTCCGAGCTCAACTCGGCGATGTAGCGCAGGGCGATCAGGGCCCGGTCGGTCGGGTCGAGGGACGCGAGGACCCGGCGCAGGTCGACCTTGGCGATCCCGTCAGCCAGGGGGTCGGACCGGAGGTCAGGGACCCCTTCCATCTCGATGTCGGCGACTGACAATTCGCGAATGTGGGGGTGGCGCGAGCGCATGATCCGGCGTGCCTCATTCGCCGCCACGGCGACGAGCCAGCCGCGGATCAGGTCGGGATCCTTGACGTCACCGATGCGCCGCCAGGCGATCGCCCAAGCGGCCTGGGCCGAGTCCTCCGCCAGGGCCGCATCCCGGCAGATGACATAGGCGACCCGCAGCAAGTCGCGATGATGGCGGGCGACGAGCTCCGTGAAGGCCGCTTCGTCGCCCCGCGCAGCCGCTTGAACGAGCTCGCTGCCTCGGATCGCCATCGAGTCCTCCATGCCATAGGGATACCCGCTGAGACCGGATCGATTCACCGGCATCGAATGACCCGCAGCCCGCGGGTATCAAGTCCAGTGCTAGGCCAGAAGGAGCTGACGTCGAATGTTGGACTCGGTCGGACTAACCCCATAGGCGCCACGTGCTTGGAGCATGGGCTTGACCGGACGATCGAGGGCGCGCAGCGATCGGGATCTGCCGGAGGTGTCGACGTAGGGCCCGATCGGCGTCGGGACGGCGGCGCGCTAGCTGCGCTGGGAGCAAGTTCGGGATATCGGTGGCGGAGCCTCGATCGATCCCTCCGCGCCGGCTGGTGCCCAGGTATCCCGCGAACGGCCTGGGCTACCCGATATTCAGTCGCGCACTTCCTCCGCGTCGGCCTCGGCCTTCGTCCGGTGGATGGTCCCTGGGGCGTGCTTCGGCGCCGTGTAGACCGTGTAGAGCCTCAGGTCGACCGAACCCTCGTTGACGATGTTGTGGCGCGTGCCGGCGGGGACGTGCACGAGGTGGTCGGGCCTCGTGACGCTCCGGTGGCCGCCAAGGACAGCGATGCCGTCACCCTCGACGACGACGAGCACCTGGTCGACGTCGCCGTGGACCTCCTCGCCGATCTCGCCCCCCGGCGGGATCGTCATCACGACGACTTGGGCGTGCGGGCCGGTCGATACGACTTCGCGGAAGTACGGATTCCGCTTCGCAAGGGCGACGATGTCCCCGACGAACGGAGCGGTCGACGGCTGG
>DASSMQ010000064.1:0-29784 GCA_035688805.1 Candidatus Limnocylindrales bacterium
GAGCCGGCGCGCTGACTGGAGGCATCGGTCGCCTGCGCCGCCAGGCCGCCCTGGATCGACGGCGGAACGTCAGTAGGGACGATGGATGACACGGTCGCCGAGGTCGACGGAGTGGCCTCGGAGCCGTCCGTCAGCGCCCCCGCGGATGCCGGAGGACCGGACCTGGCGGCCGACGATCGCCCCGTGTCGCGGATGATGGCGGTCCAGCCGACGGCGACGATGACGGTCAGGACGACGAGGGTCAGGGCCCGCAACGGCGCCGGCACGGAGCGGCCCCGCATCCGGGCCGGGTCCGATGAACCGCTCGACCGGTCGAACGCCTGGTCGATCTCGGCGCGGAGCGGGACGTCGGACGTCCCCGTGACGGCCGGGCGGTCGCTGGGCGCGGACCGAGCCGCCAGCGGAGTCGCCTCGACTGCGCCGATGGTCCCGATGGCAACCCGCACGTCCGCGACGATCTCCGATGCGAGCGCCGGCGGGACGCGCCAGGTCCGGGCGAGTATGAGCGCCTCCCCGTCGACGCCGGCAGGGCGGATCCTGATCTCGCGACCGCCGCGACTGGTGACATGGGGATCGGCCCATCCGATCTGGGTCAGCGACTGGGCCCGGTCGCGATCTGCGCCATCGAGGGCCACCCGGCCGTAGATCTCGAGGATGCCGAACCGGGCACCCGGCTGGTCGAGCGTCACTGCTGACGCGGACCGGTCCTCGGGATCACCGGAGCGCACGACGACCCGACCACCCCGGGCGATCAGCCCGTCGACCGCCGACCGAAGATCCTCGTCCACGTCGTGTCCCTCCGACCGAACCGGTCGTTCGACCGTATCACGCGGCCATCGTGGCGCTGCATCGTTCAGGGAGCCGGCGGCTCGGTCAAGCGGATCAATCGGCGCTTCACCCGGCGCAAGGAGCCGCGGTCCGGCAATGCGACGAACAGCGTGTCGTCACCGGCGATCGATCCGGCGACTTCCGGCCAGCGGGCGCGGTCGAGGGCCGCAGCGATCGCATGCGCGGAGCCAGGGAGCGTCCGCAGCACCAGCAGCAGGCCGGCCTCGTGGATCTCGAGGGGCAGGTCGGACAGGAGCTTGCGCAGCCGATCCTCGCCGGACGTCTCGGCCTCGATCAGGCGGGGCGGCAGGGCGTACGCAGCGGTTCCCTCGCGTGCGACCTTGATCAGCCCGAGCTCGGCAACGTCGCGGCTGATCGTCGCCTGGGTCGTCCGGAAACCCCGCTCTCGAAGGGCGCCGGCAAGCTCCTGCTGGGTCCGCAGCGGACGCTGCTCGACCAGGTCGCGGATCGCCCGCTGGCGCAGCTGTTTCATGACTTCCATCGGACGACGCTCAGCGCGTCAGCCAGATGATGAGCACGACCGCGGCGAGTGCGAACCGATACAGGACGAACACGTCGAGTGACTGGCGGCGCAGGAAGCTGAGCATGAAGTGGATGGCGACCATGCCCGAGATGGCGGCCGCGGCGAAACCCACGACGAGCGGCGCGATCGACACGTCGACGCCGCCCTCCCCGACGATGAGCTTGCGAATCTCGAACAGGCCGGCGCCGGCGGTGATGGGCGTGGCCATCAGGAACGCGAACCGCGCCGCCGACCCGCGGTCCATGCCGACCATCCGGGCTGCCGAGATCGAGATCCCGGACCGACTGATGCCCGGGACGAGCGCCAGGGCCTGAGCGACGCCGATGCCGATCGCGATCGGGAACGTCACGTCCTCGATCGTCCGCGACTTGGCACCGAACCGGTCGGCTAGCGCGAGGATGATCCCGCCGACGATGAGCGTCAGGGCCACGAGCTCGACCTGCCGGAAGGACGTCTCGATCAGGTCGTTGAGGACGACACCGGCGATGGCCGCCGGGATCGTGGAGGCGATGAGCAGCCAGGCCAGACGCCGATCTTCGTCGCCCTGCAGCGAGCGATCCCGGATCGTCGCGAGGGCGGCCGGCACGAGCCGGATCCACTCGGCGCGGAAGTAGACGAGCAGCGCCAGCAGCGTCCCCATGTGGAGCATCACGCTGAACGCCAGCGACCGGATGAACGCGTCGTCCCATCCCGCGAGGAACGGGACAACGATCAGGTGTCCCGACGACGAGACCGGCAGGAACTCGGTGAGGCCCTGCACGATCCCCATCACGAGTGCCTGGACGATCGGGTCCATCAGACGGGCAGTCGCGCCTGGCGGCCGCGCGCTGGGTCGCCGTCTCCCCGCGGTCGCTCACGCACGTTCATGTGCGCTCGCGATCCGTGCTCGACGGCTCCTTCCGCGCGACACACCATGCGCGACGTTCGCAGACAGGGGTTAGCGGATGAAGAGTGGGGCGAGGACGAGCGTGATCGTGGCCAACAGCTTCACCAGGACGTGAAGCGACGGGCCGGCCGTGTCCTTGAACGGATCGCCGACCGTATCACCGACGACGGCCGCCGCGTGGGCGTCCGTCTTCTTGCCGAGGACCTTGCCGTCAGCGTCCTTCAGGTTGCCCGACTCGATGTACTTCTTGGCGTTGTCCCAGGCGCCACCACCGTTGTTGAGGGTTGTCGCCAGCATGACGCCGGCGATCGTGCCGACCATCAGCAGGCCGGCGACGGCCTGGTAGCCGAGCAACAGCCCGACGATGATCGGCGTCGCCACCGCGACGAGGCCCGGGGCGACCATCTCGCGCAACGCGGCACGGGTGGTGATGTCCACGACCCGGGCGTAGTCCGGGCGCTGCGTGTAATCCATGATCCCCGGCATCTCCCGGAACTGCCGGCGGACCTCGACGATGATCGACTGCGCGGTCTTGCCGACCGCGCGGATCGCGAGCGAGCTGAAGAAGTAGGCGAGCATCGCCCCGATCAGCGCCGCGACGAACACGTTGACATCGGCCAGGTTGACCGCGGTGAGGAGTTCGCCCCCACGGTTCTTCTGGATCAGGTTCACCTTGTCGATGTAGGCGCTGAACAGCAGGAAGGCGGCCAGCGAGGCCGAGGCGATGGCGTAGCCCTTGGTCAGGGCCTTGGTGGTGTTGCCGACCGCATCGAGCCGGTCGGTGATCTCGCGGGTGTGAGCTTCGGACCGGCTGAACTCGGCGACGCCACCGGCGTTGTCGGTGATCGGCCCGAAGGTGTCCATGGCCAGGATGTAGGCCGTGGTCATCAGCATGCCCATCGTGGCGACGGCCGTCCCGAAGATGCCACCGACGTCGTGGCCATCCGGGTTGACCAGATGCGCCTGCTGGCCGAGCCAGTGCGAGGCGATGAGGGCGAGGCCGATGGTGATCGCGGTCACGAACGTCGTCTCGAACCCGACCGCCGTGCCACTGATGATGTTCGTGGCCGGGCCGGTCCTCGACGCTTCGGCGATCTCACGGACCGGGCGATAGGAACCCGCGGTGTAGTACTGGGTGATGTAGACGAAGACGACCGAGGTCGCGAGCCCGACGATGCCGCAGAAGAAGAAATACACCCACACGGGCAGACCGAACGTCTGTCCCGTCGCGCCGTTGGTCTGCATCATCACGTAGGTCGTGATGGCCAGCCCGACGACCGACAGCAGCGTCGTCACCCAGTAGCCCCGATTCAGGATGTTCATCGGGTCCTCGGTCTCCTTGCCGCGGACGAAGAACATCGCGACGATCGTGGCCAGCAGGCCGAACGCGCGGACCACGAGGGGGAAGAAGATCCAGGCTTCGGGGTGGGGCCATCCAGCGGTCTGGGCGATCGCGAAGGCCGCGACACCCAGGATCATCGCGCCGATGTTCTCGGCGGCGGTCGACTCGAAGAGGTCGGCGCCACGGCCGGCGCAGTCGCCCACGTTGTCGCCCACGAGGTCCGCGATGACGCCCGCGTTGCGGGGATCGTCCTCGGGGATGCCCGCCTCGACCTTGCCGACGAGGTCCGAGCCGACGTCGGCGGCCTTGGTGTAGATGCCGCCGCCGAGCTGGGCGAACAGCGCTACGAACGAGGCCCCGAAGCCGAACCCGACGATCAGGAACGGTGCCTTGTCGACGGTGACCCCGCCGATCAGCAGTCGATACAGGGTGAAGATGCCCCACACGCCGAGGAGCGACAGGGCGACCACGAGGAACCCGGACACGGCCCCGCCACGCATCGCCACCTGGACCGCCTCGACCAGCGAGCGTCGGGCGGCCGACGCCGTCCGGACGTTCGATCGGACACTGATGAACATGCCGATGATGCCCGAGGCCATCGAGCACGCGGCGCCGACCAGGAACGCGATCGCCGTCATGACCCCGATCGGGAACCCGGCGAGGTCGGGAACGTCGGCGACGTCCTTGGTCTCGACCAGCCCGATGACGACGCCGATGACCACGGCACCGCCGAGGGCCAGGAGCGCGATGGTCGTGTACTGACGCTTCACGAAGGCGTCGGCGCCTTCCCGGATCGTGCCGGCGACCGCCTGCATCTCCGGGGTGCCGGTGTCGCGCGACAGGACGTCGCGAGCGAGGTACAGAGCGAACAGCACTGCCGCGATGCCCGCGACAGGGATGATCAGCTGGAGCGCACTGGCATCCATCAGGGTGATCCGGTCCTCCATGGGAAGTCTGGGCCGAGGGACCATCCGTGGCACGGAACGCATGCGCCGTCGGGGACGATGTCCTCGGGAGATGCCGCGAGGTCCCGTCGGCATGCACCGCTGGGTGGGACCTTTCAGGCCGGCGGCGAGTGTAACAAGCGGCTCTTCGGCGGGTCAAACTCGCGCGGCAACGGCGGATATGCAGGTCCGGGCCGGGGCCGTCGCGCGGCAACGGCGGGCCTTCCGGCCCGCCCCCCTATACTGCCGGACTTGTGAGTCAACGACCAGCGCTCGGGTGTCTCTTCGAGATCGTCGAGACGCTCGTCTTGACGCTCCTGATCTTCGTCGTCATCCAGAACTTCATCGCTCAGCCGTACAAGGTCCAGCAGCAATCGATGCAACGGACCCTGGAGCCGGAGCAATACGTGCTGGTCGACAAGCTGACTCCGCGGTTCGATCCCTACAACCGGGGCGACATCGTGGTCTTCGAACCACCCGCCAACTGGGCTGACGGCGGAACGCCGTTCATCAAGCGGGTGATCGGTGAGCCCGGCGACAAGGTCGAGATCCGCGACGATGGCCTCGTCTACGTCAACGGCACCGCCCTCGAGGAGCCGTATCTCTACGCGGATGTTCCGGGAGGTACACCCCAGCTGACGACGGCCCCGCTCGAGCAGGCGTCGTGGACCGTGCCCGCGGGCGAGCTCTTCCTCATGGGCGATCACCGGCAGAACTCGGCGGACTCGCGGACGTTCGGGCCCGTGCCCATCGACCGGGTCATCGGTCGTGCCTGGCTGCGCTACTGGCCCATCGGCACGTTCGGGATCCTGCAGACGCCCCGCTATTCCGTGGCGTCGGGCACGCCTGCCGCGTCGCCATCCGCCTCCCCAGCCGCGCCATGACCGGACCCGGGTTCCACCGATGAACCCGGTCCTGGCCGGGATCGCTCTCGCGATCGTCGCCGCGGCCGTCGTCACGGTGGCCGCCCACGATGCGAGATCGACCGTGCTCGGACTCGCGGTCGTGCTGATCGGCACGCCGGTCATGGCGGAACCCGTCCCGGCGGCCGCCGGCCTGGCCGCCCGGACCGTCGCCGCGATCCTGGCCGCCTACCTGCTCTGGGTCGTCACCCGCGATCGACCGAGAACCGGTCGACCGGGCCTGCCCGGCGCCTCGACCGAGGGGTCGCGGATCGGTTGGCCCGCCGACGTGCTCGTGGCGGCGGCTGCGTTCGTGGTCGGTTTCGCCGCCCACGGCCTCGGGGCCCCGGCCCTCGGACCGAGCCTCGCCAGCGCCACGGGATTCGCCCTTGCCGCGGTCGGCCTGAGTGCGGCGCTTACCGGCCGGGACGTCCTGCGACTGGGCCTCGGATCGCTGCTCCTGATCGATGCCGGACTGATCGTTCGCTCCGCGCTCGGCGGGACACCGGGCGACCTCGAACAGCTCATCACGGCCGGGGCCATCGTCGTCCTGGCCGGAACGCTGGCCGCGCTTGCCGCGACCGCCCGCGCCGACGGGCCCGGCGGGTTCGCGTTCAGCCTCGATCGACCTCGACGCCACCACGAACCGGACGCCCACCCGCTGGACCCAGGCTGATCACGACCGATCCATGAGCCTGCTTCCGTTCCTGCTGGTCACCGGGCTCGGGGCGATCGCCGCGCTCCTCCTGCGGGGTCGTGACCGACTGGCGTCGGGGATCGGCGTCGCCGCGCTCATGCTGGCCGTCGTCACCGCCCTGCTGATCCGGCCGAACCAGGCCATCGTCATCGGCAGCAGCGGCATCGCCACGACGGACTACGTGCGGATCTTCCTGGTCATCGGATCGCTGGTCGCGCTGCTGCTGGCGGTCGTCGGCGAGGCGACGACGAGCCGGCGCGATGCGCCGGCTGCTGCGCTGGGCATCCTCGCGACCTCCGCCCTTGCCTTGTCCGTCCCCGACGCCCGGGTCGCGGTCCTCGCGGCGACCGCCGGCGGCGCCTTCGGGGCGCTGGTCGCGCTCGCCCCGATCGGTGGGCGGCTCGGCGCGACCATCGGAACGCGTGTCCTGCGGGCGACTGCCGTGGCGGGGACGATGGCCATCGCGGCCACGGCCTGGATCGGGCGCGATCTCTCGCAGCTCGCGGCCCAGCCGATCGTGTTCGGGCTGGCCTACCTCGCGTTCGCGCTGGCGGTGGCCATGCGCTTCGGCGCCATCCCGCTCCACGCCTGGGCCGCGCGACTCACCGACACGGTGCCAGAGACCACGCTGCCACTCGTGACGGCATTGGCGCCGGCCACGCTCGCGATCGTCGCCCTGGCATGGGCCGATGCGTCGGTCGCTCCCTTGCTCCTCGATCTCGGCTCGGTGCGCGCGGTCGTGTTGGGCGTGGCCATCGCCTCGATCATCCTGGCCGCCATCGCGGCGTTCATCCAGGACGACATCGAGCACATCGTCGGCTATGCGATCGTGGGTGATGCTGGGGTCGTACTCCTCGCGATCGCGGCCCTCGACCCCGCCGCCTGGGCGCCGGCGCGGACCTGGATCCTGGCGTTCGTCGCGAGCCGAAGCGCGTTCGCGGCGTGGGCCGCGGCGACCCGGGCGTGGTTCGGTACGGGACGGGTACCGTCACTCCGCGGATGGGTCCTCAGCTCGCCGGGCCTGGCCGCCGTGCTGGGGGTGGTGATCGTCGCGAGCATCGGGCTGCCGGGCCTGGCCGCGGCCGAAGCGCGCGGTCGACTCGTGGACATCGTGCTCGATGGGCCGCTTGCCGTGATCGTCCTGGTCGGGACGCTGGGCCCACTCCTCTACTACGGTCGACTGGTCGCGGTCGGCGTCCAGCGCGCCGGATCGACGGCGCCCGCAGCCGATTGGCGACCGACCTTCGCCGCCCTCGACCTGACCGATGTCCGGAGCTCCCTGGTCCGCACCTGGACCGAGAATCGCTTGCTGACCGCGACGGGTGGCGCGGCCCTGCTCGCCGTGCTTGCGTTGGTCGTGTCCGCGGGGGCGTTCGGTGCGGCAGAGGCGGCGGCAGGGCTGCCGCCGACGCTCGGTGCCGCCACGGAGTCATTCGCGCCAGAGCCGAGCCCGTCGACCATCCCCGGCGAGTCGGATGCGCCGGTGATCACGCTCGCGCCGAGCAGCGAGGCACCGTCGTTCGAGCCCGTAGCGACGCCCTAAGTCCAGATCCCGGCATCACGCCGCGCCGATGCCAATGGCCCCGGATCATTCCTCCGGGGCACGCACCCACCGGTCGACGTCACGGTCGTACTCGAGCAGTTCGTCGGGTCGGAACCACAACGCCAGTTCCGTCGTGGCCGCCTCGGGACCGTCCGACGCATGGACGATGTTCTGCGCCGTCTCGAGCGCGAAATCGCCGCGGATCGTGCCGGGTGCCGCCTCGTGCGGGCGGGTCGCGCCGTTGATCGCCCGAACGACCGCGATCGCATTCGGGCCCTCGAGGGCGAGCGCCACCAGCGGGGCCGAGGTGATGAACTCGACCAATCCGGCGAAGAACGGCTTCTCGCGATGGGCCGCGTAGTGGCGCTCGGCCAGCTGCCGATCGACCTGGACCAGCTTGAGGCCCACGACCTTGAGCCCGCGCTCCTCGTACCGGGCAAGGATCCGGCCGGTCAGCTGGCGCTGCACGCCGTCGGGCTTGACGAGGACGAGGGTGCGTTCGGTCACGCGGGGTCTCCTTCTGGTCGGTCGGGGTCGGGTGATGAGGGGCGGGGCACCGCGTCGGCGTAGGCTCGTCGCGCCTCGAGCTCGCGGCCGAGGAGACGATACGCATCGCCGCGGATGAACGCCAGCGCTGGGTCGTGCCGATCGGCGAGCAGCGTCACGACGGCCGGGGCGAGGGTCGGCGTAAGTCGCAGCACCAGCCCCAGCTGGAGCGCGGCCGCTGCCAGATCGCCCGTTGCAAGCGCCGCGCGCCCGAGATCCAGGGCCTCCGCGCCGGTCGGCAGATCGGCCTCGACTTCGGCCATCTCCTCGGCTTCGCTGGCGAGGCTGTCGTCCCAAAGGCCGATGCTCGGTGCCGGTGGGGGCGACGATGCCGACGGCACCTCCTCGATCGCCGACGGCTCGAACCCGGACAGGCCAGCCTCGGGTCGTGGTGGTCGGTGCCGTCCGCGGCGCCCCCCGCGCGGCTCATCGAACATCGTGGTCGCCGATGGCGGTGGCGCGGCGGGGTCAGGCGGGAAGGCCGAGCTCCGCGGCATCCCCGCGAAGATGACGTCGATCGACCCGTCGGCCGCCGCCATCGCGCGCGTCGCAAGGCGGCGGGCCTCGGTCGGGCGACCACGCGCGGCGGCTGCCTCCGACGCCACGACCAGGGCCACGACCGGACCCTCCTCATCATCGAGGGCGACCGCGGCGGCCTCGCCGGCGCCTTCGATGTCACCGGTCCGCCAGCGGACCTCGGCCAGGTCGACCACGCCGTCGAGATCGAGCTCGTCGCGTCCTGCCAGCGTCTCGAGCTCGGCGCGCGCCAGGGCGAGCGAGCCCAGCCGAAGATGCAGGCGAGCCAGGACCAGGTCGGGCGCCCGGGGCGGCGCGGGCGGTGCGGGCGGCATACCCACGCCCCCGCTCGAGTCAGCGGTCTCCTCCGTCATCAGGGCAATCGCAGGTGGCGATCGAGCCCGCGCAAGTAGCGCGCCGGCGCCACCGCCGAGAGCCGCAGGCCCGAGTCGACGACGAGTCGGCCTGCCAATCGCTGGATGTCATCGGCGGAGACGCCCTCGATCTCGGCCAGCGCCTCGTCAACCGTGAGGACCCGGTCGTGGAGCGCTTCCTGACCGCCGATCCAGGAGGCGACGTGGCGCGTCTCGTCCATCCGCAGCTCGAGACCACCGGAGAGGTAGCGTTTTGCCTTCTCGAGCTCCTCCGCCGGGATCGGCTCGTCGCGCAGTCGGGCCAGCTCAGCGAGGATCGCCGTGAGGGCCTCACGCAAGGAGGCCGGATCCACGCCGGCCGAGACCTCGAGCGCGCCGGCATCGGCATAGTCGACGAGGCCCGAGCTGATGTCGTAGGCCAGCCCGCGCTCCTCGCGCACCGACAGGAACAACCGGCTGCTCATCCCGTCGCCGAGGACGGCGTTGAGCACCGCCAGCGCCCACGCATCGGGGTGATCGCGGTGGAGCGCCGGCAATCCGACCACGAGCTGCGCCTGGGCCGTTTGGCGCCGCGCGAGTCGGGTCGGCTCGCCCGCTGGCAGGCTGGGTGCCGGCGCAAAGCCCGGCACGACACCGTTGCCCGTGCCGAACGCCCGATCCGCGAGCTCGACCGCTCGCTCGTGATCGATGTCGCCGGCGACCGCGACGACCGTATTGGCCGGCCGGTAGGTGGACCGCCAGAAGTCGCGGATCGTGGCTTCGCCGAGCGACCTGATGTCGGCCTCCTCCCCGCAGATCTCCCTGCCCAGCGGCCCATCACCGAACATCGCGGTCTGGAACAGGATCTGGGCGTACTCGGCCGGGTCGTCGAGGTAGCCGCGGATCTCCTCGATGATCACGGTCCGCTCGCCCTCGATCTCGGCGGTCGCCAGCGACGGGCGGACGATGAGCTCGCCGAGGACGTCCATGGCGCGCTGCGCCTCGCGGCTCGGTACCCGGACCCAGTAGACCGTCGACTCGCGGTCCGTGGCCGCGTTGAACGAACCGCCGACGCCCTCGATCGCCTCGCTGATGGCGCGGGTCGTCGGGTAGGCGTGCGTGCCCTTGAACGTGATGTGCTCCATGAAATGGGCGACGCCGGCCTCGGACGCGCTCTCCAGGCGCGAACCGGCCAGGACGTACGCGGCGATGGAGACCGAACGCGCCCCGGGCAACCGGGAACTGATGACGCGCGGCCCGGATGGCAGCGCGGTCCGTTCGAACATCGCGGCCGATGGTACAGGACGACCCGAACGGAGCCTGGTTGGCGACGACCTCGGTCGGCCGACCGCCGGCCCGGCTATCCTGTCCGCCGGAGCCGCGTGGGTCAGGCCGTCTGCACCTGAGGGTCGACCGCGTGAAGAGGAGGAGGATCGCGGGTATGCAGCGTCACTTGTCGTGGGCGACGGTCATGCTGACCGCCGTATTCGTGGTCGGGGCGTGTTCGAGCGGGGCGGCTACCAGCGCGCCGTCGACGGCCGCATCCGCCGAAGCGTCGACGCCGGCGTCCGTCACACCGTCGGAGGCGGCCTCGCCGTCAGGCGGCGGGTCGGCCGACTGCGCCGGCACCGGCACGAAGGGCGGCGCCGATCTCCAGATCCCGGACGTCGAAGCGGGCAAGTTCAACGTCGCGATGGTCCTCATCGGCCCGCACGATGACGGTGGTTGGAGCCAGGCCCATTACGAAGGGCTGCAGTACGTCTGCCAGCACGTCGCCGACAGTCACGTGGCCTACATCGAGCTGGTGCCCGAGGGCGCGGACTCCGAGCAGGTGTTCCGCAGCCTCGCGCGCAAGGGCTTCAACTTCATCATCGGCACGTCCTTCGGCTACATGGATCCGATGGCCACGGTCGCCGAGGAATTCCCGGACATCACGTTCCTCCACCTGACCGGCTACAAGTCGAACGGCAAGAACTTCGGCAACTTCTTCGGGGCGATGGAGGACTTCAAGTACCTCGCCGGGATGCTCGCCGGATCCCGCGCGAAGAAGGACGGCAACCCGAAGATCGGCTACATGGCGACCTTCCCGATCCCCGAGGAGCTGCGCCTCGGCAACGCGATCATGCGCGGCGCCAAGGTGACCTGCCCGGAGTGCACGATGGACGTCCGGTTCATCAACACCTGGCACGACCCGGTCAAGGAGCGGGACGGCGCAGCGTCGCTCTTCGATGCCGGTGCCCAGGTCGTGTTCACCGGCGCCGATACCCCGGCGGCCGCGGACGTGGCCCAGGAGAAGAACAAGTGGGGCGTGACCTACGACCACCCGAGCTCCTGCCACGTCGATAAGTGCCTGACGGCGCCGTACTGGATCTGGGGCCCGGAGTACGCTCGGATCGCCGAGCAGGTGAAGGCCAAGACCTACAAGGCCGGCTACGAGTACTTCGATGCCGACTCGAAGGCGATGGGCCTGTTCGGGTTCATGGACGGCGAGACAGCCCAGCCGGGCATCGCCGACCTGCCGGCCGCGGACGTCCAGCTGGTCAAGGACACGCTGGCCAAGATGCTGGCCGGGCAGTTCGGCCGCTTCGACGTCTTCGCCGGCCCGCTCAAGGACAACAAGGGCAACACCTTGCTGACCGAAGGCCAGAAGCTCGAGCAGTCGGACCTCGACCAGTTCCCCAACCCGGCCCACGACAACTGCAAGACCTGCATGTACTGGTGGACCGAGGGCATCACCGTCGACCTGCCGAAGCTGAGCTAGGCCGATCGATGCGGGCGCCCGGCTCCCGGGCGCCCGCCGACCCCTCTCGCTCGACGCCGGTGTCGTGACCAGCGCTCCGATCGACCAGGCAACGATCCCGCTCGCCATCGAGGCGGTCGGGATCATCAAGTCGTTCCCGGGCGTCCTCGCCAACGACCACGTGGACTTCGACGTCCGGGCCGGCGAGATCCACGCCCTGCTCGGCGAGAACGGTGCCGGCAAGAGCACGCTCATGAACGTGCTAGCCGGCCTCTACCAGCCCGATTCCGGCCACGTGCGAGTCGATGGCCGGGACGTCGCCTTCCGCTCCCCGCGCGACGCGATCGCGGCCGGCATCGGCATGGTCCACCAGCATTTCACGCTCGTGCCATCGCAGACCGTCGCTGAGAACGTGCTGCTGGGCCTCGACCGACCCCGCTTCCGCCTGGACCTGCGGCAGACCGAGAAGGAGGTCGGTCACCTGGCCGCAGAGATCGGCCTCCGAGTCGATCCGGGTGCGCGCGTCTGGCAGCTGTCGGTCGGCGAGCAGCAACGAGTCGAGATCATCAAGATGCTGTTCCACGGCGCTCGCGTGTTGATCCTGGACGAGCCGACGGCCGTCCTCGCGCCCCAGGAGATCGCCGATCTCTTCGCGACGTTGCGCTCGATGGTGGCCGCCGGCCGGAGCGTCGTCTTCATCAGCCACAAGCTCGGCGAGGTGTTGGCCATCGCCGACCGGCTTACCGTCATGCGCGGCGGGCGGGTGACCGCGGCCGGGATCGATCCGCGGAGCGTGACCCGCGCGGACCTGGCTCGGCTGATGGTCGGTCGGCCCGTGCTCGAAGCGTTGCAGCGGACGGCCGTCGAGCCGGGGCGCGTGGTCCTGTCGGTCGAGGGCGTGTCTGCCGACAACGATCGCGGCCTGCCCGCGCTCCGGGACGCGTCGCTCCAGGTCCGGGCGGGCGAGATCGTCGGCATCGCCGCGGTCGCCGGCAACGGCCAGTCCGAGCTGGCCCAGGTCATCACCGGCCTGCGGACGTGCACCGGACGGGTGGTGGTCGACGGCCGCGACATCGCGGCCCAGCCGGCGCGGCAGGCCATCGATTCGGGCGTGGCCCACGTTCCCGAGGACCGGGCCGGGGTCGGCAGCGCCCCCAACCTGTCGCTCGTCGATAACCTCATCCTGCGCCGGTTCCGTCATCCGCCGGTCGCCCGAGGCGCCTTCTTCGACACCCGCGCGGCACGGGCCAAGGCGGACGAGCTTCGGGGCGCGTACGCGATCAGTGCCCCGACCATCGACGCGCCGGCCCGGATCCTGTCGGGTGGCAACCTGCAACGCCTGATCCTGGCCCGAGAGATCGACTCGGCACCGACGCTGCTCGTCGCCGTCCAGCCGACCCGCGGCCTGGACGTCGGGGCGATCGAGGGCGTCCATCAACTGTTGCTCGACCTGCGCGCCAAGGGCACGGCGGTGCTGCTTATCTCCGAGGAGTTGGATGAGTTGCTGGCCCTGGCCGATCGGATCCTGGTGATGTACGAGGGCCAGGTGGCGGCCGAGTTCCCGGCCCCGAGCTCGGCCGACGTCGACGCCATCGGGCTGCACATGACCGGCGGCGAGGGCGCCGCGTGAACGCCCGGATGGCCCGGACGACCGGGGTCGCCCCGGCGACCACCCGATGATCATCCGGCTCGAGCCGAGGGGCGAGCCCCCACGCTGGCTGTCGCCGCTCCTCACGATCGCGGCCGTGATCGTGGCCCTGCTCGTCGGGGCGGTCGTGCTGGCCTTCGTCGGCGGCGATCCGGTGAAGGCCTACCTCCACATCGTCAAGGCAGCCTTCGGGGACGTCGGCGTGCTCAGCGACACGCTGGTCAAGGCCACGCCCCTCATCCTCACCGGGTTGGCCTGTGCCCTTGCATTCCGGATGCGCCTGTGGAACATCGGGGCCGAGGGACAGTTCCTGCTGGGCGCCTGGGGTGCCAGCGCGGTCGTCCTGTTCCCGCTGCTGCCCGCCGGGACGCCGTCGTTCGTGGTGATCCCGGTGATGATGGTGGCCGGTGCGCTCGCCGGCGCACTGTGGGGCGTGATCCCGGGCGTGCTCCGGGCGCGCCTCGGGGTCAACGAGATCATCACGACCCTGATGCTCAACTACGTCGCTCTCGCCTGGATCCAGTTCTGGGTGTTCGGTCCGTGGAGCGAGGGCGGCTTCCAGCAGACGGCGCCATTCCCCAAGGAGGCGTGGCTGCCACGTCTGACCGACTTCGCCAAGACCGTCCCGGCCTTCTCCGGGCTGACGACCCACCTCGGGCTCGTCTTCGCGCTCGTCGCCGCCGCGGCGTTGTCCATCGCGGTGTCGCGGACGCGCTGGGGCTACGAGATGCGGCTCATCGGCGACAACGCCCGGGCCGCGCGCTACGCGGGCATCGATATCGCGCGCTACGTGATCGTCGTCTTCGCCATCAGCGGCGCCCTCGCCGGACTGGCCGGGATGAGCGAGGTCGGCGGCGTCGTGCACCGTCTCCAGGACCGGATCTCGCCCGGCTACGGCTTCACCGCGATCATCATCGCCTACCTCGCCCGGCTCGGGCCGTGGCGGGTGGTGCTGGCCTCGATCCTGTTCGGTGCCCTGATCCTGGCCGGTCGTGAGATCCAGCCGTCCGGCGTGCCGGCGATGATCCAGGGCGTGATCCTGTTCTGCCTGATCGCGGCGGAGGCGCTGGTCCGGTACCGGATCGTGATCGGGCGTCGCGCTCCGTCCGCCGCGTGATCGACCTCACGCTGATCCTGGCCGCTGGTGTCGCGAGCGGGACCATCCTGCTGTTCGCCGCTGTCGGCGAGATCTTCGCCGAACGGGCCGGCGTGCTGAACCTCGGCGTCGAGGGGATGATGCTGATCGGCGCGGTGGCGGCCTTCTCGGTGACCGCGGCCACCGGGAATCCCTGGCTGGGCGTGGTCGTGGCGATGATCGCCGGCGGTCTCCTGAGCCTGGTCCACGCCGCGATCACCATCCAGTTCCGGGCCGACCAGGTCATCTCCGGCCTGGCCCTGACGTTCCTTGGTTCGGGTCTGGCCCGGGTCCTCGGCGACGGACTCTCGAAGGCCGGGCAGATCTCGACGCTGCCGCGGTTCACCGTCCCGCTGCTCGGCGACATCCCGGTCCTCGGGGCGATCCTGTTCCGCGACCAGAGCCTGATGACCTACGTGGGGTTCGTGCTCGTCCCACTGGCCTGGTACTGGATCGAGCGGACCCGGCCGGGGCTCAATCTTCGGGCCGTCGGGGAGCGTCCGGCGGCGGCCGACGCGCAGGGCATCGACGTCGTTCGGTTGCGGTACCTGTACGTGCTCGTCGGCGGTCTGCTGGCCGGGCTGGCTGGAGCGACCATCACGATCGCCATCTCGCCCGGCTGGTTCGGCGATCAGACCGTCGCGGGGCGCGGCTGGATCGCGGTCGGCCTGGTGATCTTCGCCCAGTGGAGTCCGATCCGGGCCGCGATCGGCGCCTACCTGTTCGGGGCGATCTTCCGGTTCATCATCGACATCCAGGGCGTCAAGACGATCCTCGGCGCTGAGAACCCGTTCCAGGCCGGTCGCTCGGCGACGTTCTTCCTCGAGATGCTGCCCTACCTGTTCGTGGTCATCGTCGTGATCATCGGGTCGCGCGAGGCGCTCCGCCGACGGGTCGGCGCTCCGGCTGCCCTCGGGATCCCGTACGTGCGCGGCGAGCGAGGCGCGTAGCCCCGTCGCTCAGTCCTCCTCGCGCGCCTCGAGGCCGAGCAGCTCCATCTGGACGTAATCGGCCGTGTCGAACTCGAGCTGGCGCGGCGCGAACGGCGATGCGTCGTCGCTTCCGGCGCCGATCGGGGCGAACTCGACCACCACCCGCTCGTCGCCCTGGACCAGCACGTAGACCAGCAGCTGGTCGGGCCGCGTCTCGAACTCGAGGTGCTCGAACGAGTCGATGTTGAGGGTGATGGCCAGCGGCGTGAAGTAGGTCGAGGTGTCGGGCGCGTCCGTCACGATCCGCTCCACCCAGCCCGTGCCACGGGCCACGACCTCGCGCCCGCGCGTGTACCGATAGGTGACGGTCTGCTTGAGCAGCGGTCGGAGCAGGTGGAGCATGTCTGTCCGGCTGACGACGACCCCCTGGTTCACGAAGAATTTGGCGGCCGGCGACGTCGACACGGGTCGATCTCCTGCAGCTCGGGGTGGCCCGACTCGGCCGAACGGGAGGACTCGCCGCGATGGTACCGCACGGGTCGAGCCTCGTATCATCGCCGCCATGCTCCTCGCGATCGACATCGGCAACACCAACGTCACCATCGGTCTGGTCCGGGCGGGTGTCCTCGTGGCGACCCGGCGCGCCGCCACCGCGGCCCGCTCGACCGCGGACGAGCTCGAGCTTCTCCTCGATGGGCTCCTCCGGCTCGATGACGCCTCGTTCGCCGACGTTGACGCGCTCGCCTGCGCCTCGGTCGTGCCGGGCTTGACGGCGCACGTCGAGGCGATCGCGGCGCGCCGTGAGCGGCGCCTCACCGTGGCGACGACCGGCACCGTGCCGATCGCCGTGCGCACGGAACGCCCGGCGGAGGTCGGGGCCGACCGGCTTGTCAACGCGCTGGCCGCGGGCCGCCTGTACGGCACGCCGGCCGTGGTCATCGACTTCGGGACGGCCACGACCTTCGACTGCGTGGCCTCCGACGGCGCCTACGTGGGTGGCGCCATCGCGCCGGGGTTGGAACTCGGGCTCGAGGCGCTGGCGGCACGGACCGCGAAGCTGCCGCGGATCGAGTTACGGACCCCGGACCGGGCCATCGGGCGGGACACGGTCAGCGCCATGCAGTCGGGCACGATCTTCGGCTATCAGGCGCTGGCGACGGGGCTCCTTGCGCGCATCCGTCGCGAGCTGGCTGATGCCTCGGACGTCGAACCCATCGAGGTCCGGGCGATCCTGACCGGCGGTCTCTCGGCGGCGCCGTGGGCCAAGGATCTCCCGGGCATCGACGCGATCGACCCTGAGCTGACCCTACGGGGCCTGGCGATCCTCCATGCCGAGGTGGCCGGCGGCGAGCGGCTCGAGCTCGGGCTGCCGTGACCGGTCGGCTGGAGGGGCGGCTCATCGCGCTGGGCGTGACCGGTTCGATCGCGGCGTACAAGGCGGTCGAGCTCCTGCGGCTGCTGCGCTCGGAAGGTGCCGACGTCGTCGTCCTGCTCACGTCGGCCGCGGCCACATTCGTCGGGCCCCTTAGCTTCGCGGCGTTGTCGCGCCATCCGGTCGAGACGGACGTGCTGGCGCTCCTGCCCGACGGCCGCATCGGCCACATCGTCGTCGCCGACGCGGCCGACGCGTTCGTCGTCGCCCCCGCGACCGCCCATTGGCTGGGGGCGATGGCCGGCGGGCTCTCCGGGGACGCGGTCACGGCGGCGGCCCTCGCGACCAGCGCTCCGGTCGTGGTCGCGCCGGCCATGGATGGCGACATGTGGACCCATCCGGCGACCGTGGCCAACGTGGCCCGGCTGCGCGATGCGTTCGGCTACCGGATCGTCGAGCCGGCGTCGGGCGAGCTCGCGTCCGGACAGTCCGGCGTCGGCCGACTCGCGGAGCTGCCGAGCATCGTGGACGCGGTCGTCGAGGCGATCGGCTCGCGGCCTGTCCGGGCCCCGGATCCGGATGCGCGACCGCCGGTCGTCGAACCGGCGCGGGGCCCCGACCTGACCGGGCGCCACATCGTCGTGACCGCCGGCGGCACACGCGAATCGATCGATCCGGTCCGCTTCATCGGCAACCGTTCGACCGGCAAGATGGGCGTCGCCATCGCCCGGGCCGCGCTCGATCGCGGGGCCCGGGTGACGATCGTCGCCGCCAACGTCGAGGTGGCACTCCCCGACGAGGCGACCGTGATCCGCGTCGAGTCGACGGCGGAGCTGCGCACGGCCCTCCACCGGCTGACCCACGACGCCGATGGGCGGGCGGGCTTCGATGCCCTCGTCATGGCAGCGGCCGTGGCCGACTTCCGGCCGGTCGGGACGGCCGAGCGCAAGCTGGAACGCGGTCCCGGGCTGACCCTAGAGCTCCAGCCGACTCCGGACGTGCTGGCGCAGATCGCGCGGATCGCCCACGGGACCGACCGAGAGGGCGCCGTCACCTACGAAGCGATGGCGCCGGTCCCGGTCCTGGTCGGGTTCGCGGCCGAGACCGGCTCGCTCGACCGGGCGCCCGACAAGCTGCGACGCAAAGGGGTCGACCTGCTCGTGGCCAACGACGTGTCGGAACCTGGCTCCGGCTTTGGCACCGATACGAACCGGGTGACCATCCTCGATGCCGCCGGGGGCCGCGACGAGCTGCCGCGATCGACCAAGCGCGAGGTCGCCGACCACCTGCTGGATCGGGTCGCCAGCGCGCTGGACGACCGCGACGCGGCAGCGCAGACTGGCCGATGAGATGAGTGCCGCGACGGACGCCCCGCGCCGCCTGACGGTCGCCGACATCGCCCGTCGCTACGCCGACGGCGAACGGCTGGCCATGTTGACCGCCTACGACTACCCGACCGCCCGGATCCTCGACGATGCGGGCATCCCGATGCTCCTCGTCGGCGACTCGCTGGGCCAGGTGCTGCTCGGCTACGAATCGACCGTGCGGGTGACGATGGCCGAGATGCTCCACCACACGAAGGCCGTCGTCCGCGGTTCGCGCCAGGCGATGGTCATCGGCGACATGCCGTTCCTGACCTACGCATCCACGGACGAGGCGCTCGAGAACGCCGGCCGCTTCCTCCAGGACGCCGGTGCCCAGGCGGTCAAGGTCGAAGGTGGCGTCCGCTCGGCACGCATCATCGAGGCGCTGGTACGGGCCGGCATCCCCGTCCAGGGCCACATCGGCTGGACGCCGCAGGCGCAGCTCGGGATGGGCGGCAAGGTCAGGGTCCAGGGCAAGGACCGGACGCAGGCCCGGGCGTTGCTGGCCGATGCGCTGGCGGTGCAGGAAGCGGGCGCCTTCTCGATCGTGCTCGAGCTGCTGCCGGCCCAGCTCGCGGGTGCCATCACCGATCGGCTGCGCATCCCGACCATCGGGATCGGTGCAGGCCCCCTGTGCAGCGGCCAGGTCCAGGTCATCACCGACCTGCTGGGCCTCGGCGATTTCGTGCCACGTCACGCTCGCACGTACGCGCACCTGCGCGAGACGATCGGCGAGGCGGCGCGCAGCTATGCGGCGGACGTCGCGGCCGGGACCTTCCCGGGCGACGCCGAGACGGTTCGGATGGACGACGCGGTGCTCGACGAGGCCCTCGGGCGCGGCAGCGCCGACCGGGCGTCGGCCGACGGGTCGCCGGCCGGTATCCCGCTCGACCGCGACCTCTGACGACCACGCGCGTCCTGCGCTCGCGGGCCGAGCTGGCGTCGGCCCTGGCCGGAGCCCCGCGACCGATCGGGCTCGTCCCGACGATGGGCTGGCTCCACGAGGGTCACCGCGCCCTGATGGCTCGTGCTCGAGCGGAGTCGGCCACGTCGGTCGTCACGATCTTCGTCAACCCGCGCCAGTTCAACGAGGCGGCCGACTACCAGCGCTACCCGCGCAACGAGGAGCGCGACCTCGCGATCTGTGCGGAGGAGGGCGTCGATCTCGTATTCGCCCCGGACGTCACGCAGATCTACCCCGATGGCTTCGACACGACGGTCTCGGTGGGCGCGCTGGCTCGGCCGCTCGAGGGCGCCGCGCGACCCGGTCATTTCGACGGCGTCGCGACCGTCGTCGCGATCCTGTTCGGGCTGGTCGGCGCCGAACGGGCCTACTTCGGGCAGAAGGACGCGCAGCAGGTGATGGTCATCCGGCAGATGGCCCGCGACCTGGCCATCACCACGGAGGTCGTCGGCTGTCCGACCGTGCGCGAGGCCGACGGCCTGGCGCTGTCGTCGCGCAACGTCCACCTCTCGGCGGAAGAGCGCGCCGCGGCGCCGGTCCTGCGGCGAGCGCTCGTCGCGGCGCGCGAAGCGTGGCTGGCGGGCGAGCGTTCGGCCGACCGGATCAGGTCCTCGATGCGGACGATCCTCGCCACGGAGCCGCTGGCCGACGTCGAGTACGTGTCGGTCGCCGACGGCCTCACCCTCGACGAGCTCGACACCATCGAGCGACCGGCCCTCGCGTCGCTCGCCGTACGGTTCGGGTCGACCCGGCTCATCGACAACGAGATCCTGGACGCGGATGCGGGAACCTCGCCCCATCCACAGGTGTACGGAGGCTGACGGCAACCTGCACCCGAGGTCCAGACCCATGTCGACTCGCCTCCCCACGTCGGCCCTGCGCGCTGGGACGATCGCCATCGTCGCGACCGTCGCCCTGGTCGCCGGTCCGGCTCTCGCCAAGGAAGGCGCGGTGGCCCAGCTCGATACAGCGGTCCGGCGAGACGCTGAGCCGGGCTCGACGATCAAGATCGGCTGGTCGATCCTCATGGCGGTCGATGGCCAGATGCGCCCGATCTTCGGTTCTCCGACCTACGTGCGCCTCGTGTCGCCCGACGGCACGGCGACGACCGAGGCAGAAGGTGTCGAGACCGCCTTCGAGTCGGGGCACTACGTCGCGTCGATCAAGGTGCCGGCCGGCGGGATCGGGAACCTCGTCGTGGCCATGCACGGCAACGCGTGCTACACGAATGGCCCCTGCCAGCAGGCCGACTACGTCTTCCCGCTCAACGACGATGCGCGACTGCGTGGCGTTCCCAAGCCGGCACCACGACCGGGCGCGCTCGCCAGTGCCCCCGCCCACACCACGACCACCGGCGCGGCCGACCCAGCGACCACGGCCGCGACAGGGCCGGCTGGTGTGGCCCCGACCGGTGGCGCACTGGCGCCGCTGGTCGCGCTCGGAGTCGGGTTCGCGCTCGCCGGCGTCGGTGCGGCGCTGCTGGTGGCTCGCCGACGGCGGATGCCGATCGACGCTACCGGTCGCTGATCCACGGAGGAGGACGGCGGCGGCGCGGATCGCGGCTCCGGTCCGCGCCGCCCGCCGTCGGTCACACGGCTGCGCCGACGGTCTCGGCCACCTCGAGCACGCGGTCGATGAACAGGTGCTCCCAGACGAGCGCCTTGATCTCCTCGATCTTCTCCCGATCCGCGACGTGGGTCTTGACCAGCAGGTCGTGGACTTCGGACGCGACGGCGTAGGTGTCCTCCGGCACGATCGTCGCGAACAGGTCGGCGCCGCGGATGGCGTCAAGGACTGCCTTGCGCGGTCGATAACCGCCGGTCAGCACCAGGCCGAGGGCGTCCCCGCCGGCGGGTGCCCCGATCCGGTGAGCATGGACGATCGCCGCGACGACATCGTCCCGATCGCCCGGCACGATCACCAGCGAGCGTGGACCGATGCGCTGGAGCATGTGCTGCGGCTCCATCGCGCCGATGGCGACGCCGCCGATGACCTGGTCGAGGTCTGGTCCGGCATGGATCGTCTCACCGTGCACGCCTTCGAGGACCATCGCCAGGGTCGGGTTGGACAGGATCGGCCGGTACGGCAGCACCCCGAGGAGCGGGATGCCGTGGCGGGCGAGACCCCGCTCGAGCGTCCGCGCCAGATCCGGTTTCGCGGCGAGGTCGACCTTGTTCACGATCGCGCCCGCGACGCGGACGCCGGACCGTTCGAAGAGCGCCTTGTTGAGGACGATCTCATCGATCGGCCGGCCGACCCCGCCCTCGGACACGATGACCGCCGGCGCGCCGAGCATCGCGGCGACCACCGCGTTCGATAGGTCGATCACCGCCCCGACCCCGGCGTGACCGGTGCCCTCGATGAGCAGCATGTCGCGTTCGGCCGCGAACTCGCTGTGGGCGGCACGGATGCGCGCCCCAAGGTCGTCGACCACCTTGCCGTCGATGTACGACTGCGTGAAACCGCGCGGGATGTGGACAGGGCTCATCCGACGCAGGGGCTCGGGCAGGTCGAAGACCGTCTTCATGAGCACCGCGTCCTCGTCCGCTGGGACGCCCTCCTCGATGACGGTCCGCTGCCCGACCGGCTTGATGAACCCGGTCGACAGGCCACGTCGCTGGAAGCCGTCCATGACCCCGAGGCTGACCGTCGTCTTGCCCCGGTTCTGGCCCGTCGCCGCGAGATAGATGTGCCTCACGGGTCTGGGCGGGCCGCGACGATCACTCCGAGCGATCGATCTTTGCCCGAACGGGTCGCGGCCGACCCGAGGACGCGGTCGCGATGCTCGAATCCGGGACGTCGATCACGACGAGTGATCGATCGTGAGGGCTCTTGGCCTGTCGCCGATCGATCACGACCGTTCCGACGCCGCTCCACCCGGAATCGATCACCGCGCGTGATCATCCCGACCGACCGGGGCGACAGCGCCGCTCCGGCAGCAACATCCATCGCCCTCGCGCGCCCGGACCTAGCCGTGGGCGCCGGTCTTCCGCTCGACCAGGGACAGCGCGTCGCGCAATCGGGCGATGGTCTCCGGATCCACCGCGTCGGGTTCCAGGTACGGCCCGAGGCGCTCGAGGATGTCGGTGACGAGACCGATGAAGACGCTCGCGTCCGCCTGGAAGAACTGCGGTTCGTTGTTGTACCGGACCAATGTCAGTCGACCCTGGAGGACGCGCCGCTCCTCGACGTGGGCGACCTGCGTCGCGAAGTTGTGGCCCTGGATGCCGTCGGGGTTGTTCAGGAAGTTGAGGGCGTTATCGATGGCCAAGCCGAACCGAGCCCGCCAGGCGACCAGGCGCTCGTGGACCTCCGACGGGATGCGAACTTCCGCCACCTCGTCGAACACCTCGGGGGCGACCGTCAGGAGCCCGACCAGGGTCGTCCCGGCGCGCGGGCCGAGCATGACCTGGAGACTGCGCTCAAGCGTGAAGACCTCGGAGTCGAACCGCGGGCTCGTGATCACGTCGGTCAGTAGGTCCTCGACGTTGTCGAGGATGCCGGGTTCCGCCACCGAGTTCGACAGGTGGAGGATCTCCTCCTTGAACAGGAACTTCTCTTCATGGTCGAGCATGGCGGCGATGGTAGCACCGGCCTCCGGCCGATTCGGGGCGCTGCATCTGGCGCCAGGATGGCGAAGGCGGAGCCGAGCACGAGAGTGAGCGCACCCGGCGGTGCGTGAGCGAGCGCGCGCAGGCGACAACGCCCGCCTGGGCCCGATGGCGAGCTGCGCCAGGGGTCGCATCCACCCGGAGCGGGGGCCAGCCGAGCTCAGGCGAAGGCGGAGCCGAGCACGAGAGCGAGCGCACCCGGTGGTGCGTGAGCGAGCGCGCGCAGGCGACCACGCCCGCCTGGGCCGGATGGCCCCCGCGACTTACGGGTAGAGGCCGCGCATGTCCATGGCGTCGGCGACCCGCTTGACCGCGACGAGATAGGCCGCGGTCCGCATGTCGCATTGCTCGCGGCGAGCGACGGCGAGCGTCTCGGTGAACGCCCTGACCATGATCTCCTTGAGCTTGGCGTTGACGACGGTCTCGCTCCAGTGGTCGCGGTTCAGATCCTGGACCCACTCGAAATAGCTGACGGTGACGCCGCCGGCATTGCACAGGATGTCCGGGATCATGAACTTGTAGTTCTTGAACAGGATCTCGTCGGCTTCCGGCGTGGTCGGACCGTTGGCCGCCTCGGCGATCAGACGGGCCTTGATGTTGCCGGCGTTCGCGGCCGTGATCTGGTTCTCGAGGGCGGCGGGGATCAGGATGTCGCAGTCGACTTCGAGGACTTCGGCATTCGAGACGTCGGTCGCGCCCGGGAAGCCCTGGACGGTGCCGTGCTCGGCCTTCCAGTTGATCACCTTGGCGATGTCGAGGCCCTCGGGCTGGTGGATGCCGCCCGTCGAGTCGGAGACGGCGACGACGGTCGAGCCTTCCTCGCCGATGAGTCGCGCGGCGATCGATCCGGCATTGCCGAACCCCTGGACCGCGACGCGGGCCTTGGGCAGCTCGATCCCGAGATGGCGGGCCGCCTCGACGATGCAGTAGACCGTGCCGCGAGCGGTGGCCTCATGGCGTCCCTCGGACCCACCCAGGCTGATGGGCTTGCCCGTCACGACACCCGGGACCGTGTACCCGGCATGCATCGAATACGTATCCATCATCCAGGCCATGATCTGGGCGTTGGTGTTGACGTCCGGCGCCGGGATGTCCTTCTCCGGTCCGACCAGGATCTCGATCTCGGTGAAGAACCGGCGGGTGAGCGCCTCGAGCTCCTTCTGGCTGAGCCGCTTCGGGTCGACGATCACGCCGCCCTTGCCACCGCCGTACGGGATGCCGACTACGGCGCACTTCCAGGTCATCCACATCGCGAGGGCCTTGACCTCGTCGAGCGAGACGTCCTGGTGGTAGCGGATCCCGCCCTTGGCCGGCCCTCGACCAAGGTTGTGCTGGACGCGATAGCCGGTGAACACCTGGACCGAGCCGTCGTCCATGTGGACCGGGAAATGGACCGTGAACTCCCGGCGCGGCTCGCGCAGGACGAGGCGCAGGCCGGGATCCATGTCGAGTCGCTCGGCCGCAAGGTCGAACTGTCGCTGGGCCACTTGCCAGGCGTTGATGGGCGCAGCGACGTTCTCGGTCGTCATCGGAGGAAGAACCTCATGTTCGGGCGGCCTTCGGGCACGCCTCGTCGGTGTGGGCCGTCTCCCGGACGACCCCACGGGGCGCATCGACCGGTCCTCAAGGGTCTCGCCGGGACCTACGACGCGCGACTCATGTGCGAGCCCGAGTATAGCCCGAGGTGCGCGGATCGCGCCCGTACGGAGGTACCGGTCGGCAAGGTTGTCGCAACCGTGCCGCAACCTCCGGCGACCGGCGCGTCGTCGCCTAGCTCGGCCGATAGAGCGCCACCACGCCGATGCATCCTGGACCCAGGTGCGGCCCGACCGATGGTCCACACATCTCGACGGTCACCGAATCAGGGTCGATCTCCGGGACCCGCCGCAGCATCTCGGCCCGGAACGCTTCGACGTCCGGGGCGACCGTGTGCAGGATCGACAACCGCTCGATGGGCCGGGCGGTCGCCCGCTCGATCATCCGCTCGCGAGCCTTGCCACGCGTCCGGACGCGCTCGGCCGTCTCGACCACCCCATCGCGGATCGTGATGATCGGCTTCACCGACAGCAGCGTCCCGATCGCGGCCTGCGTCCCGCTGATCCGACCGCCCTTCTTGAGGTATTCGAGGGTCTCGAGGGTCAGGTAGATGATGATGTCGGTCGCCCGGTCGGTGAGGACGTCGGCGATCTCCGCCGCGGACCGTCCGTCGAGCGCCATCTCGATGCCCATCCGCGCCAGGATCCCCTCGGCCATCGAGGCCCCTTGCGAATCGACGATGTGGATCTCGCGATCGGGCAGCATGTCGCGGGCGATCTGGGCGCTCTTGATGGCTCCCGACAGCGTCCCGGCCACATGGATCGAGACGATGGCTTCGGCGCCAGCCTCGAATGCCGCCTCGTAGGCCTCCTTGAACTCGCCCGGTGATGAGGCGGCCGTGGTCGGGAATGGCGCATCGGGCGCCAACATGCGTTTCCAGAAGTCGGCCGTGCTGAGCTCGACCCCGGCCTTGAACGACTCCGACCCGAAGTTCACGAGCAGCGGGACGATCTCGATGCCGTCGGCCGCGGCGTCCGCAGGATCCAGGTCCGAGGCGGAATCGGTGAAGATCGCGACGCGCGTCACGGTGTGGGCTCCTCCTCCCGGCGACCGAGCGGGTCGGTCGTTCGGGCGATGATACGGAGTCGAGTCCAGTCCCCACCCGGTACGCTGTCGGGGAATGGATCGTTCGATGTGGGCCGTGCTGGCCGGCACGTTCACGCTGCGCTTCAGCACCGGGCTCACCGGCGCCATGCTGGGCGTCTACCTCGCGCGCCTGCCGCGCCACGGCGGCCCGGAGGTCGATCCGATCGTGGTCGGGCTCTTTTCGGCCACGTTCTTCCTGGCGGAGCTGATCCTCTCGCCGGTCTTCGGGATCCTGTCCGACCGACTCGGACATCACCGGGTGATGCTCTACGGGCCGGCATTCGGGGCGATCGCGGTCATCCTGACCGGCCTCACGACCAACCTCGTGATCCTGGGTGGGACGCGCTGGCTGGAGGGCGCCTCGACCGCCGCGAGCGTCCCATCGATCCTGGGGTTCATCGCCTTCGTCACCGCCCGCGATGAGGGGCTGCGGGGCAAGATGTCGGCCCGCTTCGAGGGCGCGACGCTGTTGGGCATCGGCGCTGGGTTCGCCGTCGCACCCGTCGCCTTCGACCTGTTCGGGCCGGTCGCCTTCTTCATCAACGCGGCGATCTACGGCGTGTCGTTCCTGATCTTCCGCACGGTCGAGGAACCCGCCGGCGAACAGGCCGCCGCGCGCGAACCACACGTCGGGTTCCGGCGCTACGGCGAGCTGCTGCGGAGCACGCACGTCTGGTTGCTGGCGCCGACCTGGATCGCGGTCAACGCGTCGATCGGGCTGTGGTTCAGTCAATCGATCTTCCAGCTCGCCAAGCCGAACCCGGCGTTCCCCGACCAGGTGCTGATGCGCGGCTTCAGCGGCCCGCAGATATCGGCCGGAGCGGTGGTGGTCGGGATCCTGTTCGGACTCGGGCTTCTCTACTGGGGCAACCGATTCCGGAACACGCGCCGGACGACGATCATCCTGTACGGGATCCTCGGTGGCGCCGCCCTCGTCGGCGCTGGGCTGCTCGTCAATCACGCCGACGCGTTCCCGGCGGTGGTCGTGCTGGTCGCCGCCGTGGTGGCGGGGTTCGGGCTGTTCGTGCTCGCCGGGGCGACGCCCGCCGCCCTCGGCCTGCTGGCCGACATCTCCGAGCGCTTCCCGAATGACCGGGGCGCGATCATGGGCCTCTATTCGGTGTTCCTGGCGATCGGCCAGATCGTGGGGGCGCTGGTCGGTGGCTTCGCGGCCCACGAGCGCGGCATCGACGGCATGCTCGTCGCCACGGTCGTATTGCTGTCGATCGCGCTCCTGCCGCTCGCCCAGCTGCGCCGCGACGAGAGCGCCTTCGGCATCGACGAACCGGCCGACGACACGGCGTGACCGGCACCCTCGTTCGCGGTCTCCGTGGGGCGGTGGTCGCACCGCACCACCTGGCGACGACGGCTGGCCTCGCGATCCTGCGCGCCGGTGGGAGCGCGGTCGACGCCGCCATCGCCACGAACGCGGTCCTCGCCGTGGTCCAGCCGCAGCACTGCGGCATCGGCGGCGATGCGTTCTGGCTGATCTGGGACCAGGCGGCCGGCCGGCAGGTCGCGCTCAACGGATCGGGCCGGTCCGCCGCCTCGATCGACTCGGCCGCGCTTCGGGCGCGCGGTCACGACCGGGTCCCGTTCCGCGGCCCGCTAAGCATCACGGTGCCGGGAGCAGTTCGATCGTGGGGTGACGCGCACGCCCGGTACGGCCGGCTGACTCGTGATGCCATCCTCGCTCCGGCCATCGAGCTTGCCCGCGGCGGCATCGCGGCGTCGACGGCCTTCATCGGTGCAGTCGAGGGCTTCGCCGCCATCGCGGAGGCACTGGGCGAGGCGGGTCACGGTTTCGCGAGCGTCCTCCGCCCGCACGGGCGGGCGTGGCGGCCTGGCGAACACGTCCGATTCCCTGCCCTGGCCAGCACCCTGGAGACGCTGGCGCGCGACGGGTTCGACGCGTTCTATGAGGGTGACCTCGCCGACGGACAGGCGCGGACCCTGGGGGCGCTCGGTTCCCCGATCACCGTGGATGACCTTCGGGCCCACCGGTCGACTTGGGGCGAGCCGATCTCGCTCGACTACCGCGGTGTCCGCGTCACGACCCATCCGCCCAACAGCTCGGGCATCGTCGCCCTCACGCTCCTCGGCATCCTGGCGCAGCTGGAGGCGCCGGAGCCGAGCGCGTTCGGTGAACGCGGGGTCCGCGATGCCCGCTGGATCCATCTCGGGCTCGAGGCGGCCAAGCTGGCGATGGCGGATCGAGACGCCCACCTCACCGACCCCGAGGCCCGCGACATCCCGATCGAGACCCTGCTGCACCGCGCCCGCCTGGCGGCGCTCGCCGCCATGATCGATCCCGATCACGCCGCGCAACCGGTGCCCGCAACGAACCCGCCCGGTGGCGACACCGTGTACATGGCCACCGTCGACGCGGCTGGCAACGCGGTCAGCCTCATCGAGTCGAACTGGGCGGGCTTCGGGTCGGGCGTCGTCGACCCGGATAGCGGCGTCCACTACCAGAACCGGGGCAGCTTCTTCAGCCTCGACCCCGGCCACGCCAACGTCCTGGCGCCGCGGAAGCGGACGCTCCACACGCTGCTCCCCGGGATGCTGTTCCGGGCCGGTCAGGCCGCTCCGTGGATCGTCGTGGGGTCGATGGGTGGTGACGTCCAGCCGCAGATCCACGCCCAGTTCGTGAGCGCCGTCGTCGACGGAGGCCTCGACATCGGGACGGCGGTCGCGGCGCCGCGCTGGTCGGTGGAGCCGCCCGAGCTCCTGACGCCTCCGACCGAGGTGCACCTCGAGCCTCGCCACGAGCCGGGCATCGCCGAGGCACTACGCGCCCGTGGACACGACCTGCACCCGACCGCCGCGTTCGACGACGCGCTTGGCCACGAGCACGCCATCGAGCTCGTCGACGGCGGCCCGGCCCGGCCCGATGGCAGCCTGGCGGCCACCACCGACCCTCGAAGCGAGGGCCTTCCGGCACTCTGGTAAGCGCGAGCCCATATGCGATACTCCGGGTCGCCGGTGGCGGGCGAGCGCTCACACGACGCCGCCACCGGCCTTCGTGTCCCCGGCGCGAGGAGGGATCCGTGACGTCGAACGTCGGCCAGAACTACCCGTACACGAGTGAGACCGAGTCGGACCGCGCCGCCGTGGTCGCCCGCCTGGTCTCCGAGCGTGATGGGCTGTCGGCGACGCTCGGTGCTGAATCGACGCCGCTCGATGCCAACGAACGCTGGTGGGTCTGGAAATGCCCGACGAAGGGCTGCCCGGGCCTCCTCCATGCGGCCGGATACGCCGCCGCGAAGCATGCCGTCTACGTCGTCTGTGACGGGACCTGCGGCAAGACGTTCCTGCGCTAGGCGGGTCGAGTCACGGCCCCGACCCCGGATCGTCCGGACCCTGCTGGCGCCACGACCGACGGCGCGCCGGACCTGACCGCCGACCGTCGCCGCCTGCTGATCGACGCGCTCGGCATCGCCGCGAGCGCCATCGGCTTCGGCTTCGTCTACGGCCTGTCGGCGCGACAGGCTGGCTTCTCGCCGCTCGAGGCGATGGCCATGAGCCTGATCGTGTTCGCCGGTGCCGCCCAGTTCGCGGCCGTGGGCTATGTGGCGACCGGTCTCCCCTGGCCCGGGGTGATCTTGTTGACGGCCCTGCTCAACGCCCGCCACCTGCTCTACTCGGCGGCCCTCGCGCCATGGCTGCGCGACGTCCCGCTGGTGCGCCGGGCCGCGATGGCCCAGCTCTTGACCGACGAGGCCTTCGCGCTCTCGATCGGCTACTTTCGCCGCATCGGCCGCACCGATGAGTGGGGCTACTGGGTCGGTGCGGTCGCGTCCACGCTCATCCCCTGGAACCTGGCAACCCTGGCGGGCGTGTTGCTCGGTGGGCAGATCCCCAACCCGATGCGCTTCGGCATCGACATCATCTTCCCGGCGGCGATGATCGGTCTGGCGGTCGGCCTGATCACCGGCCGGCGCGAGCTGGTCGCCGCCATCATCGGGGCCGCCGTCGGGGTGGTCGCGGCCCTCGTCGCCAGCCCGGCCGTCGGGATCGTGACGGGAGGGCTCGTCGGACCCCTCGCGGGACTGCTCGTCCCAGCCTCCGCGGCCCACGAGATGGCGCCCCTCGGGGAGCCGACCTCGGCCGAGCGCTATTCGATGCCGGGGACCCACGTCCACGAGAACGAGCGGCGATGAGCGTCGAGCTCGTGCCGCTGGCGGTGCTCATGTTCCTGGTCACATATCCCTCGCGAGCGCTCGGGCTGCTGA
>DASSMQ010000065.1:0-47591 GCA_035688805.1 Candidatus Limnocylindrales bacterium
CGGCGCCGAGGTTGGCGCCCGACTTCGGCGGGCCCGGCTCGCCACCGGGAGGTCTCAGGCCGAGGTCGCCGCGGCGACCGGGATGTCACAGTCGAGCGTGAGCCGTATCGAGCTCGGGCGGATCGGGTCCGTCCCCATCTCAGCCTTGGCAGCCCTCGCGACGGTAGTCGGCCTCGCGCTCGAGGTCACGGTCCGAGGTCCGGCCGATGGAAACGGCACAGCGATGCAGGATCGCTGCCATCGGCTCGCCGCCGAGATGGCCGCACGCGGTGGGTGGGTCATCTGGACGAGGATCGACGCGAGCGATCCTTCAAGGTCGGAGACCGTGCTGACCCGCCCGGCGCGCCGGGAGGTCGCCATCATCCGCGTGTGGGACGTGATCGGCAACGTGGGCAGCGCCTATGCCGGGTTGGCGCGGCGCATCGCTCAGGAAGCGGATCGTCTAGGCGAGGCGTGGACGGTGAGTGGCGCGGTCGTCATCTGCGCCACCGGCCACAATCGACGGCGCCTTTCCGACGCACCCCGACCGACCGAGGATCCATTCCCGGTCCGTGGCTCGGCCTGGCTGGCAGCGCTCGGTTTCGACGTCGCGATGCCACGCGGGATCGGCATGATCTGGACGGACCAGACGGTCCAGCGCCTCAGGCCCTTCCTGCCGTACCTCGACCATCGGACGCGGCGACGGAGCGCGACGCATCGGACCCGGAACCAGCTACCGGCAGCGTGAACTGGAAGGTCGAGCCCGCGCCGAGGCGACTCTCGAGCCAGAGGCGACCGCCGTGGTGTTCGATGATCTCGCGACAGATCGGCAGGCCGAGACCCGTGCCCCGCGGTCGATCGTCGGCAGGCCTGGTCTCGCCGACCTGGGTGAACGGCTCGAAGACCCGGGCCTGATCGTCGGCAGCGATGCCGATCCCGGTGTCCGACACCGCCACGTGGATCGTGTCGGCCTCCTGCCAACCGATGATCGTGATCGACCCCTGGGGCGTGAACTTGACCGCGTTCGAGATGAGGTTGATCACCACCTGGATCAGCCGGTCCCGGTCGCCGCGGATCGGCGCCAGGTCCGACCCCACCTCGACGACGAGGCGCGGTCCGCGATCGGGATCGATGAGGGACGCTGTCGCGCTCGTCGCTCGCTCGACCACATCGCCGAGGTCGACCTCGTCATCGCGCCAATCGATCTTGCCGGCCTCGATCTTGGCGAGGTCCAGGGTCTCGTTGATGAGGTTGGTCAATCGATCGCCCTCTTCGACGATGATCCCGAGGTTCTCGGAGACCTGGCGCATCGCCCGCTCGACCTTCGGATCGCCGTCGGTCATCACCGCGGGGAAGATCACGTCGGCGAGGCGCTTCGAGATGAGCTTCGAGAAGCCGACGACCGAGGTGAGGGGCGTACGCAGCTCATGGCTCACATTCGACAGGAAGCGGCTCTTGGTCTCGTTCGCGGCCTCGGCCGCCTGTCGAGCCTCGACGAGGTCCGCAGTCCGCTCGACGACGCGCCGCTCGAGCGCGTCCTTCTGCTCCTCGAGCTCGGCGTACAGGCGCGCGTTCTCGATGCCGCCGGCGATCAGGCTGCCGGCCGTGTACAGCAGCGGTCCGTCCCCCGGCAGGACGTCGCGTCCGGTCGATCGATTGTCGACGGCCAGCACCCCGACGGTCCGGCCTTTGGTGACGAGTGGCGTGCCGAGGAATGACGTGACCTCGAGGAGCGCCGCAAACGCCCGGTTGCCCGGATCCGGGTCCTGGTCGACGTCGCGGAACAGCAGCGGACCATCCGCCCGCGCGATGCGGCTGAGCAGCGCCGCATCGAGGTCGATGGGGAGTTCCAGTTCACCGATCCGTGCCGCCATCTCCGCGGAGCCCCCGACCGAGCGGCCATCGCGCAAGGCGCCGCGCGCGGGGTCGACGAGCAGGATCAGCGCCCGATCGAACCGGAGGTGGCGGGTCACCGCCCGAAGCGCGCGGTCGATGAGTTCATCGCGATCGAGCGTTGAGCTGATGATCAACCCGAGTTCGTTGAGCGTCATCAGCTCGGCCAAACGCTGTTCGGCAAGTGCCTCGGGCGTGAGGGTCATCGGGCCCGCAGGGCCTCCTCGTGCTCGGCGGCCTGGGCCAGGGTCGGCGCGGCCAGCGACGCGATCGCGCCGAGCACCTTGAGGTCCGAGGCGCGGTACTCGAGCGGTGTCAACGAGGACGCGCCCAGGACCCCGAGCCGTTCGCCGCGCGCGTTGAGCGGGGCAGCAACGAGCGAGGCAAGACCCCGTTCCGTGGCCGACGTCCGTGGATCGGCAGCCACGTCATTGACGATCTCGGCCTCGCCCTCGAACACCGCTCGCAGGATGCCCGACTCGAGTCGCCCCTCATCATCGGCATCGCGCAGGATCAGGAACCCCGTCCCCCCAGTGGGCAGCCGCCCAGCCTCTTCGACTGCCACCGCCGCGACGGCCTCGACCGAGAGGGTCGCCCCGATCGTCTCGGACAGGTCGTAGATCAGGCTCAACTCGCGGTACCGGTCCAGCGCCTCCCGGGCCAGCGCGCGTTTGTCGGTCTCCCGGGCGAGGGCGTAGGACAGGACGGCCGCGATGGCGCCCGACGGACGCGGGCCCTCGACCCAGCCGACGGTCGAGCCCTCGACCATGATCGCGTGCCGCTCGACCGGCGCGTCGGCGGGCGCCGCGCCGACCTGACGGTCGAGCACGACGGCCTCGTCGGAATCGGTGATCCGGAGTCGCGCGTCGGTGCCCGCGAGCAGCACCGACAGCATCGGTGCCACGTGCCGGTGACGGACGATCAGTCGACGCAGCTCCCCGCCATCCATCAGAAGGCGCCGCCGGCCCCGCCAAGGCCGAGCGCACGCCGCGCCCGTCGCAGCAGGTCGTCCGGATCGAACGGCTTGGTCAAGTAGTCGTCGGCGCCCGCCGCGAGCCCGGCCTCCCGGTCGACCGCCTGGCCACGGGCCGTCAGCATGATCACGGTCGTCCCGGTCAGCCCGAGGTCCGTCTTGATGGCGCGGGCGACCTGGAAGCCGTCCTTGCCGGGCATCATCACATCGAGGAAGACGAGTTCCGGATGGTGGTTCGCGACGACGTCGAGGGCCTCAGAGCCGTCCGCAGCGGTGAGCAACTCGACCCCGGCGTCCTCCAGCTCCTCGAGCGTCTGCTCGATCAGGAGGCGGATGTGCTGCTCGTCGTCGACGATGAGGACGGACGCCACGATTCGCGGGACCTCCTGGTGGACGGAGCTGGGCGACGGGACGGGCCAAGGATACGGCACTGATTCGGGCAAGATGCAGGGCGTGTCCGAGCGTCCGAGCCTGCCGACCATCCACCCCGACCGGTCGCTCGTGCTGCTGTCGGTGGCGCACGCCGTCAATCACTCGTTCGCGGTCCTCCTGCCCCCGATCTTCCTGGCGATCATCGACGAGTTCGGGGTGACCGTGCAGTCGGTGGCGTTCCTGGCGGCGGCCGGATCGATGGCCTCGGGGCTGGTCCAGCTGAGCTATGCCGAGCTGACCCGGCACGTGTCCCGTCGCCGGTTGCTCGGACTGGGTGGCGTGCTCTTCGGTGGCGGGTTCGCGGCCATGGCCCTGGCCACGAACTTCCTGACGTTCACGATCCCGAACATCGTGGCCCGGATCGGCGGGTCTCCCCAGCATCCGGTCGGGAACGGCCTGCTGGCTGAACAGTTCCCGCCGGAGCGTCGCGGCTTCGCGATCAGCGCCCACATCGCCGGTGGCAACGTCGGGACCGTCCTCGTGGCCGTGCTCGGGACGCC
This sequence comes from Candidatus Limnocylindrales bacterium, assembly GCA_035688805.1. Lineage (GTDB taxonomy): Bacteria > Chloroflexota > Limnocylindria > Limnocylindrales > CSP1-4 > SPCO01. The sequence continues at coordinate 3,778 of DASSMQ010000065.1, forward strand.
GCTGCTGGCACTGATCGGCTGGCGCGGCGTATCGGTCGTGTTCGGCGTGGCCGCGGTCCTGATCGCCCTCGCCATCCTGGCCCTCGTCCGCGAACACGGCACGGACCGGGCGGCGGCGCGAGCCGGTGGCAGCAGCCTCGATGCCCTGCGGCGGGTACTGTCCGATCGTGACCTGCGCTGGCTGTTCCTGACCTCGGTCCTGGGCGGTGGCGGGCGCGGTCTTGGCGTCGTGAACCTGTTCGCGCTCATCTACCTGACCCGGGTCATCGGGCTCGATACGACGACCTCCGGGGTCATGTACGGAGCCCTCATCGTGTTCAGCGTCCCGATGCCGTTGCTGGCGGGCTGGCTGTCCGACCGGTTCGGTCGCAAGCCGCTGATCATCGCCGCGTACCTCGGCGGGGCGATCGGGTTCGGCGTGTTCATCCTGGGGGGCACGTCATTGATCTGGCTATGGGTCGGCATCGCGATCATGGGGCTGTTCTCGTTCGCCGAGTCACCCCAGCTGCAGGCCCTCCTGGCCGACATCGCGCCGCCGGCGACGCGGGATGCCTCCTACGCCCTCTACTTCACTCTGGCGTTCGGGGTCGGGTCGTTGTGGACGGCGGTCTACGGCACCGTGATCGAGCGGCTCGGCGAGCCCACCGGCGTGCCGGTCGTCTTCGGGTTGATGGCGGTCGCCTTCATCGCGGCCGCGATCGCGACCCTGCCGATCCGCACGGAGCGGCGGGAGGCCTAGTCCATACTCCGGTCATGGACGCCAGGATCCTGCTCGTCGAGGACGACCCGTCGATCCGGGAGGTGACCGCGATCGGCCTGGCCAATGCCGGGTTCACGGTCGACACCGCGGATGACGGCCGGGCCGGGCTCGACCGGTTCGGGGCCGCGACCTACGACCTGGTCCTGCTCGACATCATGCTGCCGCGGGTCGATGGCCTCGAGGTGGCGCGCGAGATCCGGCGCACCTCGATCGTGCCGATCGTGATGCTCACCGCGCGGACCGACACGATCGACGTCGTGGTCGGACTGGAGGCCGGCGCCGACGACTACGTCAAGAAGCCGTTCGAGGTACCCGAGCTGATCGCCCGGGTGCGGGCCGCGCTCCGTCGCGTCGCCCGGAGCGACGGCGATGCGACGTCGTCGCTCCGGCTCGGCCCGTTGTCGATCGATCCCGCCGGCCGGACCGTCGCCCGCGATGGGGATGGCGAGATCGCGCTGACGCGTACCGAGTTCGACCTGCTCGTCGATCTGGCCCGCCATGCCGGCCAGGTGCTGTCACGCGAGTCGCTCCTCGACCGCATCTGGGGCTATGACTATCTCGGCGATTCCCGCCTGGTCGATGTGGCGGTCGGACGGCTGCGTGCGAAGGTGGAGGCCGATCCTGCCGTTCCGGAACTGATCCTCACGGTACGCGGGGCCGGCTACAAGGCCGTGAAGTAGGAGGTCGCCATGCACTGGCCGCGGGGGGTGCGAGCACGACTGGCCGGCGCGCTGGTCCTGCTCGTGGCGGTCACCGCGGTCGGCCTCGGCCTGGCGGCGACCCTGTTCGTCGATGCGCGGCTCCATGCCCAGGCGCTCGCCGACGCGCGTGACCAGGCCGCGTTCGACCTGACCGTGATCGTCCCGGGCCGCCAGCTGCCGGCGCACCCGACGCCCGATGACATCGACCGGAGCGGGCTGCTCGTCACGTTCCAGCAGCGCGGCGTCGAGACGCTGGTCGACCTGACCGGACTCGGGGGACCTGCGGGCTCCGGCGTCGTGCAGTCGAGCGACGCACTCGACGGCCTGCTCGAGCGGCTGCCCGCTGATGTGCCCGCCCGGGTCGGGCGCGGCGAGCTCGCCTACGCCTGGCTCGACATCCGCGGGACGAGGTCGCTCGTGGTCGGTGGCCTCGCGCCCGGCGGGGGCCCAGCCTTCTACTTCGTGCGCGACGTCGGCGCGATCGAGGTCGCGGTCGACCAGCTCCGCACGGCGCTGGCCATCGGCGCGTTGGTGGCCCTCGTCATCGCGCTGCTGACCGCGCGGGTCGTGGCCCGGGGCATCCTCGCGCCCATCGAGGAGGCCGGCGAGACAGCCGAGCGGATCGAGCGGGGCGATCTGCAGGCCCGCGTCCCCGTCACGTCCCACGACGAGTTCGGCTCGTGGGCGGACCGCTTCAATCGCATGGCCGACACGCTGTCGGAGACGATCCGCCGCCTCGAGAACGCCCAGCACCAGAACCGTCGCTTCGTGGCCGACGTGTCGCACGAGCTGCGAACCCCGCTGACCGCACTCGTCGCGGAAGCGTCGATCGTCCGCGGCGACGTCGGGAAACTGCCGCCGGAGAGCCGGCGGGCGGCCCAGATGCTGGTCGACGACGTCAATCGATTGCGCGACCTCGTCGAGGAGTTGATGGAACTGTCGCGCTTCGATGCCGACGCCGAGGAAGTCGCCCTGGACCGGGTCGATATCGGTCGGCTCGTCGAGACCGTCCGGGCGGCCCGCTCGCCGAAGGCCACGTTCAGCCCCCCGGCGACGCCCATCGTCATCGACGCCGATCCGCGTCGGCTGGAGCGGATCCTCGGTAACTTCCTCGACAACGCCAAGGAGCATGCCGGCGACAAGAGCGTCGAGATCGAGGTGGTCGAGCGCGATGACGACGTCGTGGTGGCGGTCTCCGATCGTGGACCGGGTGTTCCAGCCGATCGCCTGGAGATGATCTTCGACCGGTTCACCAAGGTCGACCCGTCCCGAAGCGGCGGCAGCAGCGGGCTCGGACTGGCGATCGCGGCCGAGCATGCAGCGCTGATGGGCGGCTACCTCCAGGCGATGGGCCGGGACGGTGGCGGCCTTCGGATCGAGCTGGTGATGCCGAAGGATGTGGCTGGATCGTTACGTTCGGGCGATGTGACCGTGACCTGATACGACGACGCTGCGGGCGACACCCGCCACCTGGAGTCGTCCGATGCCGACCGTCCTGCCGCGATCGTTCCGCCGTCCATCCCTGTACCTGGTCCTCGGCCTGGTGTTGACCGCGTGTGCGACGTCCGGTGGCCTGGGACCCGTGCCATCGACGCCGGCCACCGCCGTCCCGTCTGCCGAGAGCAACGCCCCCGACGTCACGCCCGCCCCCTCGATCGCGCCGTCCGCGAGCGCCTCGGCGTCCGCGTCGGCTGGCGCCTCCGTCTCGCTGCCACCCGCCTCCGCCGGACCCACCCCGTCCGCGTCGACACCGGCCGCGACCATGATCGTCCGCGCCTATTACGACCTGGCGAAGGACCCCGGAGGACTTGTTCCCACCCTGCGGGTCGTGCCGAAGACCACGGGCGTCGCCCGAGCGGCGATGGGGGCGCTGCTCGACGCCGACTCCGTCCACCGAACATATCCCCAGATCGAAACGCGCATCCCCGAAGGGACCACGCTGCTCGGCGTCGCCGTCAAGGACGGCATCGCCACGGTCGACCTGTCGCGCGAATTCGGTACTGGCTCCGGCGACTTCCGCACCCGACTCGGCCAGGTGGTCTACACGCTGACCCAGTTCTCGACGGTCCACGCCGTCGCATTCCAGGTGGAGGGGCAGACCCTCACCTCGTTCGGGCCCCAGGGCATCGTGATCGACGCCCCGCTCGATCGACACGATCTCGAGTCGACCTTGCCATCGATCTTCGTGGACCGGCCGGCATTCGGAGCAGCTGCTGCGAGCCCGGTTCGGGTGCGCGGCAACGCCAACGTGTTCGAGGCGACGTTCCGGATCGCCATCCTCGACGGCGCCGGCAGACAGCTCGTCGACCAGCAGGCCATGGCGACCTGCGGGACCGGGTGTCGTGGCACGTTCGATGTGACCGTGCGCTACCAGGTCGCCAAAGCCCAATGGGGCACCCTGCGCGTGTACTTCGGGTCGGCCGTGGACGGCAGCCCGCAGGACATCCGCGACTATCCGGTCTGGTTGACCCCGGCCAGCTAGTTCGCGACGGAGAACGTCACGACCAGGACGCCCGAGTTGGTCGATCCGCGTGGATCGTCGCAGTCGGCCCGCAGGACGAGCCGATGGCGCCCGTTCGTCAGGAGGGTCGTATCGATCGCGGTCGGCCCCACCCAGCCACCGGGACCGTCCACGAGCAAGGTCCCGGGCACCGGTGGAGCGGCGTGGAAGTCCGGGTCGATACGGACCGAATGGTGGGTGACCGGCAGGTCGTCCGCCGCGCCGTGGTCGTCGATGAGCAGGGCCGGCGTCCAGGTGCCGCTGATGGGCCCGATCGGCAGGGTCGAGACGACCGACGACTCGCAATAGCCGGATCCCGTGTACCAGCCCTTGCCGCGCTGGTAGGCCCGACGGTCGAGGTCGTTCACCGGGTTGCCATTCCGCAGGTCGACCAGGGTGTTCACGCTTGCGTGCATGATGTTACTGTCGGGCTCGTTGACGTAGGCCCGCAGGCGGATCTCCTGGATCCCGTCCAGCGTCAACTGCGCCGTGTCGATATCGACGTGCGCCCACCTCGTGCATGTCCCGATGGGGCAGGTCATGCCGTGCAGCGATCCGTCGTGGGCGAGGCTCAGCTCCTGGCTGTCGCTCTTGAGGACCGGATTCAGGTAATCGAATCGGCCCGGGTTGTCGTGCAGGATGATCCGGACGTCGATGCCCACGATCCCGCGGATCGTCTGGCGGTAGGGCAGGCAGGCCCCGATGTGCATGTGTCCGAAGTCCGTTCCGGCCGCCCCTGGCGTCTGGCGCCACCAACTCTGTGCTTCGACGAAGATCCTGGGCTCCGGGTAGCCCGTGCAGGTCAGGGGATCCGGGCTGCCCGCGGGCGGTGGACCGGCTGGCGTCGGGGTGGGTGCGGGGGTCGCTGTTGGCGCAGCGGTTGCCGTGGGTGTCGCGGTCGCGGCGGCGGTCGGCGTCGCTGTCGCTGTCGCGGTGGCGGCAGCCGTGGGTGCCGCGGTCGGTGTCGCCGTCGGCGCTGGGCTGGAGGTCGGTGCCGCCGTCGGGACGGCGGTGGGTCGCGGAGTCGGTGCCGGCGTCGGCGCCTCGGTCGGTGCCGGGGTGGGCTTTGGCGTCGGCTTGGGGGTCGGCTTCGGCGTCGGTGTCGGGGTCGGATCCACGGACGCGACCGTGACCGTCGCCTCCGTCGACTGATCGCCCACGATCGCCTGAAGGTGATGCGCGCCCGGAGCCGTGTCGGCCGGCACCTTGAAGGTCGTCTTGAAGCGGCCCGAACCGTTGACGTGGACGTCGACCGCCAGGGGAGACCCGTCCCAGTCCAGTGTCGTCGGAAGATCGCGCGGGAAGCCTGTTCCCGTGATCCGCAATGTCGTCCCCGCGGTCGCTGTATCGGGTGTCACGGACACGGCGATCCCGCTGGCGAAGACACCGAAGGGCAACACGAGCACGGCCGCGACGACGGCGGCCATCGCCAGCGTCGCGAGCCGATCGGCGGTCGTCGCGCGCCCGGACGCGGGCCGTGGCGATGGCGCGATCGGATCGGTCGGCGAGCCGCCACGAAGGGACGGGGGAAGGGCCTTGTAGCGCATCGGGTCGCTCCTCCTCGGTCGACGGGAGGCGGCCGCTCAGGCGGGCGACGACGTCCGCAGTGGGAGCGTCGAGGGCGATCGGGGGACGGGGCGCCTGGAACGGTGCGGGCCCGACCGGAGGTGCGGCGAGGCGGTCGCCAAGTCTGCATCCCACGCTACCCTGAGGATCGCGGATGTCATCCGGCTCGATGGTTCCGCAAGCTTGAGGCGATGGTCCGGGTCAGAGGACCTTCGTGCGGCGCCGTCCGGACCGGCTCGCGAGGCTCTTTGCTATCATCCGCAGGCTCTGTCCAACGAGCACTTCGGTCGGGGCGTGGCGCAGCTTGGTAGCGCGCATCGTTCGGGACGATGAGGTCGGAGGTTCAAATCCTCTCGCCCCGACCAGACTGACCATCTTTCACGCGGACGACGCCGGCCCCGAAGGCCGCGTCCCAGCCACGAGCCTGCGCGTTAGCGGTCAGGGTGAAGGTGTCGTCGGTCACGCCAAGGACGTCGATCCGCTCGAACACGTCGTCCGCGATCGCCTGCCGCTCGGGCAGCCGCGAGGGGAGGGTCCACGCGAGCCGTTCCGTGGCGCCGCCCCGACCTTGGACCGCACGGCTCGCCCGCCGCGATCCCGCCGCACTCGACTGCAACGAAACGGACGCAGCTACGTCTCTCGGGATTGCGCAACCGCTCCGTGAGGGCCACCCTTGGACGCGTCGAGCATCTCATCCGTGGAATCGCCGTTGGCCGAGCCGGTCACTCCATCAGGGTCCGTTGGACCCGACGCGACCGTTGCCGGCGTCCGTCCAGCCAGCGACGAAGCCGCCGCGCTCTACGAGGCTTGGGCGCCGCGGGTCGGCGGGTACATCCGGTTTCGGGTGGCTGACGCCACCGACGCCGAGGACCTCGTCGGCGAGGTGTTCCGCCGCGTCGTGAGCGGACCGGCGCCCGTGGATCCCGCGGCCCGCCCGGCCTGGATCTTCCGGGTCGCTCACAACGTCGTCGTCGACCACCACCGGCGTCGGCGGTTCCCGCTCCTGCCGATCACGGCGACCGATCGCGCAGACGACGCGCCCAGCTTGCCGGAGCGGCTCATCCGAGACGAGCGGATGCGGGCCACCGACGCGGCGATGCGCCGCCTGCCCGGCCGCCAGCGAGCGGCGATCTACCTGCGCTTCTATGAGGACCTTCCGTACGAGACCGTCGCCACGGTGATGGGCATCCCGGCGGTGACGGCTCGCTCGCTCGTGTTCCGCGGACTCAAACGGCTCGCCACCGCGCTCGGTGAGGGGACAGACCGATGACGATGCAGCCCTCCCCCGATCTCCTCGACCTGGCCGAGGCCGTCGCGGCTGGCACCCTCCCGGCGGACGACGCGGAGCGCCAGCTTCGCTCGGCGCTCGACCCCGTTCACGCGGGCGAGTCCGAGCAGGCGGTGCGCGAGCTGCGCCGGCTCATCAGTGCCGCCGGTGCGGTTCGGGCCCACGCCCGGGCGACTCGCGAGGCCCTCGGTTCCGCATCCCCGCATCTCGCGACCACGGTCGCATACACACCGGCGTCGATCGCGACCCTCGTCCCCGGTCGGGTCACCGCGGGGGCCGTCCATCCCCGTTCGTCCAACGGCGGCGAGGGCGCCGGCCGCGCTCCGCGCCGCATGTGGCTGCTCGCGGCTGCGGCCGTGCTGCTCGTCGGCGGTGCCATGGCGGTCGGATCGGGCCTGGTGAAGCTGCCATCGCTGGTGCCGCCGGTGCCGGCGCCCACACTCCCCGTCGCCGTCGCGCCGCCATCACCGGCCGGGGAGACTCCGAGTCCGGTGGTGTCACCTTCGACCGCGGTCACCCCGTGGGTCACCGGGCAAGCGCTCATGGACGCACTCTCGGCGGCGTACGGGTACCGGTGGTCGCCGAACGATGTCGTCGACTTGGGGTTCATGGGGGTCATCCAGGGCTCGCGGTCCGATGGAGTCCTTGTCGAGGCTCCGCTCGACCGCCCGGCGAAGGCCCGTGTCGACGCCAGCACTGACGCCGTGGCCCAGGTCGGGCTGCACGCCGGTCGGATCGCAGACGTGCTGGCGCCGGACGCAGCGCCCTGGATCCAGGAGGCGATCACGCAGGGTCTTGCCGCCGACTGGGTCTCGTTCGCAACGACGCCGTACTACCAGTCGCACTACCGATCCAAGGTCATGGCGACGGCGGGCGGCGGCCAGGTCCGTGTCCACTTCGTCGACCCGCCGGTGTCCGGTGAACCGCTGTTCGACAACTATCTGGGCGTGACGTTCCTGCCGGAGCCGCCTCCGCCGACCCCGAGGTTGGAGCCGGGCGACCGTGGCATCGTCCTGTACCCGAACGAGGACGAGATCTGGGCGGTGAACCCGGATGGCTCCGACCCGCACCTGTTCCTCAAGACGGCGACAGCTGCGCCCGGGGACGCCGCGTCGTTCTGGTGGGCCCCGGACGGATCGCGCTTGTTCTACAACGACGGCGGTGACCTGTTCGCGATCAAGACCGATGGGTCGCCACCCGTCCGGATCGGGTACGGCCGAGACGACCCGCGGTGCCCGGTGGCTGGCGAGACCTGCGAGGGGCACGAGGACCTCGCGGTCTCGCCCGATGGCTCGCGCCTCGCCTACATGATCGTCGACGACAGTGGGCCCAGCGCCATCGGCCTCTTCGATCTCGCTACCGGGCGGGTCACTCGGATGGCATTCGACTCGGAGAGCAGACCAGGGCGACCAGCATGCGACGGGCCGCCCGCCGGTGGCGGGCGGCTGCAGTGGTCGCCGGACGGGACGCGCTTCGCCTTCGGGATGAGCGTCGGTCCGAAGGTGGATGGGTGGTGCCAGAGCGCCATCTTCACGATCAACGTCGATGGCACGGACCTCCGACGGCTCGGGTCGTCGAAGGTGCATGCGATGGATCCGCGCTGGTCGCCGGACGGATCGACGATCGTCTTCACCTCCGTGACCCCGCGCTCAGCGTGGGAAGGCACGACGGACGCGACCCGGATCCCGATCGACATGGACATCCATTCGGTCCGTCCGGACGGTTCCGGCTTGACGGCGCTGACCAGCGACGGCCGCTCGGACGACCCACACTGGACCCGAGACGGGCGGATCGTCTTCATCCGCTGGGCCGCCGGACCGGCCGGAGTGGCGGCGGCGTCGGGCCGCGGTGACGTCCGGATCATGGACGCTGATGGCCAGAACGCTTCACCGCTTGACGCGACCGTTCCGGCCGAGACGGCGGCCGGCTGCCTGGTCTGCCCATTTCCGGACGAACAGGGTTTCCTTTCCTCCGATGGCCACCGGTTCTGGCGGCCGGGGCATCCATGAACCGCTGGCTCGCGCTGCTCGGAATCGGCGTCGTGCTGGCCGGTTGCGCCGGGACCACCCCGACGCCCGAGCCGACGGCAGTCCCGACAGGCACCCCGGCGGTCGCTCGAAACGTGACGCCAGCCCCGAACCCGGACCCGACGCCATCCCGGACCCCGACGCCATCGCCATCGCTCATCGCGTGGCCAGCGGGCATCACCGCCCATCCCGCCGGAAGCGCAGGCAACGACATCGGCGTCCTCACCTACCTGCCGGCGGGCTACGAAGACGATGACGCCGACGTGCCGCTGCTCGTCTTCCTCCACGGCTCCGGGGAGGCCGGCGACGGCAGCGAGACGCAGCTGAGGCAGGTGCTGAAGAACGGGATCCCATCGATGATCGCGGCCGGCGAATGGCCGACCGAGCTGCCGTTCGTCGTGCTGATGCCGCAGTACTCATCCGCCGAGGCGAACGGGCCCTGCGCGCTCAACGACGAGATCGAGAGCGTCATCGCATGGGCCGCCGAAACCTATCGGATCGACCCGGCGCGCGTCTACCTGACCGGGATCAGTTGCGGGGCGATCGGTGTCCTCGATTACCTGGCCGATTCCCAGGAGAGAAGGGTCGCGGCCACCGTGCCGATCGCAAGCGCCCCGTACGAGGGGGCGTATGCGGGTGCCCGGGTACGGGGTGGCTGTGCGATCGCGAGCACCCCGACCTGGTTCTTCCACGGTGCGCTCGACGACATCGTGCCGGTGCACTATGTCCAGGACGCGGTCGAGGAGCTGCGCGCCTGCACGAATCCCCGCCCGAAGGTGCTCAAGTTGACCGTCTACTCGGACGCGGACCACGACTCGTGGAGCCGCACGTACGACGGATCAGCCGGCTACGACATCTACGGGTGGTTCCTGGATCAGACATCGAGATCGGACGACTGAACGCCCGGCGACGCCCAGACGGATCGAGTCTCGCGCCGAACGCAGACCTCGTACTTCATGCAGCTCTGGCGCGTACTGGTGGTACCTACGCTGTGCCCAGGGACCTCCGCTGGTCCCGCGATGCGGTGCGATCCAGGCACCGATGGTGGACGTGCATACTCGCGTGGTGCGACCGTCGGCATCCGAGCCGCGAGCCGCCTCCCGCCGTCCCAGAAGGAGACTCGTCAATGGCCAAGGTCATCGTCACCGCGGCGGTCAACGATGTCGAGGAGTGGTTGAAGTTCAAGGCCGATATGGTCCCCGCGATGTCGGCGGTCGCGTCAGACGGGTCCAGCTATGTCGCCATGGATGGGAGCAACCAGGTGGCCAGCACCTGGGACGTCCCCGACATGGAGGCGTTCCAGGCCGCTCAGGGCTCCTTCTCCGGCGAGCTGGCTGCGGCGGCGCAGCGCGCGGGGATGATCCCGTCGACGATGGTGGTGTACGTCAAGAAGTAGCGGGGTGGGAAGGCGTAGACCCTCGCGACCGACGGTGAAAGCCTAGAACGGCCCCGACCTGAGCGACTGGGTCCCGGCCGTACCAGGTCCCGTTGCTGCGCAGGGCAGTACGCGTGTGAAGGAGGCTCGGTCGGCGTTGCCTGTCGCCCGGTAGCGGTCGGCCCGAGCCTCGAAGGATCAGCCGGTTCCCGGGCGATCCGCTCGTCCTCGTCGAGGCGGCGCATCTTCTATCACTCGTCGCGAATGGCTCGGACCACTCCAGGACCACCTCGGCTGGAGCTCTGGAAGAGACCGAGCTCATTGCCCTCCGAGTCGTTCACGAGCGCCAACCAGCCCAGCCCGGCAATCTCTGCCTTGGGCTGCTTCGTCACCCCACCGTTGGCCTCCGAGGCCTCGAGCGCGGAGTCGATCGTATCCACCTCGAGGAAATCTCGGATGGTCTGCCCGGCGGTCACACCGCGCCGGCCGATCGCCCCGCCGAAGCCCGAGGAGGACCGGCAGGTCCAGTAGTCGGGACGAGGGGCCGGGTCGATCTGCCAGCCGAGGACGGCCTCGTAGTAGCGCTTCGCACGGGCCGGATCATCGGCTGGGATCTCGATGTACTTGATCTCTCCATGGGCCATCGGGCCGGACTCCTTCGTGGATCGTCCACGGCGCCAAAGGGTCGCCCCGCGATCGTGGTTGTATGGGCGACCCAGCCGACTCAAGCCAGGGAGTCTCACGGCCTCTTCGGCGGTCAGCGCGATACGGATCCGAGCCTCGAAGACGTCGACCCGCAGCGGTCACCGCGAGACGACCACAGCAGGCGTTTCTCAGGGGCGGATGTTCTGGTTCAAGTGGAACAGGTTGTCCGGGTCATAGGCACGCTTGACTTCGACGAGACGGTCGTAATTGCCTTTGTAGTTCGCCTTGATCCGGTCCTGGTCGTCGCCGGCCATGAAGTTGATGTAGCCACCGGCCTCGGACAGGGGGGCCGTCGCATCGTAGAAATCGCGGACCCACTTGGTGTTCGCCTCATTTTGGCTTGCATCGGGCCACATCCCCGCGATCACGGTCGCGAAGTTGGCATCCCGATAGGCGAAGGCGGTCGCGTCGGAGGCGACCCGGTGGACCGCGCCGTTGATCGGGTAGATGTGGACCGTCGAGTTGACGACCGGCACCAGGGGGCCGTAGGTCAGATGCGCCGCGATCGCGTCGTCCGTGAGCTCACGCACGAAGTTCGCCTTCCAATAGTGCTGGAGGCCGGTCGGCACGAGCGCGTCGAAGGCGCTATTGAGCGCCGGATACGGCATCTGGCCGACGTGCTCTGCGACGACCGCGGCAACATCGTGGAGCGGTTTCAGGGCGCGCTCGCCCTCCTCGATCGGCCCGGCCCAGCAGGCCACGAAGGCGAGGAATGGCTCGCCGTGCCGATCCTCCGGGATGAACGGCAGGGGCGGCGCGATCTGCCAGGCCGGGAAGCCACCGAACTGCTCGGGGGCGTCGGCGATGAACTCGCGGTAGAAGCGCAGGACGGTCGCCGCGTCCTTCAGTTCGAAGAACATCGGGCCGCCGTAGATGTCCTTGACCGGATGGAGCTGGAACTCGAGGGCCGTCACGACGCCGAAGTTGCCACCGCCGCCGCGGAGAGCCCAGAACAGGTCGGCATTCTCGGTCTCGTTCGCAACCCGTCGTCGGCCGTCGGCGGTCACCACCTCGGCGGATCGGAGGTTGTCGCACGACAGACCGAAGCCGCGGGCCAGATACCCGATGCCACCGCCGAGGGTCAGGCCGCCCACGCCGGTCGTCGAGATGATCCCGCCAGTGGTGGCGAGCCCATAGGCGTGAGTCGCATCGTTGAACTCGCCCCACGTGGCGCCGCCCTGTGCCCGCGCGGTCCGTTTGGCGGGGTCCACCACCACGGACCGCATCGTGGAGAGATCGATGACGACCGCATCGTCCCCTGTGCCGAAGCCAGGCACGCTGTGCCCGCCGCCGCGGATCGCCACGCCCAGCTCGTTGTCCCGGGCGAAGTTCACCGCGGCCACGACGTCGTCGCCATCGGCGCAGCGGACGACCACGCGGGGTCGCCGGTCGATCATCGCGTTGTAGACCCGGCGCGCCTGCTCGTAGCCCTCGTCATCAGGGGCGACCACGGCCCCATGCACCTTCTCGCGCAGCTCCTCGATCGTCGGCTTGCCCATGTCTGTACCCTCCAACGACCCCGGCTGATAGACCCGTCTGCGACGCGCAGCGCGTCGTCCGCATGACTTGTGGCCGCTGAGAGATCAGGCTCCCGGCGGCGTCATTGTGGCGAGCGTCGGGCCCCCTCGACAAGTCCGATGTTACGGGTTGTCGGCCCGATTCGCGCCATCCGTCGGATCGCCGCCATCCTCCATGATGCGGCGGGCGACGGCTCCACCGTCTCGTCACCTGTCAATCCGTCGGCCTGGGCCGTTTCTTCGGCGGCTTGGTGGACGACCATGTCGCAGGTGACCACGAGGACGTCCCCCTGAACGTCAGCGACTCCGGCCGACATGATGGGACCTCCTCGTCGCCGCCATCCACGACGACGAGCCACGCCGGCGCTCGGATGTTCCCACGGGTCCGGCAGCGATCGAGATCCGCCGTCCCGGGCCACGATCTTCAACCCGATTCCCAGGAAACGGCACTCAAAGTGGATGAAGCGTCCCGCACAAGGGCCGCGTAGCAGGGAGCCGGATGGATGAACCTCGCCCTCGTCGAGGCGGCACGGTCCGGGGACGAGGAGGCCTTCGCCTCCATCGCTCGCGGCATGGCTGACCGGCTGTTCGTCGTCGCGCATCGGATCCTGCGTGACGTCGGGCGCGCCGAGGACGCTGTCCAGCAAACGCTCGTAACAGCGTGGAGGGAGCTGCCGGCACTCCGCGACGCCGAACGCTTCGAGGCGTGGCTCCATCGGATTCTCATCCATGCCTGCTATGCCGAGGCCAGGCGCGCCACGAAATGGAGCGCCAACGTCGTGGTCCTGTCTGTGGACGGGCCGATGTCGCCGGACACCACCAAGGACGTCGACACCCGCGATGCGCTCGATCGTGCGTTCCGCCGGTTGCCACCGGAGCAACGCGCGGCGTTCGTGCTGCATCACCACCTCGGCTGGTCGGTCGCCGAGACCGCCGAGAACCTCGGCGTCCCGACGGAAACGATCAGATCGAGGCTTCGATACGCAACGTCCACGCTCCGGGCGGCACTCGATGCCGATGCCCGGACTACCAGCACCACATCCCTGGAGCGGATGGCATGAACGAGAACGACTTCGACCTGGCCGCCCGAGCCTGGCTCAGGGACGGCCCGACCCGGATGTCCGACCACGGCCTGACGTCCGCTCTTGAGGAGATCCACACGACTCGACAGCGCCGTGCCGTGTGGCCGGCGTGGAGAGCAGCACCTGTGAGCCTGTTCGCCCGCGTGACCCTCGCCGCGGTCCTCGTGGTCGCGGTCGGCCTCTTGGCCGGCAATGTCATTCCGCGCCAGCCGGACGGATCGGCCGTCGGCGGTCCGCCTACCCCAAGCCCGACCACCGAGCCGACTCCCGGCCCGTCGCCCTCGCCTTCTCCGACCCAGGCAGTCGATTTCCCGGATCTGACGACGACCTTCGTCTCGCCGAGGAACGGCTTCTCGATCAAGCATCCCGATCGAGTCGCGCTGACACCGGCCAAGCAGCTATTGGGTTTCAGCAAGCAGGTCGACGACGGATTCGATGTCGTGGAGACCGGCTTGGGCGCCGTGTTCAAAGGCGCGTCGACAGGGGGTCTGGAGGACGACGGGATATCGATGCTGGACGGGGTCGCGACTGATCAACTCATCGACAGGTACTTGTCGGACGACGGCGTCTTCCCCGGCGGCTGCGGTGTTCCTCGCAGCCAGCAAGTGCAGATCACCATCGATGGACAGTCGGGCAGGATCGCGGAGTGTGCGAACCGGATCGAGGCAACCGTCGTCGCCGGCGGGCGGCTGTATCTCTTCATCCTGAGCCACAGCCGCCCCGACGCCAGGGCCGTCTTCGACGCCTTCGCCGCCACCATCGACGTGACCCCCGAGACCGCTGTCGACGTCCCGGGCCTGACGGCGACCTTCGTCTCGCCGACCTACGGCTACTCCTTCAAGTATGTCCGGGGAATCGCACCGGCAACGAAGCTCTGGGATCCCGGCAACCAGCCGCTCGACAACATCGACTTCGACGACCGATTCGATGCCGTGGAGACCGGCTTGGGCGCCTACTTCGAGGGCGCGTCGACACCGATCCAGGACGAGGTGTCGATCAATGAATGGGTGGACGAATACGTCACGCCCGGGGCCGCTGGTGGCTGCGGTGTGCCTCGCAGCCAGCAGGCAGAGATCACGATCGATGGGCAAGCGGGCAGGATCGCGGAGTGTGCGAACCGGATCGAGGCAACCGTCGTCGCCGGCGGGCGGCTGTATCTCTTCATCCTGAGCCACAGCCGCCCCAACGCCAGGGCGGTCTTCGACGCCTTCGCCGCCACCATCGACCTTCGGCCACAGGACGCGGCGGTGCCCTCGAGCCCGCCCTCATGATGCCAGGCCAGCTAGGAGGACCTCCTCAGCCGTTCGACCCGGGAGGCCTCGTTATCGTTACGGGAGCCGCTCACTCGGCGATGCTCACCCGCCCCGAACTCGTCATCGATGCCATCGACGGCATGAGCGCAGCGGCGATCGTCACGGCCTGAGGTCATTCGCGCCGCTCACGGGCAGCACCGCGGATCCGTGACGGTGCCTTTCTGGCCGATGCTCGTCGCACGTGGTATCGCCGCAGGCACGACCGGCCGGGGCGGATGCCACTCGGCTACGGCGGGCGGTATATGCCTCCGCGTGCCGCGGACTCGGGGCCGTCAGAGTGCTCGGCGGCGTCGGGTCAGTGCCCGGTAGACGAGCACGACGATGACAGCCCCGAAGACCGCGACGACGATGCTCTCGAGATTGAGGCCGGTCACGTCCGCTACGTGCAGGAGGTTGCCGGCCACGTACCCGCCGACGACCGCGCCGATGATCCCGAGGATCACGGTCCCGACCAAGCCCTCACGACCACCGACGAGGGCGTTTGCGATGAACCCGGCGATCGCGCCGAGGACGATCCAGGCGATGATGCCCATGGGCTTCGTGCCACCTTCCATTCCATGTCGGCCGACCAGCCGCGCTCCGGGCAAGGATGCGCCGGATGGTCGCGCGCGTCACTCCCCGCTCGGGATCATGGTGACATTCCTACCGTGATGGGACGACGCACACCCCGCTGATGCCCGGGCAACATCCCATCACGCGCCCGGATCCCTCGTGACCTGTGGCCCGCGATAAGCGGGCCAGCCGGCACTCATCAGCGCCTGCGCATATGTCGATAGTCGGGCCATGGACGAGATCACGATGCTCCAGGCCGAGGTTCTCAAGACCCTCGCCAGCGCTCGACGACTCGAGATCCTGCATGTGCTCGCTCGCGGCCCGATCGAGGTCGGTCGTTTGGCGGAGGCCATCGGGGCCACCCAGCCGAACGTGTCGCAGCACCTCGGTGTGCTCCGCGCGGCCGGCATCGTCGATGCCGAGCGGGATGGACGGGAAGTTCGGTACCGGCTGGCCGATCCGGACGTCATGGTCGCATGCGACGTCATGCGACGGGTCCTCGCGCGGCGCCTGACCCGACTCGGCGCGATGGCCTCCAGCGGAGCGATCACACCGCCAGCCGTTCGCATCAACCCGATAGCGAGGTGACGCTCATGGACGAGCCCCTGAATCTGGTCCTCTTCTCCGGCACCGATGACAAGCTCCAGGCTGCGGCAGTCCTGACCGCCGGTGCCGCCGCGCTCGGCATGCCGGTCAACATCTTCCTGCAGTACTGGGCCCTCGACGCGTTCCGTGCCGCGAAGATCGGGGAGGACCATGGCCTGGCGCCGGAGGCCGGCGTGGCCGGCCGGATCGCCGTCGACGCGCTCGCCGAGGCGGGCCAGGCGACGTGGGCCGAGACACTGCGCCAGGCCAAGGACCTCGGTGCCGTCGACATCCAGGCGTGCAGCCTGTCGATGGATCTGCTCCATCTCGAATCGACCGATCTCGACCCGCTCGTCGACGGAGTCGAAGGCGTGACCGCCTTCTACCTCAACGCCGGCGAGGGCCGGGTCGTCTTCATCTGATCCCGACGTCCGGAAGGAGAACTCCCATGCCAGTGACCCAGATCGCTCAGACGGTCGATGCCCGCGGGCTGTCCTGCCCGATGCCGATCGTGAAGACGGCACAGGCCGTGAAATCACTCCCGTCCGGGGCCGTCGTCGAGCTCCTCGCGACTGACCCAGGGTCGATCAAGGACGTCGCCGCGTGGTGCAGGGCCACCGGCAACGAACTCGTCGAGCAGACATCGGATGGCCAGGTCTCCCGCTTCGCCATCCGCCGGAAGTGAGGCCCGCGATGACCACCGAGACTCTCGCCCCGTTCGACCCCCTCGCCAGCGCGATCGACGCCGTCGACGGCAGGTCTGAGGCTGCGACCACGACCGTGGCGCCGGCTCCCGTCGCCGCGTCGGTCGAAGCCGGCCCCGCCGCCGTCAAGGATCTTTTGATCATCGACTACAGCGGCGACCTCGAGAAGGTCTGGGCCACGCTGATCCTCGCGTCGACCAGCGCTGCGATGGGCGTCAAGACCCGGGTCTTCGTCACCTTCTGGGGTCTCCAAGTCTTCGTCAAGGACTCGAAGCGGATCACCGGCGAGAACTGGATGCAGCGGATGCTGTCCGCCATGCAGCGCCCGGGGATCAGCCACCGAAAGCTCTCGAAGATGGACTTCCTCGGGATGGGTCCATGGATGATGGGGCGTCTCGCCAAGCAGTACGGCGTGGCCAGCCCCAAGGAGCTCCTCGAGGCCGCCCAGGCCATGGGCGTCGAGTTCATCCCGTGCCAGATGACCATGGACATGTTCGGCCTCAAGCCGGAAGACATGATCGAGGGCATGGGCGAGCCCGCCGGCGCCGCCACGGTCATCGGCCTGATGACCGAGAACTCCACCCCGTTGTTCATCTAGGAAGGGACTGTTCGTCATGACCGCCACCGCGACCACCGTCACCCGCACCGTCGACGCCCGGGGAAGCTTCTGCCCCGGCCCGTTGATGGAGCTCATCCGGGCCATCCGCGAGGGTGAGGTCGGCGACGTGATCGCCGTCTATTCCTCTGACAAGGGCTCGAAGACCGACATCCCCAAGTGGATCGAGAAGGCCGGCCATCGGCTGGTCGCCCTCGAGGCGCGCGACGGCTACGACGAGATCGTCGTCGAGAAGGCGCGGTAAGCGGCCATGGAGCGGATCCTCATCCTCGGTGGCGGTGTGGGGGGCACCCTCACCGCCAACCTTCTCGCCAAGAAGCTCCGCCGACGACTGCGAGCAGGCGAGATCACGATCACCGTCGTCGACGCGACCGGCCAGCACACATATCAACCCGGCTTCATGTACATCGCCATGGGCGGCGAACGCGCCGACAAGCTGTTGCGCTCGGAGCGGGGCCTGCTCGATCCGCGGGTGGCTCTGGTCGTCGGCAAGATCGAGAAGGTCGATGAGTCGAACCAGACCGTCCATCTGAAGGATGGCGAGCGGCTCGGCTACGACTACCTGGTACTGGCCACGGGATCTCGGATCGTCCCCGAGGCCATCTCGCATTTCGACACCGAGGCCCACCACTTCTACACCGCCGACGCGGCGCTCGAGCTCCGACGCGCCCTCGACGCGTTCACGGGCGGGCGGATCATCGTGGCCATCGCCGGCATGCCCTACAAATGCCCGCCTGCGCCGCTCGAAGTGTCGTTCCTCATCGAGAGCGAATTGCGCCAGCGTGGCCTGCGCGATCGAAGCGAGCTGCATTTCTGCTCGCCGATCGGCCGCGCGTTCACGATCGAGAGCGTGTCCGAGATGGCGACGCCCATCTTCGAGGCAAAGGGCATCGAGGTGCACACATTCTTCAACGTCGAGGGGATCGATCCCGAGCGCAAGGTGGTCCAGAGCCTCGAGGGCGAGGAGCTGCCATACGACCTGCTCATCCTCGTGCCGCCGCACAAGGGTCAGCAGTTCCTGATGGACTCCGGGCTCGCGCCGGCACCGGGGGGCTGGCTACCGACCGATCGCTCGACCCTCCAGGTGGGAGGTCGGGCGAACGTGTTCGCGCTGGGCGATGCGACCGACTTGCCACTCTCGAAGGCGGGCTCGACGGCCCATTTCGAGGCGCCGGTCGTGACCGAGCGGATCGTGGCCGCCATCGAGGGCCGTGACGTCGACCCAAAGCGCGGCGATTACCTCGGCAAGGTGATGTGCTTCTTCGAGATCGGCGACGGGAAGGGGACGCTGCTCCAGTTCGATTACGAGCATCCCCCGCGCCCTCCGAAGCCGAACCAGCTGTGGCACCTCGGCAAGATCGTGTTCAACAAGACGTACTGGCACACGGTTCCCAAAGGGCGGGTCTGACCGGGTGGCCGAGCAGGTCAACAGGATGGCAACGAAGACAGTCACGGTACGCCTCGACGGTGGCGGATCGCGGTTCATCGCCTTGACGGGTAGCGGCCACGCCGTCGTGATGGACGACGCCGAGGGCGACAGCGGGCCGAGGCCGGCAGAACTGCTCGTCGTGGCCCAGGCAGGCTGCACGGCGATGGATGTAGCGGCGATCCTCCGCAAGAAGCGACAGCCATTCACGCGCTATGAGGTGCGGGTCGCGGCGGAGCAGCGCGAGGATCCGCCGCCACACGTCTTCGAGCGCGTCCGCATCGTTCACGTCGTCGAGGGACCGGTCGATATCGAGGCGGTCCGTCGCGCCATCGAGCTATCCGCGACGAAATACTGCACCGTCACGGGCAATCTGGCTTCGGGCGTCGCGGAGATCCATCACGCCTACCTCGTCCATGACTTGGATGGCGAGGAGCGCTACGGCGAGGTCGTCGTCACCGGCCCGGACGAGCGCCCCGATGCCCTGGGTCGGCGAGCCGCCGCCCGACGCGACTGAGGGCCGCTCCTCCTCACAAGCGCGGTGCGACCGAAGGCGAGGGCCTCTCCAGACCTGGCCCCCTGGTCACGCGCGATGACCGGGCTCCCCAGATAGCTGCCCGGCGACGACGCGGCCGCCACGGACGACGGCGAGCGCCGACAAGGGCTGCCCGACCGGACCCACCGTCCGACGCGGGTCGCTGTCGAGGACGGCCAGGTCGGCGCGACCGCCGACCTCGAGTGTGGACTCGGGCGGCCAGCGGACGTCGGTGCCCTCGCCGAGCCCGACGACGATCGCGCCGGCAAGGTCGATGACGTGCGAGTCGCCGCGCGACGTCCCTCGCACATCGGCGTCGCTCCCGAGGGCGATCACCGTGTCCGCGGCCCAGGCGATCGCGGAGAAATCCGGCTCATCGCGACCCGAGATGACGGTGCCTCCGACAAGGAGCGTGTACCGGTGCGTCACGGGTGGAGACTACGCCGATCGCGATGGCCGGACCGAAGCGACGGAGCGGGTGCGTTCGAGTTGGCTCTGCTCGTGGTCTCGCCCAGACTGGCCGTGTGTTCTCGCCGCTGCCACGCCCCCGGCCCCGTCGGACGTGGCTGCCCTCGAGTGCTGAACCAGATAGAGCACGCGGCGGCGGGCAGAGTCGAGCACGGAGATCAGGCCGGCTTCGGATGCGAGAGTAGGTAGTCGACTACGTGCGCCCCGAAGTCGTCGGTGAACGTGGGGGCGTGCCCGCCGCCCTCGATCATCCAGAGCTCGACGCCGCCGCCAGGGCGGCAACCTCCGTAGGTCGAGACCTGGGTCTCGTCGGGCCCGCTCGAGGAGACGAGGGTTCGGTCCAGATCCATGGCGATGGGCGCGGGCGTGCTCGGTCCCGTGCAGCCGTCGTGCCGTGACCACGCCGCCAGCGACGCGTCGAGGGCCGGATACGGCCGGAGCCGGTCGTCACCGGCAGCGAGGTTTCCTCTGAGACTGCCGCCTTCGACCCGCACCTGGTCGTCGGCGCTCCCTTGGACTTGGAGGATCGCCACGGGTTCCGCTGGCCGGCACGCCGCCGGATCTGCCGGTGGAGCACCCGCTAGGCTCACGATCGCCGCGATCGTGCCCGCGTGGTCGCACGCCATCCGGTAGCTCATGAACGCGCCGTTCGAATGGCCCACGACGAACACCCGCCGCGGATCGACCGCTACGTGAGAGCCGATCTCGGTGATCAGTCCGGCGAGGTACGCCGAGTCGTCGACTCCGCTCCCGTCGACGTCGCAGCACGCGTCGGTCGCGTTCCAGAAGCGAGCGCCGTTGGAGTCGCGGGTGCCGTCAGGATGGAGGTAGATCACTCCGCGCTGGGCAGCGGCGGCACCGAGCCGTAACCAGGCCTCCTCCTCTTCTCCCGAGGAACCGTACCCGTGGAGGAGCATCAGGACCGGGGCCGGAACAGTCGGGTCGAATCCCGCCGGAATCGCGACCTTGACCGGTCGATCGCCGCCGACCGCAAGGTGCTCAGGGCTGCTGGACGGTGTCGGCGACGCCGACGCGGCCGCCATCGGCGGGATCGATGACGCCGAACCGGTTCCTGGCGCCGCGGAGGGCGAACAGCCGGCGAGTAGCAGGCAGCCCGCGACCAGCACGGTCCAAGGTGACCTGATGACCCCGTTCATCACTGGAAGATCTGGACCGACGATCCTGCGCCCGTGGCAAGCCCGCCGACGATCAGCACACGACCGTCGGGGAGGAGTGTCGAAGCAGGTCGGCCGTCAGTCGGTGCGTCGACCCCGGTCATCTGCCCGGTTGCCGGATCCAGGACGCCGGCCCATGGAGCGGGCCGCCCGCCGGACACCAGGACCCTGCCATCATCGAGGGCGGTCGCGCTCCATAGCGGATGGGATCCCGACCCGCCCCACACCTCTCCGTATGTGCGCCTCGTCGGGTCCCACACGCCGACATAGCCGCCTGACTGCATTCCCGTGACACCGACGATCACCACGCGACCGTCGGGCAGGGAGGTCGCGGCCGTGACCCCGCCGGGGATTACGCCGGCGAAGGTGAACGTCCCGGAACGCGGGTCGAAGACCTCGGTGTTGGGGCTGGAGGCGACGAAGAGGCGCCCGTCGGGCAGCGGACCCATGGGGCCGATGCCGAAGCTCATCGTGCCGGTCGGCGAGAATGACGCCGTGTCGGGGTCGAACAGCTCCGCCGAGCGGAGGTCTGTGGACGCGGCCGGCGAGGCGCCGCCGGCAACCAGGACGCGACCATCCGGCAGCAGAGCCAGCCCGGGGAACGAACGGGCGGTCATCATCGGGCCGACCGGAGCGAACTGCAGCGTCGTCGGATCGAAGACCTCGGACACCCCGTCCCCGGTGACGAGCACGCGTCCGTCCCGAAGTCGCACAGCCGATCCGACCTGTCGATCCGGAGCGACCATCGCGCCCGCGGGAACGGACATGCCGGTCGACGGGTCGTACAGCAGCGCCGTGTTCGGCAGCCTGCTATTGCTCATGACGAGCACCCGTCCGTCGAGCAGGGTCGCGAGCGTCGGGGCTCCCATCGGCGTGGGCAGGCCGGGCGCCGAGACGAGCTGGTCCAGGTACGTATGGCGCAGCGGCGGTGGAGGCAGCAGCCGGCTTCCGACCAGCAGCGCACCACCGGCAAGTGCCAGGGCGAGTAGCAGGATGAGCGCGACGACGAAGGCCGGCCGAAGGCGCGCGATGCCGTCCCGGACTCCGTTCGTCCCGGCCGCGCCGATCCAGGAGCTGCCCACCCAGGCAACGAGGGCCGGGCGCGGTCGCACGTTCCGGGTCGACTCGATCACCACAGCCAGCGGCTCGGCAGGCGGCGTGGTCGTGGCGTCAGCGTGGAACCACGCGCCGAGGGTCCGGTCGAGGTCGTTCTGGGTGGTCATGCGATGGACTCCTGGCCGATCCCGGTCACGCGCTCGCCCGCCTCGAGGGCGGCTCGGAGCGAGAGGTGGGCGCGATTGAGTCGCGACTTGAAGGTCCCGATCGGCACGTCGAGGATCGCCGCCGCCTCCGCGTCCGCCACTCCCAGGTAGTAATGGATCACGAGGGCCACTCGGTGCTCGGCGGAGAGGTGTGCGAAGCCGCGCTCGAGCTGGTCCCGATCGGCGAGGGCGCTGGTCGAGTCATCGATGCCCGGTCCGACGATCGCGTCCACCCGGATCTGGGTCGGCCGGCGCCTGGCTCGGCGCAGTTCCTGGTAGCAGGCACGGACGACGAGTCGGTGCAGCCAGGCGTCGAAACGGTCGGGATCGCGCACGGCCCGGATGTGGAGCCACGCCGACGTGAGTGCCTCCTGGACGGCGTCGGATGCCAGGTCTTCCTGGCGAAGGATCAGCTGCGCGGTCCGGTGGAGCCGGCCGTAGGCATCGGTCGCCAGCGACGCGAAGGCGTCGTGGTCACCGGTGCTCGCGCGGAGGACGAGGTCTCGCAGCATCGACCTTCCAGTCTCGCGGCCTCGGTGGCCGCTGCCGACACTATGAGGTCAGATCTCCCAGCATCGTTCCATCTTCGATGCATGCGGGATGAAGCCCAGGAACGCGAAGACGAACAGGCCATGAGGCCCCAGCAACAGGCGAGCATCTCAGCGCTTGACAACACTGTTTTAGTGCTAAATACTTCGGCGGTCGGGTCAGCAAGGTCCGACACCCGACCCATACCTTGAAAGGGAGATCACCAGTCGTGAAGCGAACCATCAGCCTCCTTGTGCCCGCGCTCGCCGTCGCCCTAGCGGCGTGCTCGACCCCTGCCTCGACGAGCGCGCCGACCAGCGCGCCGACCAGCGCGTCGACTGCGGCGCCGTCATCCACCGCTGCCCCCTCCCAGAACGCCGCGCCGTCGACATCGCCTGCGGCCATGGCCAAGGACATCGTCCAGACCGCCACCGATGCGGGCTCGTTCAAGACCCTCCTGACCGCCGTGAAGGCCGCGGGCCTTGTCGACACCCTCCAGGGCACGGGCCCATTCACCGTCTTCGCCCCGACCGATGCGGCGTTCGCGGCGCTGCCGGCCGGCACGCTGGACAAGCTGCTCGCCGACAAGGAAGCCCTCAAGGCTGTCCTGCTGTACCACGTCGTCCAAGGCGCCGTGACGGCCGATCAGGTCGTCGGGCTCACCTCAGCCCCGACGGTCGAGGGATCGCCGATCGCGATCTCGCTCAAGGACGGGCTCGTCTATCTGAACGGCAGCGCGCAGGTCGTGACCCCGGACGTGATGGCCTCGAACGGCGTCATCCACGTCATCGACAAGGTCATCCTTCCGCCCGCCGGCTGAGCCTGCGAACCTACGTCCACACCTGGGTGGGGCCTACCTCCTCCGGGCCCCACCCGCATCCCAAGAAGGAACATCCTGTGATCCGCACGAACGCACTCTCCACGCCCTGATGGTCGAGCCCACAGGTCGTCGGGCCGTCAACCTGCGTCGCTGGAACATCGGCCTCGGCGTCATCCATGCCGTCCAGGCGGTCGCCGTCCTCGCTTTGGCGACGTCCTTCACGCTGCCGGTCACGGCGGTGTTCATGGAGGGCCCGCCTGGCACGGCGGCCGGCGCGCCGATCACCTTGTTACAGGTACCGGTTGCGTGGGGTGTCGCTCTGTTCCTGCTGCTGTCGGGTGTGTTCCACCGGCTCGTCGTGTCGCCCGGCGTCTTCGGGCGCTACACCTCAGGTGTTGCCCAGCAGCACAACGACTTCCGCTGGGCGGAGTACTCGCTCTCATCGTCGGTGATGATCGTGCTCATCGCGATGCTCACCGGCGTCACCGATGTCTCGGCGTTGATCGGGATCGTCGCCGCCGATGCGGCCATGATCTTCTTCGGGGCAGTCCAGGAAGGGTATGTGCAGGTGTTCGCGGGCACACTCGCGGGGTGACTCCGTCGGGCACGTCCGGCCTTCTCAGCCTGCATGAGGCGGCCGACCGCCTCGGAGTCCACTACATGACGGTCTACCGTCGTGTGCGGCTCGGCATCCTGCCGGCACGCAAGGTCGGCGGCACATGGTTGGTCGATCCTGCCGAACTCGATCGGGCGGAGGCGACCCCGGAACGTGGTCGCGGCCGCGGCCGCGAGACACGCCACCCTCGAGGATCGATCTGGCAGGCGCGACTGCAGGCGCGGATGCTCGACGGCGACGTCGCCGGCAGCTGGCAAGTCATCGAAGCGGCCATGGCCTCGGGCTTCGAGCCAGGCGAGATCTATGTCCGCCTCCTGGCGCCGTCCCTGCACGCCATCGGGGACTCGTGGCGAACAGGTCGCGTCTCCATCGACCAGGAGCATCTCGCGAGCGGTGTGGCTAGCGCGCTGATCGGACGGTTGGGCCCACGGTTCGTCCATCCGGGCCGCAAGAAGGGCGTCGTCATCCTCGCCATGCCGCCAGGCGAGCGCCACGGACTGGGGATCGCGATGCTCGCCGATATCCTTGCCGACGCCGGATACGGCGTCCTCAACCTGGGCCCGGACACGCCGACCGCGTCCCTGGTCGCGGCCATGCGCGACGTGGGATCGCTCGTGGCGGTCGTCGTGAGTGTCGTCGACACCGCGCGTCGTCCGGCAGCGGGCCGCCTATTGGCGGCTGCGCGTCGAGAACGACCGTCCGTCGTTCGAATGGTCGGCGGGCATGCGGTGCCCGACGGGCGCACCGCCCTCGAGCTCGGTGCGGACGGCTGGGTGGCGGATCCGAGAGGGCTCGGCGACCTGATCGAATCGCTGCGGGGACGCGCTCGATGAACTCGTACGCCGATCCCGCCGAGATGAGGACCCGGCGGTTTCCGATCCATGTCGCCCGGCGGTCGAGGCTCGTCCTCCTATTGTTCGGTGTCAGGCCGTCCAACGCCTATGTGGATCTCGGCGACGATGCGCTCGATGCCCACTTCGGCTTCTTCCGCTTCCGGACGCCGACGAGCAACCTCACCTCGTGGCGGATCGAGGGCCCATGGCGCTGGATCACGGCGATCGGCGTTCGCATGAGCGTCCGTCACCACGACCTGACGTTCGGCGGCACGAACCGGGGTGGCGTCCGAGTCGACTTCAAGGAACCCGTGCGGATGGCCGGGATCCACGTCCCGGCGCTGTACGTGACGGTCGACGATCTCGAGGGCTTCGCCGCCGCATTGGTCGAGCGTGGCCTTCCGGGGCGTGACGCCCGCGCCTGATGAGATCACGGAAGGGTGCGTCCCATGCCTAGGTCTCGGCGCCCTCCCGATGCCAGAGCACGACGGACGTGAACGGAACCCTGAGCTCCTGCACCACTTCGATCGACACCAGGAAGCCTGTGAACAGGAAGACCACCCCGAGCAGTTCCCCGACGAAGAACCCACTCGTTGCCCCGAACCGGTTGAGGCCGCTGGTGATCGCCGGGATGATGCCGCCGATCGCGATCAAGATCGTCGCCGGTACCCGGCTGTTGATGGTCCCGGTCAGCAGCGCGCGGAAGGCTCCGGGGAGTGACGCGACGAGGTTGACGACGATGGCGAGCGGAGCGACGAGAAGGTTCCGAACGAACGAGGCCGGCCCGCGGTCTCGCCGGATCTCGTAGCGGATCACCCGCCGCTTCGGCATGAAGATGTAGGCGCTGTAGATCGCGCCGAGCGACAGCGCAAAGGCGCCGGTGATGTTGAAGAACGGCGTCAGGAGTCGGATGTACCCGGGGAAGAGTTCGCCGGTCGGGATGTGCGTCGAGGGGTCGACCATCCAGCCTGGTGCTGGCAAGGCGACGCTCGCGACCATCAGGGCAGAGGCCACGGTCCCGCCGACGATGGCTACTGCGGCGAGTGCCGGCCAGCGGGGGTCGCGCCGGATGGACAGGACCACGATCGCGACCGCCAGGACCACCGCGATCGACGCGTACAGGACCGGAGCGATGCCGCTGCCTTCGTAGTGGTAGCGGGCCTGGGTCAGGTAGGTGAAGAGTCCGGCCAGCAGCAGGCTGATCGCGAACGCGAAGCCGAACCGCGTCCGGGCCAGCAGATAGGCGGTGCCGAGTCCCAGCCAACCCGCGACCCAGATCGCGCCGATGAGATACCAGATGCGATAGAGCGGCTCCGACCAGCCGAACGCGCCGCCGATCCATTCCGTGCCGGCACTCAGCGCATACCAGAGCATCCCCAGGGCCCATGCGGCCTGGTAGGGACGACGCCGTTCGCGCCACTGGTCTGCGAGGAGGACGAAGAACACGGCCGAGAGCAGCGATGACGCGAACGGGAGCACGACATTCAGGTCCACGGATCGATCCTCGTGGTGGGTTGTGGCGTGCCCCCGATGGTCCGACGCGGCGCGACAACCTGGGCAAATCTAGGTAACGAGGTAGCTCCGCGCAGAGGCGGATGGTATGAGTCAGACCATGGCGCCGTCAATGGATGGGCCTCGACTCGCGCGAGCGCAGTCGTGAACGCTGGGGCACATCCCGATCCCCGCCCGGCTCCTCCGATCGGAGACGGTTCGCGAGGTCGCAGGTTCATCGAGTCGATCTCCTCGCTCGAGTCACGCCGTAACATCCACACGCCATCCGCGTTTCCCCGCTGACGAGGTGTCGCCCTCGGAAGTCCGGAGGAGGTGAGGGGATGTATCGATCGATGATGGCCTCGAAGCTCTGCGCTGGCGTCACGGCGGTGGTTCTCCTCGCCGGCTGCGCGGCCGGTGCGACGCCGTCGCCCCTTTCCTCGGTCGGGCCCGTCAGCTCGCCCTCCGCGGGACTGGATGCCTCACCGACCCGATCCGCGGCTGAGCGATCCCCCTCGCCCGCATCGTCACTCCGCGCGCCCAGCCCGAGTGCCCGATCAGTGCCAGCTTGGCGTTCGGCCGGGACGATGATCAACCCCCACGGTTACCACACAGCCACGGTGCTAGCCGACGGCCGCGTACTCGTTGCCGGAGGCCTGGTGAACGACCACTTGGACGGAAAGGTCACGGCGGCTGCGGAGCTATTCGATCCGGAAAGCGGGAAATGGACCGCCGTCCCGAAGATGCTGGCCCCTCGCTGGGGCCACACCGCCACCCTGCTGCCGGACGGGAACGTCCTCGTCGTTGGCGGCTACGTCAACAGCGCGGGCCCGCTTGCATCGGCCGAGCTGTACGACCCGAGGACCGGACGATGGACCGTGACCGAAAGCATGATCCACGGCCGCGGGGGACATGCGGCAGCGCTGCTTCCGGACGGCACGGTGCTCATCGTGGGCGGCGGCGCCGAGGACGAGCAGCTGGAGGGCGGGCCACGAAGCGCGACAGCTGAGCTCTACCACCCAGCCACCGGGAAGTGGACGTCCACCGGCAGGATGGCCGACGCCCGAACAGCCTTTAGTGCGACCCACCTGCCCGACGGCCGGGTATTGGTCGCGGGTGGCGACGGCAGCTTCAGGACCGTCGAAACGTATGACCCAGCCACCGGCCGTTGGACCGCGACCGGGAGCATGCGGGAGGGCCGGATCGGCCATTCCGCCGCGTTGTTGCGAGATGGCACGGTGCTCGTGTCGGGTGGCTGTGCTTGTAGCGACCCTGGTGACGGCGAACGTGCATCGTCCGAGCGATACGACACCGCCAGGGGGACGTGGGCCCCGACCGGGGACATGGGCACGCCCCGCATCTTCCACACCTCGACGGTGCTCGATGACGGCACCGTCCTGGTCGTCGACGACGGCATCTTCGATCGGCCCCCCTCCGCGGAGCGCTACGAACCGAGCACGGGCAGTTGGACACGTATCGCGAGTCCGGCGGTCGCGCGGGTCGGCTATACGGCGACCCTGCTTCTTGACGGCCGGGTGCTCGTGACGGGCGACTACGGCCAGAACAGCCGCGCTGCGGAACTCTTCGACCCCGGCCTCGGGACCTGACCAAGCCGACGCCGTCCGCGAGACGGCGACCATCGACGCGTGCGGGACCCGCTAGCATCGCCGCCGATGGCCCCATCGTTCGATCACATCATCGTCGGGGGCGGGTCGGCCGGGTCCGTCCTCGCCAACCGGTTGACCGAGGACCCGGCCACCCGAGTACTGGTGCTGGAAGCGGGTCGGGCGGATTGGCGCATCGACCCGTTCATCCACATGCCGGCGGCGCTGACGTTTCCGATCGGTAGTCCGTTCTACGACTGGCGCTACGAATCCGAGCCGGAGCCCTTCATGCACGGCCGGCGCATCGCCCACGCCCGCGGCAAGGTCCTCGGCGGCTCGTCGAGCATCAACGGCCAGATCTTCCAGCGCGGCAATCCGCTCGACTATGAACGCTGGGCCGCCGATCCCGGGATGACGACCTGGGACTTCGCTCACTGTCTGCCGTATTTCCGCAAGATGGAGACGGCGCTGGCGGCTGCCCCGGACGACCCGTGGCGCGGCCACGACGGACCGCTGATCCTCGAGCGCGGCCCGGCGACGAGCCCCTTGTTCAGGGCCTTCTTCGAGAGTGTGCGACAGGCCGGCTACCCGCTCACGACCGACGTCAACGGGTACCGGCAGGAAGGGTTCGCTCCGTTCGACCGGAACATCCATCGCGGTCGGCGGCTGAGCGCGGCCCGCGCCTACCTCCACCCGATCATGCGTCGCCGCGGCAACCTCGAGGTCTGGACGCGCAGGTTCGTGACCCGGGTCGTGTTCGATGGCACGCGCGCCGTCGCCGTCGAAGTCGCCCGCGGGTTCGGCGGTCGCGGTGGGGTCGACCGGATCACCGGTGGCGAGATCATCCTCGCGGGTGGCTCGATCAATAGCCCCCAGTTGCTCCTGCTTTCGGGGGTCGGGCCGGCGGCCGACCTGCGCGCGCTCGGTCTGCCGATCGTCGCCGACCGGGCGGGCGTCGGACAGAACCTGCAGGACCACCTGGAGGTCTACGTCCAATACCAATCTCGACAGCCGGTCTCGATGCAGCCGTCCGCGACACAGCTGTGGCGACGGCCGTTCATCGGGGCACAGTGGCTCTTCCTCCGGTCCGGTCCGGGCGCGACCAACCATTTCGAGGGCGGTGGATTCGTTCGATCCAATGAGGATGTCGCCTACCCGAACCTGATGTTCCATTTCCTTCCGCTGGCCATCCGTTACGATGGCACCGCCGGGGCGAAGGGCCATGGCTACCAGGTCCACGTCGGGCCGATGTACTCGGATGCGAGAGGGACACTGACCCTCAAGAGCACCGACCCTCGCGTCCACCCGGCGCTCCGCTTCAACTACCTGTCCACCGACCAGGATCGCCGCGAATGGGTCGAGGCGATCCGCGTTGCGCGCGCCCTCCTCAACCAGCCGGCGATGGCCGAGTTCAACGGCGGCGAGACGTCGCCTGGCCCCGCGGTTGACGGCGACGAGCAGATCCTCGACTGGGTGGCTCGGGATGCCGAGACGGCGCTGCATCCGTCGTGCACGGCTCGGATGGGGGTGGATACGCTGGCCGTCGTTGATCCGTTGACGATGCGTGTCCATGGGCTGGATGGATTGCGCGTGGTGGATGCCTCGGTGATGCCGTACGTCACCAACGCCAACATCTATGCCCCGGTCGTGATGCTGGCCGAGAAGGCCGCCGATCTCATCCGTGGGCAGACCCCACTCGCGCCCGACCCCATCCCGTTCTATCGCCACGGGGTGTCGGAGGCGCCCGCGATCTAACGCGGTGGCGGCGCCGAGGCAGAGGCCGGGGTCTTTCTTTGGGTCCATTCCCGTGATGACTACGACGCTCACCGGTCGAGACGATGACTTCGGTTTGATGCGCCCCGGGGATGCGCCCGAAGCAAGCCCGGGCGGTGGGTCCTGGTCGGGCGCGGAGCGATGCACCCGGAGCGTGAACCAGAAGAGGCCTCCGCCCAGCGGCGCCGGCGGATCAGAAGGCTTGACGTTGCGGACAGCACCGACCTATCCTCCTCCCACCGCCTGAAAACGATAAGCGTCATCGATAAGCGTCGCTCGGGATAGTGGGCGCGGCGGACAGATCCGCCGCACCGAGAAGGAGATCGCATGGCCCCGTTCCCCGACTTCTCGCTGGCCGGCCGAACGGCCCTCGTCACCGGCGCGGCTCGGGGACTCGGCCGGGCCATCTCGCTCGCGCTGGCCGATGCCGGGGCGGACATCGTCCTGGGACTGCGCGAGCAGGGCTCAGCCGACGCGCTCGAGCAGGAGATCCGCGGCCTCGGGCGCGACGTGCTGTCCGTCCAGATGGACGTCCGCGACCTCGCCCAGATCGGGCCGGCGGTCGATGCAGCCGTCGAGCGTTTCGGGCGGCTTGACATCCTCGTCAACAACGCCGGACTCGGCCCGTCCAACCTCGCCGAAAACGTGACCGAAGCCGACTTCGACCTGACCATGGACGTCAACGTCAAGGGCACCTTCTTCGCGAGCCAGGCCGCCGGGCGGGTGATGATCAAGCAGGGCGGTGGCCGGATCATCAACCTCAGTTCGCAGGCAGGCTTCGTCGCGTTGCCGACCGAGGCCATCTATTGCGCGTCGAAGGCCGCCGTGGCGCATCTCACCAAATGCCTCGCCGTCGAGTGGGGTCGATACGGCATCACGGTCAATGCCGTCGCGCCCACCTTCATCCGCACCGACGGGACTGCCGAAGCGCTCAGCGACCCGGTATTCGAGGCCGACGTCGTCGAACGGATCGCGGCGTTGCATCGCATCGGGGAGCCCATGGATGTCGCCGGTGCGGTCGTCTTCCTGGCTTCGCCGGCGGCCAGTCTGATCACCGGCACCACCACCCTGATCGACGGCGGCTGGACTGCGCGGTGAGCGGCGGCTTCACCACCGTCTTCGGCCGGAACCTGGTCGCCGAGCTACCGGCCTTCGTCCATCGTCCATATCTCGTCGTCACCATGGACGACCTGTGGCCGCTCTTCTCGAGCGTGCTCGACGGTCCGGATCTGGCCGGGGTCCATCTCGTCCGCACACTCGATTTGGCCGAGCTGGAGGCGGCGCTCGACGCCCTCCCGACGTGTGCGAGCGTGATCGGCCTTGGCGGTGGCCAGGCGGTCGACGTCGCCAAGTTCGTCGCCTGGCGCCGGCGCCTGCCGCTGTTCCAGGTGCCGACCGCGATGACCGTCAACGCCCCGTTCGGGCACCGAGCGGGCCTACGCCGCGAGGGGATCGTCCGGTATCTCGGCTATGCCATCCCCGAAGCCGTCTACGTCGACTTCGACGTGATCCGATCCGCCCCTGCCGGCCTGAACCGGGCCGGCGTCGGCGACATCCTGTGCTATCACACGGCCCACCTGGATTGGCGACTGACCCATGCCCTCGGTAAGGAAGAGCGCCAGTGGCCGTACGACGAGAACCTCGTGGCGGCAGCCCGGGTCCGGCTCGACGCGGTCCTCGGTGCGCTCGACGACATCCACGACGTCACCGACCAGGGGATCCGTACGCTCATGGAGGCGCATCGCTGGGGCGGCGACACGTTCCACGCCTCCGGCTGGAACCCGCGCCATATCGAAGGCGTCGAGCACTTCCTGTTCTACAACCTCGAGCGCCGGACCGGCCGGCATTTCATCCATGGGCAGCCGGTCGGGCTGGGGATCGTGCTCGGGTCGGTCCTCCACGATGCCGGGGCGGACGAGATGGTCGTCGCCCTCCACCGCGCCGGCGTCGACATCCGTCCCGAAGCGATGGGCGTCACCTGGGCCGAGGTCGCCGAGGCGATGCGGACGCTCGGGCGCTTCGTGCGCGAGGCAGGGCTGTGGCATTCGATCGCCGATGAGCGGGCGATCGACGACGCGGTGGTCGACGAGGTGCGCGACAGGGTCGAGCGCGCCTATGGGCCGTGGCAGAGCCCGGGATGAAGGTCGGCATCACGCTGCCGCAGGGCTGCGACCGGGAGTACCTCGGGCTGGACGGGCCGACCGCCTGGGCACGGACCGTGGAGGTGGCACGCCAGGCCGAGGCGCTCGGGTTCGAGTCGCTCTGGGCGTACGACCATTTCCAGGTCGATCCACCTCCTGAAGACGCTCCGATCTTCGAGCCGTTCATCGAGCTGACCGCGATCGCCACTGCGACCCGGCGCGTCCGTCTCGGCCACCTGGTCATGGCCGCCGCGTATCGACCGGCCGGCCTGACCGCGAAGATGGTGTCGACCCTCGACGTCATCTCCGGCGGCCGGTTCGAGCTCGGCATCGGCGCCGGCTGGAAGGAGGACGAGTGGCGCGCGTACGGCTACGGCTTCCCCGACGCGCCGGAACGCCTGGCGATCCTGACCGACCACCTCGAGGTCATCTCACGGATGCTCGGCCCGGGGCATGCCACATACCGTGGCCCGTACGCGACCGTCGTCGATGCCATCCACGAGCCGAAATCGGCCGGTGGCCACATCCCGATCCTGATCGGCGGCAACGGACCCAAGGTCACGTGGCGGCTGGCGGCGCGCTTCGCCGACGAGGTGAACCTCGACGCGCTCATGCCCGATGAGGTCGAGCGGGCGATGACCACCATCGCGGAGCGGTGTGTCGAGATCGGCCGCGATCCATCCACCCTGCGGGTCTCGGTCCACATCTGGGGTCGGCCCGACGCGCCTGCTGGTGGTGCGCGTCGCGAGCGGCTGCGGGCGTACCGAGACGTCGGCGTCGCTCGCGTGATGCTGCAAGGGTTCGGGGCCGTGTCGGACGCCGGGCTGCTCGATCGGATCGCCGACGACTGTTCCGCGGTCGGGTTGCTGGGCGCCTCGGCCTGACCGACGACGCGGCCGGCCACTGCGGCGGTCCGGCGCCAGCTGACCGTCTCCGGGGCCACCGGGGTCGTCATCCGTCGTAGCGCCCCCGTCATCCGTCGGCCTTACCCGGCTGACCCTTGCCCGCTGACCCGGGCATCCCATGGGTCGACCATCCGGGCACGTCGTCAACGCGCCCCCGCGCCCCATCGACCCGAAAGGACCCGCCCACGATGGCCCTCGCCCGTCTCGCCAACCCCGACCACGCCGGACCCCTCGACCTGGCCGCCTTCGCGGCCGGGATCCGGGGCACGATCATCCGCCCGTCCGACGCGGCCTACGACCAGGCCCGCCAGGTGCACGAGGCGACGGTCGACCGACGACCGCTCATCATCGTTCGAGCGGCCTCCGCGGCGGACGTGGCTCGGACGGTCGTCTTCGCCGCCCAGACGGGCCTCGAGCTCGCCGTCCGAGGCGGCGCGCACAGTCTCGCCGGCCACGGCACGACCGACGGCGGGATCGTCCTCGACCTGAGCGCGATGAAGGGCCTCCACATCGACCCCATCCGTCGGCTGGCGTGGGCCCAGGCAGGATTGACCGCCGGTGAATATACCGCCGCCGCTGCCGAGCACGGTCTCGCCACGCCGTTCGGGGACACCAGCACCGTCGGGATCGGCGGGCTGACCCTCGGAGGCGGCATCGGCTGGTTGGTGCGCAAGTACGGGCTCACCATCGACGCCCTCGTGTCCGTCGAGATCGTGACCGCCGACGGCCGCATCGTCGTCGCCAGCGCGACCGAGCACGCCGATCTGTTCTGGGCGATCCGCGGCGGTGGCGGCAACTTCGGCGTCGTCACGCGCTTCCAGTTCCGGCTGTTCCCGGTGTCGACGGTGCTCGGCGGCATCCTGTTCCTGCCGCTCACGCGCGAGACCCTGCGCGCCCTCGTGCCGGTGGCCGCCAGCGCACCGGAATCGCTCACGACGATCTCGTTCGCGATGGGCGTCCCACCACTGCCGATGCTGCCGGTGCCGCTGCACGGTCAGCCGACGCTGGCGATCATGTTCGTCTTCGATGGCGACGCGGATGCCGGCCAGGCCGCGCTCGAACCGTTCCGTCGGATCGCGTCGCCGCTGGCCGAGGTCGTGATGCCGATGCCCTACCAGGGCATCTATGCGTTCACCACGAAGGGTGAGGCTCGAGGGGCGGCCACGCACCGGTCGTTGTTCGTCGACACCCTTGACGACGCGGCGATCGACCAGATCCTCGAGGCGATGGCCGTCAAGACCGCGCCAGCGGCGATGACCCAGATCCGGGTCCTCGGCGGGGCGATGGCCCGCGTCGGCGCCGAGGACACGGCCTTCGCCCATCGGCAGGCGCCGATCCTGGTGACCATCATCACGCCCTTCGAGGACGTGTCCGAGGCTCCGATCCACGAGGCCTGGACGCACGGCCTGTATGCGTCCCTTCGGCCGCGAGCGATCGGGGCGTATTCGAACTTCCTCGAGGTCGAAGGCGAGTCGCGCGTCCGCGAGGCGTATCCGGCCCTCACCCACCGCCGCCTCGCCGAGGTCAAGCGCCGCTACGATCCCGGCAACCTGTTCCACCTCAACCAGAACATCACGCCGGCGCCGCTGCGCTGAACGGTCCTCGCGCCGACTTCACTTGGGCGGCAGGCTTCGCCCCAGGGCGATGGCCCGGCGGATCCAGGCATCGAGCCTGGCCTCGTCCGCGACGACGTCCGCCGGCAGTCGCGCGTAGCCCTTCATCGGCTTGCCCGGCATCGGCTCGAACGCGCTCGCGCCGGGCATCGCCATGAGCTCGGCGAGGTCGTCGGGGACCAGGCGGATCATCCACGAATCGGCGAACAGCCCGGTCACGAGGTTGCCGCAGATGAACAGTGCCGGGTAGCCGAACATCTTCCTGCGCTGAGCGTCCGGGAACCGGGTCGCGGCCGCATCGAACCGGGCGACGAGTTCGGCCGGGGACTTGTCGAAGGAGGGCATCTCGCGTTTGGCCATGGTCAGCGCAGGCTACGCCTCAGATCGCTTCGATGCGCCGCGGCGCCAGCCTGGGACCGTAGCGCGGCGCGCGCATCCCGCTGAGTTCCAGCAACCGGACCACCAGCGCGCGCCGCCCACGATACGGCTCGAGCAGCTCGAGCATCCGCTCATCGGTCGCGCGTGGTTCACCGGCCAGCGCCCAGGCGATGAGGTGTGGCAGGTGGAAGTCGCCGACGCTCACCGCGTCGACGTCGCCGAGCGCTCGGACCCCGACCTCGGCCGCGGTCCACGGCCCGATCCCGGGCACGGCCCGGAGGTGCGCGTAGGCCTCGGCGAACGGCAGCTCCACGAACCGCTCGAACAGCGGGGCGCGGCTCGCGACGGCCCGGATCAGATCGGCGCGTCGCCGCTCGACACCGAGCGTGTGATACGCCCAGTACGGCAACCGGGCGAGCGTTTCTGGGCCGGGCAGCACGCGGAGGTCGAGGCCGTGCGGGCCGGGTGCGGGTTCGCCATGGAGGCGGACGAGACCATGCCAGGCGCGATGTGCCTCGGTCCCCGTGACCTTCTGCTCGAGGATGGCCGCGACGAGGGCGTCGACCACGGCTTGCGTCCGCAGGATGCGCACGCCCGGCCGCCGCCGCGCCAGGGCCGTGAGCCGCGGATCCGCGGCGTCGACGAGGGACGAGGTGCTGCCGGCGAACAGGGTCGGTACCCGCTGAAGGGCCTCGTCGGCGCCCGGTCCCCATGCCTCCGCCGTCCGCCGGCGACCCGCGACGCTGATGGTGACCGTCGCGACGCCCGACGGGGTCCGGGTCGTCCACCACGCGCGATCCCGCCCGATGCGGATCGTCCGGTCGCCTCGGCCGCGCGCCAGCGGCCCGAGCGAGGCCAGGAGGTCGAGCGGCTCATCGTCTGGAAGGTCGAGACGGGGCACGACACAGGAGTCTGTCACGTTCCCGTGATGCTCGCGGGGTGGTGCGTGCACGCCACGCAATCTTGTCCGATGCTATCGTTGGCCAGACGTGCGACGCCCCACGGTCGTCGCGAACATGGCGCTCATCGCCGCGTTCGCCACGGTCGCCGTCCCCGGACCGGCGGGTTCATGGGTCCCCAGCCCGCAACGAACCCCCTCCGCTGATCTCTTCGCCAGCGTGGCGATGGTCGCGGATGTCCGCGGGTCGGTGACGACGACCCCGCCCCTCGACCCGGGGGCCCGTTCCGACGGGACCTTGGTCGAAGGCTCGAGCCTGTTCGAGCCCGACAACGCGACCGAGCCGCCTCAGGCTCGGCCGGCGGCTGCCCAACCCACGGTGAAACCGGTGGTCGTGAGCAAGAACCGCTGGCGGCTCGACGGGAACGTGTCCTGGTATGGGCCGGGCTTCTATGGCAATCGGACCGCGTGTGGCTACGCTCTCACCCGAAGTCTGATCGGTGTCGCCAACCGGACGTTGCCGTGCGGCACGAAGATCACGTTCCGGAACCCGGCGAACGGCCGCACCGTGACGGCTCCGGTGGTTGATCGAGGACCCTACGTCAGTGGCCGTCAGTGGGATATGACGGGCGGCCTGTGCCTGAAGCTCGGTCACTGCTACACGGGTCCGATCCAGTGGCGGTACGCCGGCTGAGCGACCTGCGCTGGCGTCCCGCGCCCGCGCGCCCTACCGTACGGGCATGTGCCGAAGCATCAAAACCCTCCGTCGCCCGGGAGAAGCGGCGACGACGGGTGAGCTGGAGGCGGCCGCCCGCCAGTTCGTCCGCAAGCTGAGCGGCTACCGCGAACCGAGCGCGGCGAACCGGGCTGCCTTCGATGAGGCCATCGCCGAGGTCGCGGCCGCTGGTCGACGGCTGGTCGAATCGATCGGCGTGGACGTCGAAGTCGGACCGGATCGCTGGACGCCCGGTAGTGGGCGACCGCGACCGCGGCCGCAGGCCATCGCCTGACGCGCGAGAGGGCAGGTCGATCGAGGGGCTCATGGATGGGAATCCCGTTTTGACGGCTCGGCCGTGACCACGGTCGCGGCGCCCTGGTGGGTGCGCCCGGGTCTCGACATCGTCGAGGGTCGACTGGCCATCGCCGGCCACGACGCCGAAACGTTGGCGCGCCGGCACGGGACGCCATCCTTCGTCTACGACCTCGAGCGGTTCGCTGAGAACGCCCGCGCCATCCAGGCTGCGTTCGCTCCGACCGGTCTTGCGCTTCGGCTGCGGTTCGCCCTCAAGGCGAATCCGCTACCGGAGGTCCTCGCGGTGTTCCGCGATCTCGGTCCGCCGGGCGAGCCCGCCAGCGTCGGCATCGATGCCTGCTCACCGGGTGAAGTCGGCCGCGCCATCGAGTGCGGATGGCTGCCCGCGGAGATCAGCTACACCGGGACGAACGTGTCCGAGCGCGATCTCGACGTGCTGCTGGCGCACGGCATCCACTGCAACCTGGACGCCGTCAGCCAGATCGAGCGCTATGGGCGGCGCGCCCCGGGAAGCCGGATCGGCATCCGGATCGACCCGGCGAGCGGTGCCGGATACAACGCTCGGCTCGAATACAGCGGCGATCGGCCGACCAAGTTCGGCATCGAGCTGGAGCGATTCGACGAGGCCCTGGCTGCCACCGCTCGCCACGATCTGGCGATCGACACCATCCACTTCCACGCCGGCTCGGGCTGGTTGGCGGACGGCCTGCCGGCCTTCGAACAGGCCTTGCCGGCGGCGGTCGAGGCGGTCGCTCGGGCGAGACGCGCAGGGCATCGGATCGTCGAGGTCAACGTCGGCGGCGGACTGGGTGTGGCGGCGCGCTCCGACGAGCGCGGGGTCGACCTGACGGATTACGCGAACGTCGTCGCCCGGCACCTCGGCCCGCTCGATGTCGCGGTGGGCGTCGAGCCGGGCGATGCACTCTCGAAGGATGCGGGGATCCTGCTGGGCGAGGTCGTCACGGTCGAGACGCGCCGAGGCGTGACCTTCGTCGGGCTCGACATCGGCTGGAACGTCGACTGCGCGTACTTCATCTATGGCTTCGCCCAGGAGATCGTGCTGTGCCGCGACCCAGCGGCGGAACGGTCCGAGACGGTGACGGTCGCCGGTCACATCAACGAGGCCGGCGATGTCTTCGCCGAGGACTACCCGATGCCGCGGGTCCGCGAGGGCGACATCGTCGCGTTGCTGAACGCGGGGGGCTATCTCCAGGCGATGAGCTCCACCCATTGTCTGCGACCGACCGGCTCGGCCGTCTTCCTGGACCGGCGTGCATGATGGGCCGCCGGCTCGAACGCGACACCCCGCCGACCCGGCACGTGACGACGCGCTCGATCGTGGCCGTTCGCGGTGAGACGTTGGAGGTGCGGCCGGATCGGATCGTCGGGGAGGCGCCGCTGGAGATCCGCGCCGCCGGGCCCGACCAGGAGTCGGTCGCGGTCGCGGTGACGATGCGGACGCCAGGCTCGGAGGCGGAACTGGCGGTCGGGTTCCTGCGGACCGAGGGCCTGATCGACGGGTCCGAAGTCGTGGGCTGGGACGCGGGCGATCCGGTCGGCTTGAGCCAACCGGACGACACGATCGTGGTCCGGTTGGCCCGGCCATTCGACGCCTCCGCGGTGGCCGAGCGCCACTTCGTCGCCACGGCGTCCTGCGGGATCTGCGGCAAGGCCTCGATCGACGAGGTGGCGGTGCGGTGTGATCCGCTGCCGGATGGGCCGGTCGTGGCACGGAACGTGGTGCTGGCACTCCCCGATCTGCTCCGCGCCGCACAGAAGGCGTTCAGCGAAACCGGCGGACTCCACGCCGCAGCCGTGTTCTCGCCCCGAGGCGAGCTCATCGCCATCCGCGAGGACGTCGGGCGTCACAACGCCCTCGACAAACTGGTCGGGTCGCAGCTGCTCGAGGGGTCGCTGCCCATGCATGACCGCGTGCTGATGGTCTCGGGCCGGGTCAGTTTCGAGATCGTCCAAAAAGCGGCGGTCGCGGGAGTGCCGATCATCGCGGCCGTCTCGGCGCCCTCCGACCTGGCGATCGAGACGGCTGAGCGCGTGGGCGTCACCCTGATCGGGTTCCTGCGCGGCGACGGCTTCAACGTGTACAGCCACGACCGTCGGATCGATCTGCACGACCTGACCGGCTGGGGCTAGCCGGCTCGTACCGCCGCTCTGGCCTCCGCGATGGGGTGACTGGGGGTCAACACCGGGGCCTCGAGCGGCCCCGTCGGCTCTATGCAACGGCCTTCTCGTGGCCCGCGGTCACAAACCACCGTCGTTCGGGCGACGGTCGATGCCTTGGGTGCCCCGGTGCTGACTGCCAACCACAGGAGCTCCGCGACCACGACGAGGCGATAAGTCCCCGATGAGGGCGATGCGCTTGACTATGCCCGATGACTGCCCGACCGCGACCATCAGTCGACCGCGAGATCCAACGCCGACTTCGGGTGCTCGTGCGTTCGATCGGCGCCGATATCAACCGTATCCGGACGGATGCCGCTGCGAGTCAGGCCGTCGTCGCCAGGGAGGCGGGCATCGATCGGTCCCACGTGACACGCATGGAGGCGGGCACGACCCATCCGAGCCTCGAGTCACTGGTCGCCGTCGCGACCGCGATGGGCGCTGACGTCAGCATCCGGCTGTATCCCGGTCGCGGACCGAGGATCACTGATCGGCACCAAGCGCGCATGGTCGAGACGATCCTCGCCTCACTCGCTCCGGCTTGGGTCCCGCACCTCGAGGTCCCCGTATTCCGACCGGCCCGAGGCTTCATCGACGTCGTGTTCGAGCACAGGGTCGACCCTAGGCTCGTGATCGCCGAGGCGTTCTCGACGCTTCCGCGCCTCGAGCAGCAGATCCGGTGGTCGGCTGAGAAGGCGGCCTCGATCGGATCGTCGGACCTGGTCGGGGACCGGCCCGTACCGCCGGTGTCGCGGTTACTGATCCTGCGGTCGACTGAGACGACCCGAGCGCTTGTCCGTACGTTCCGATCGACGATGAACGCTGCCTATCCCGCCTCGACACGGGAGGCAGTCGATTCGCTGCGTACCGGGTCGCTATGGCCGGGGGATTCGATCGTGTGGGTGCGAATCGAGGGGGACGTCGTGCAGTTGCTGGACGGCGTGCCGCGGGGGATACCGGTGGGCCGACCGGGGTGACTAGTCGTGAACGCCAGAGGCCCCGACGTGAGGTTCGCCGTGTGATTCCCTGCCCAGAACGACTGAGCCGTGATTCCTCGCCACGGATGGCCGCTGGCGCGGCGCGTGAACCTTCCACGTTCCCTGTTCGGCCGAGCCGTGCCGACTGAAGGTCACATCGGTCGAGAGAGTGGCCATCGGTCGCTGACGGTCTGGGTCAGGCGTTCGGCGCGGGACGCTCGTTGACGAATTCGAAGCCGAAGCGGCCCTTGACGCACAGATGGCCGCCGGTGACCGACGAGTCGAGCGGCGAGGTCACCTTCAGCACCCGGTCGTCCTGGACGTGCAGGTCGACCACGCAGCCGACCCCGCAGTAGGGGCAGATCGTCGAGGTCACGGTCTGGGCCGCGGGATCCCACGTTCCCGCCTCGCGCATGTCGTACTCGGGCTTGGCCATGAGCGCCCCGGTCGGACAGACACCGATGCAGTTGCCGCAGTACACGCAAGCCGACTCGGGCAGCGGCACCGCGGCCTCGGTCGAGATCCGGGCATCGAATCCGCGCCCGGCCACCGCGATCGCGAACGTGTTCTGGGCGTCCTCCCCGCAGGCCTCGACGCACTTGTAGCAGAGGATGCATTTCGAGTAATCGCGCACGTACAGGTCGTTATCGATCTTGGTCGGCTGGGAGACGGTCGCGGCGCGTGCCGCCGAGTCGGCCGTCGGTGCATGGTGATGACCAGCCTCGTGCGCGTCGCGCTCACCAGCGGCCGCCGGCGCCGCGGGACCTCCGAACCGCCCCGGATCGGCGCCGTAGCGCGCCATGTACCCGTGGATCGCACCGTCGGGAACGGCCGGCCCAGCCAACGACACGTCGACGGACGATCCGAGGAACTCGAGGACGACCTTGCGCGAGGTCCGCACGCGCTCGCTGTCGGTTTGGACCTCCATGCCCGGTTCCACGCGACGCGAGCAGGCCGGCGCCAGCACCCGTGATCCCGCAACCTCGACCACACACACGCGGCAGACGTTCACCGGCGTGAGGTTCTCGGCGTAACACAGGGTCGGGGTGTCGATGCCGAGTGAGCGGCAGGCACCGAGGATCGTGGTCCCGGCCGGCACGCTGACCGGCAGACCGTCGATCGTCAGGTCGACCGAGGCCGCCGGCTGCGCCGGCGGCGCCACCGGGGGTCGAGACGGACGAGCCGGCGGCTGCAGGACGATCTCCGTGAGCGGCTGCGCAGCGGGCGCCTGACCACCGTGTGGTGACTCCGGGTCCGGCGCCGGGTCGCGCATCATCGACAGACCCCGTGTGTCGTCGCTCACAGGGCCACCAACCCGGGCTCGCGCAGCGCGGATTCGATGGCCGACGAGGCCGTCTGACCAAGCCCGCAGATCGACGCGTCGCGCATCGTCTGTCCGATCTCACGCAGCAGATCGAGCTCGTCGGACCGTGACCGGAGCGTCGCGCCCGCGGCCAGACGGGTGAGCAGCTCTTCCTGGCGGACGCTGCCGACCCGGCACGGGACGCACTGCCCGCACGATTCGTCGCGGAAGAAGCGCGCGATCCGCCGCAGGGTGTCGACCAGATCGACCGTTTCGTCGAAGACCATGATCACCCCGGAGCCGAGCGTCGCCCCGGCCGCGCGCGTTGCCTCGAAGGTCAGCGGCAGGTCGAGCGATCCCGGCCCGACGAAGACCCCCGCGGCGCCACCCAGCAGGATCGCCCGGATCGACCGTCCGTCGGGAACCCCACCGGCGAGCTCGATCAGGTCGCCGAGCGTCGCCCCGAACTCGACCTCATACACGCCAGGCCGGGCGACGTTCCCGGACAGGCAGAACAGTCGCGGCCCGGTCGAGCCCTCCGTACCGATGCGCGCATAGGCCTCGCCGCCGAGCTCGATGATCAGCGGGATGTTGGCGAGGGTCTCGACGTTGTTGACGACCGTCGGTTTGCCGAACAGGCCGACCTCGACCGGGAACGGCGGCTTGTTGCGGGGTTCACCACGCTTGCCCTCGATCGATTCGAACAGGGCGGTCTCCTCGCCGCAGATGTAGGCACCGGCGCCTCGCCGGACCTCGATGTCGAACGCGAAGCCCGAACCGAGGATGGCGTCGCCCAGCAGGTCCGCGGAGCGCGCCGCCGCGATCGCGCCGCGGACCTGGGCCTCCGCTTCCGGATACTCCCCGCGGATGTAGAGGTAGCCTCGCGAGGCCCCCGTGGCGAAGGCCGCGATCGTCATCGCCTCGACGATCGCGAACGGATCGCCTTCGAGCATCACCCGATCCTTGAAGGTGCCGGGTTCCGACTCGTCCGCGTTGCACACCAGGTAGTGGGGCTGGATCGGCTGAGCGGCGACCGCCGCCCATTTCCGACCGGTCGGGAAGGCCGCACCGCCCCGACCCATCAGCCGCGAGGCGGTGACCTCGGCGATGACCGATTCCGGGCCCATCGCCAGCGCTGCCGGGAGGGCACGGTACCCGCCGTGGGATCGATAGTCGTCGAGCGAGCTCGGATCCACGACCCCGACTCGGCGCAGGAGGCGAAGCGCGCCCGATCCAGCCTGGGCGAGCGGGCTCGCCGGCCGGGCCGCGACCGGATCGCCCGCGTCGAGACGCGCGACGATGCCCGCCGCGTCGACAGGCCCGACACCCCCGATCGACGAAGACTCGCCGGCTCGGGTCACGAGCGCGGCCGGTGCGACGTCGCACAGCCCCAGGCACGGCGAGCGGGACCAGCCCACCTGCCCGTCCCGCGCCGCCTCACCCTCCGGCCCGAGCGATCGCTCGAGGTCCTCGCAGATCCGCTCCGCCCCGGCGACCCGGCAGGCGATGTCGTCGCAGACGTGAGCCATGACCGGCGGGCGGGGCTTCGTCGCGTACAGGGCGTAGAACGTGGCGACCCCGTACGCCTCGGCCGGCGGCACCGCGAGACGGCGCGAGATGTAGTTGAGCGCTGGTTGGCTGATCCAGCCGATCCGGTCCTGGACCGCGTGCAGGGCCGGCAACAGCTCGGAACGCCGAGCCCGGAGGGCGTGACCGCCGCGAGCGGCGTGACCGTCGACGCCGGGTCGCCGCGGACCGCCGACCCAGCCCGACTCCGGTGGCCCGAGCACGCTGTCGACCGCGGCACGCTCGGCGGGGGAGGCGAGCGGCCCGATGACGTGCAGGTCCATCGCCGTCGAGTGTAGCGAGCGACCGGTCGGACCGGCGACCCGGGCGGATCAGACCTCGGCGATGGCCGCGATGGAGATCCTCACGCCGGGCGCTTCGAGCGGATGCTTGGCGCCCTGACGGGCCGGCGGGTCGGACGGGAACCAGCGCGCCCACTCCTCATTCATGCCCGCGAAATCACCGGGATCGCGCAGGATGAACGTGACGCTGACGACCTTGCCCATCGAGCTGCCAGCAGCCTCGACGATGGCCTGGACGTTGCGCAGGCACTGGCCGGTCTGGTCCTGGATCGTCTCGCCGACGACGGCACCCGTCGCTGGATCGAATGGGCCCTGGCCCGCCACGAAGATCAGGCCGCCGGCCACGACCCCTTGACTGTACGAGAAGGCGCCTCCGACGGATGCCGAGCCACCGGGCGCGTCTGGTGTCGAGACGATCTTGGCCATGTCCCCTTCCTGTTCGGGCCGCCGCCGTCAGGCGTGCAACACGCGAACGTCGAGCTCCTGCTCGCG
This sequence comes from Candidatus Limnocylindrales bacterium, assembly GCA_035688805.1. Taxonomy (GTDB): domain Bacteria; phylum Chloroflexota; class Limnocylindria; order Limnocylindrales; family CSP1-4; genus SPCO01. The sequence continues at coordinate 47,386 of DASSMQ010000065.1, forward strand.
GCCACGCAACGTCAGGTGGCGGATCTCGGAGAAATCGTGCAAGCCGGCTGACTCCGCCGCGCTTTCGCTGACGAGGATCTCCCCGGCTCCCGCGGCGGAGGCGAGTCGGGCGGTCACGTTGACGCTGTCGCCGAGCGCCGTGAAGTCGGTGACGGTATCGCCGACGACGCCGACATAGGCGGTGCCGGTGTGGATGCCGATCCCGA